>JAUXFT010000111.1 GCA_030622755.1 Aestuariirhabdus sp. | reverse complement strand
CCGCTTGGCCTCCGACTTGAGGTGAATAGCAAACTGCAGAACGGAGCGAATAATACAGTAATCAGATAGGCTCGCAAACTTTTTTTGAGCTATTCAGGTTACTTTTTAAGAACTTCTAAAAACTCCTCAAGCTCTCTAATCATCTGACGAACAATCTGCCGATATTGAGTATTGTCTTCTTTAACATCATCACCGGATAGCCTGTTACGAGCGCCTCCAATGGTAAAGCCCTGATCATACAGAAGGCTGCGAATCTGACGAATCATCAACACATCCTGACGCTGATAGTAACGTCGGTTTCCACGACGCTTAACAGGTTTTAACTGAGCGAATTCCTGCTCCCAGTACCGAAGTACATGCGGTTTTACCGCGCACAGATCGCTAACTTCACCAATGGTAAAATAGCGTTTCCCAGGAATGGTTGGGAGTTCTGCGTTATTGCTTGGTTCCAGCATATGCTTCCACTCTGGCTTTCAGCTTTTGTCCCGGCCTAAAGGTCACTACCCGACGAGCTGTAATAGGGATCTCTTCCCCGGTCTTCGGGTTGCGACCAGGACGTTGACTCTTGTCCCTGAGATCAAAGTTGCCAAATCCTGACATCTTGACCTGCTCATTATTTTCCAAGGCGTCCCTGATCTCCTCGAAAAAAAGTTCGACCAGTTCCTTGGCTTCTCGTTTATTGAGGCCGAGTTCTTCAAACAAGCGCTCGGCCATTTCGGCTTTTGTCAAAGCCTTCATAGACTACATCCTTAGAGCGGCGTCAAACCTCTCTGTCAGTGCACTCACCACTTTGGCGAAAATTTCATTTACTTCATCATCGTTAAGCGTGCGCGATGGATGCTGTAACGTCAAGCCCAAAGCCAGACTTTTTCTATGTGGATCAATGCCTTTGCCCTGATAAACGTCAAACAACCTTAGGTTTATGAGCCACTCCCCGGCCGTATCACGAATAACTTCAAGCACATCGCCAGCATTGATCGCCAAATCCACTACAATCGCCAAATCACGTCGAACTTCGGGGTGTTTGGATAACTCGTTGAATTCGGCGACAACACCATCAACAATATGTCCTTCAAACACATAGACTGGGAAATCAATTCCCAGCTTCGCTTGAATAGATGGATGCAAGGCGCCCAGATAAGCCTTCCGTTCGCCCTGGCGAAGCAATTCAGCGCTCTGCCCAGGGTGTAAATAAGGTATATCAGTGATGGCTTTGAAGGTGTAGTCATCACCATTTCCACCGAGCGATGCTATGGTAGTCAGATCACCTTTCAGGTCAAAGAAATCAACTCGACTATTATCTCCAGTCCAACCTTCCGGATGACGCGTTCCATAGATCAAACCAGCCATTTGCAGGTTTTGCTCGACGACACCACCCTTCTTTACAAAGGTAAGCCCGGACTCAAACATTCGTACCCGATTCCGTTGGCGATTCAGATTATATTGCAACGTTTTAACCAGACCTGGCACAAGGCTTGTGCGCATCGCCGACATATCAGCTGAAATAGGATTAGCCAGCATTACCGGCTCCAGTTCAGGCTGAAACAGGCTCTGTAGTTTCGGATCAATGAAGCTGTAATTAATCGCCTCACGATAACCAACAGCAACCAACGTACGACGGATCAGGGATATCTCTACATGGGCTTCCGGCAGAGGCGTCATACCCAGACTCATTTGCGGCGCCGATGACGGTAAGCGGTCGTATCCATAGGTACGCCCCACCTCTTCCACAAGATCCACTTCCAGCTCAATATCGAAGCGATAGCTAGGCACTTTAACCTGCCATACCCCCGAAGATTCAAGCTCGACTTGCAAACCCAACCGTGTCAGCAACTCTTCGATCTCAGCGTCAGGAATCTCCAACCCCAGCAGATCAGTCATTTTTTGGGCATGCAGGGTTATTAAAGGCTGGCTGGGCAAATGCTCTGCACTGGAAACCTCATTAACTACGCCTGGCTCACCACCGCAAATATCAACGATCAGCGCTGTAGCACGTTCAATTGCCCGAACCTGTAGCTGGTGATCTACACCGCGCTCAAAGCGATGAGAGGAATCTGTGTGCAAACCAAAAGCACGAGCCTTTCCGGCAATACTGATGGGATTAAAAAATGCACTTTCTAAAAACACATCACGCGTTTCCGCACTAACACCAGTTACTTCACCACCCATAATTCCGGCCAAGGCCAGCGGCTTTTGCTCGTCGGCAATCAATAAGTTTTCACTGGAAAGTGTAATCTCCTGACCATCAAGCAGGGTTAACTTCTCCCCCTCAGTCGCTCGACGAACAATAATTGAACCGCTCAAGGTTGCCAGATCGAAGCCGTGCATGGGTTGACCGAGCTCGAGCATTACATAGTTGGTGACATCAACTATAGGATCAATACTACGCACACCGCTACGACGCAGGCGCTCTTTCATCCATAGAGGAGTGGGCGCAGTTACGTTTAGATTGCGTATCACCCGCCCAACATATCGCGGACAGTCGGCTGGAGCCTGAATAGTTACTGCAAATACATCGTCCAGTTTCGGGGGGACAGGCTTAATATCAGGCTCATTAACAGGCTGACGGTAGTTCACCCCCACTTCGCGTGCTATTCCTGCAAGTGAAAGACAATCTGCCCTATTTGGCGTTAGATCAACGTCGACAATGCGATCATCGAGTAGCATGAAATCCCTTAAGCACTCACCTGCGGCAGCGTCCAGCGGTAACTCCATCAAGCCCACATGCTCTTCAGAAATGCCCAACTCATCTTCGGCACACAACATACCGAACGACTCGACACCCCTCAGCCTGGCTTTTTTAATCTTAAAATCACCTGGCAATACGGCCCCTACTTTGGCAAAAGGTACTTTAATACCCTTGCGAGCGTTCGGTGCACCACAGACAACCTGATACTCGTCTGAACCATCAGTAACACGGCACACACGTAATTTATCGGCATCGGGATGCTGTTCTGCTGACAGAATTTCACCCACAACTACCCCACTAAACTCCGAGGCCACCGCCTCAATACCATCGACCTCCAGACCTGCCATTGTGATCTGGTGCGCCAGCTCTTCCGTGGTAGCTTTAGGATCTACCCACTCTCGTAGCCACTGTTCGCTAAATTTCATCTGCCGTCCTGATTAACTTGTCGGGACCCTGGGATCCGCTAAATTCTGTTGTTGCCATCTATTATGTTTGGTTTCGAGATAACAAACTCAATGAAACTGTTCGAGGAAACGAAGATCGTTATCAAAAAACATTCTCAAATCATTAACGCCGTAACGCAGCATCGCCAAACGCTCTACCCCCATACCGAAGGCATACCCGGTATATTGTTCAGGATCTATTCCAGAAGCTGTAAATACCTTTGGATGAACCATTCCACAACCCATCACCTCAAGCCATTTGACGTTACCTTCACTGTCACGCCCCCACTCGATGTCTACTTCTGCGGAGGGTTCGGTAAAAGGGAAATAGGAGGGTCTGAAGCGTACTGCCAGATCTCGCTCAAAAAACACACGCAAGAACTCTTCAACCGTACTTTTAAGATCCGCAAAGCTCACCTTGCGGTCGACTAAAAGCCCTTCGACCTGATGGAACATCGGGGTATGGGTCAGGTCTGAATCACAACGATAAACCTTGCCCGGACAAATAATACGCAGCGGCGGCTGACGGTCTTCCATCACCCTTACCTGGACAGGAGAAGTGTGGGTTCTCAACAAAGTATGTGCGTCGAAATAGAACGTATCATGCATCGCACGTGCAGGATGGTGTCCGGGAATATTTAGCGCTTCGAAATTATGATAGTCGTCCTCAATTTCGGGACCTTCAGCAACCTGAAAACCTATATTGGCAAAAATTCCTTCAATTCTCTCCATGGTTCGAGTCACTGGATGCAAACCACCCACATCCTGTCCTCGCCCAGGCAAAGTGACGTCAATAGTCTCGGCCGACAACCTCTGTAGCAAGGCAGCATTTTCCAGTGAAAATTTACGTGCGGTAATGGCATCCTGAACTTGTTGCTTGGCTTCGTTAATGTGCGCACCAGCAGCGGGACGCTCCTCGGTAGATAGTTTTCCAAGCCCTTTTAACAGCTGGGTCAACTCACCTTTTTTCCCCAGGTACTGCACTCGCACCTGATCCAACGCTGCTGCATCAGCCGCCTCTGCAACGGCTTGCTGACCGCTGGCAACCAATGATTCCAGTTTTTCCATTATTTGACTCCGAACGCCATCGGGGGAAGATATCCCCAGCAGTAAAATAGCCCGTATATTAACGGTTCACAGAACAAAAAAACAGCGACAGAAAGCAACCATCAGGAATCATCCAGGAATAAATGGTCACACCCATAGCCTGTAAAATAAGCAAAAAAAAGAGGCCGAAGCCTCCCTTTAACATCTCAACAAAGAGATTACGCTAAAGCTTCTTTCGCTTTAGCCACGATTGCTGCGAAAGCAGACTTTTCGTGTACCGCAAGATCAGCCAATACTTTACGATCGATCTCTACTGAAGCCTTTTTAAGGCCAGCAATGAAACGGCTGTATGACAAACCGTTCACACGAGAAGCCGCATTGATACGGGCAATCCACAAAGCACGGAACTGACGCTTACGCTGACGACGGTCACGGTAAGCATACTGACCTGCTTTGGTTACAGCCTGCTTGGCTACACGAAAAACACGACTACGGGCACCATAGTAACCCTTAGCCTGCTTCAGAATCTTCTTGTGACGACGACGCGCCACCACACCACGTTTTACGCGAGGCATAAGTTATCTCCTATAAACCAGATTTTAAACCAATAAAGAATTGAATACGCCTTAACGTACACGCAACATACGATCTACTGAGGCAACATCAGCTGGAGCCATGGCTTGAGTGCCACGCAACTGACGCTTACGCTTGGTAGTCATCTTGGTCAAAATGTGGCTTTTAAAAGCACACTTACGCTTATAGCCATTAGCCGTTTTTTTAAAACGCTTGGCCGCACCGCTTTTTGTCTTCATTTTTGGCATTGCAAAATACTCCGCATTCCTCGGCTCTCTGGAGCCGGTAAGTGAATAACACAAGTAACCTAAAATAACGAAACCCGACCAAACCTGGGGCTTGGCCGGGCTTTGCATAAATTTGATTACTTCTTCTTTTTGGGAGAAAGAACCATGATCAATTGACGACCCTCCATCTTTGGACGCTGTTCAACGACACCATACTCTTCCAGGTCTTTTTCAACCCGCATAAGTAGGTCCATTCCCAGCTGCTGATGAGCCATCTCACGACCACGATAACGTAAGGACACCTTGCCCTTATTCCCCTCTTCAAGGAAACGTATCAGGTTGCGTAGTTTTACCCGATAATCCCCTTCTTCGGTCCCCGGGCGAAACTTTACTTCTTTCACCTGGGTTAGCTTCTGCTTTTTCTTAGCAGCCGCTTTCTGTTTCTTAAGCTCGAACAGATGCTTACCGTAATCCATGATTTTGCACACCGGTGGTTCCGATGTTGCGTTAATCTCAACCAGGTCCAACTCTGCCTCACGGGCAAGACCCAGCGCCTCAATGGCGGGGACTACTCCAACCTGATTTCCATCCTGATCAATAAGGCGTACATCTACTGCACGAATATTTTCGTTGATCGGTGGTAATTGGACGCGTCGATCTCTTCTGTTATCTCGCTTAATTGTTCATGCTCCTGCTCGAATTTAAATCAAGCACTGTGCTGACTACGACCCAGCTTTGCCACTTCTACTTGAAGCAACTCAACCAGGGTATTCATATCCATGCTACCCAGATCTTCACCAGATAGAGTACGCACAGCCACAGTGCCACTTTCCATCTCCTTATCACCTACTATGAGCTGATAAGGAACTTTCTGAATTGTATGCTCGCGGATTTTAAAGCCGATCTTCTCGTTTCTCAAGTCCGCATTTACCCTAAAGCCCGATTCTTTAAGGGTTTTGGCCACTTTTTCTGCATATTCGGCCTGATTGTCCGTAATATTCAGTACAACAAGCTGAACAGGAGACAACCAGACCGGCATAGCACCAGCGTAATTTTCTACCAGAATACCGATAAAACGCTCAAAAGAACCCAAAATGGCTCGGTGCAACATTACAGGAGTTTGTCGTGAACCATCTTCTGCTACAAACTGGGCATCCAGACGACCGGGCATTGAAAAATCAACCTGGATAGTACCGCACTGCCATACCCTACCGATGCAATCTTTCAGTGAAAACTCAATCTTCGGCCCATAAAATGCACCCTCACCAGGCAAAAGATCCCATTTTAGCCCTGTAGCATTCAAAGCGGACTCAAGTGCGGCTTCCGATTGATCCCACACCTCATCAGACCCTACTCGCTGCTCTGGGCGAGTTGATAGCTTGAGAATGATGTCATCGAAACCGAAATCTTTATAAACGCTGTAAAGCAGATCGATAAAGATCGCTACCTCTTCCTGAATAGCATCCTCGCTACAGAAGATATGGGCATCATCCTGGGTGAAGTTACGCACCCGCATCAAACCATGCAGGGTTCCGGACGGTTCATTACGATGACAAGAACCAAACTCTGCCAGACGTAACGGCAAATCACGATAGCTGCGTAACCCCTGATTAAATACCTGAACATGACAAGGGCAATTCATCGGTTTAACGGCATAATCCCGGTTTTCAGAGCTCGTGGTAAACATCATCTCATGGAATTTATCCCAGTGACCCGACCTTTCCCACAAGCTGCGATCAACTACCTGAGGCGTTTTAATTTCCTGATAACCGTTATCGATCTGGACCTGTCGCATGTATTGCTCAATAACCTGGTAGATTGTCCAGCCGTTAGGGTGCCAGAACACCATACCCGGAGCTTCCTCCTGGGTATGGAAAAGATCCAGACGCTTACCAAGCTTACGATGATCACGCTTTTCCGCTTCTTCTATGCGCTGCAGGTACGCATTTAGAGCTTTTTTATCCGACCAGGCAGTTCCATAGACCCGCTGGAGCATTTTATTCTTGGCATCAGCTCGCCAATACGCACCCGCTAATTTAGTCAGCTTGAACGCTTTAAGAAAGCGCGTATTAGGCACATGAGGGCCACGACACATGTCGATATACTCTTCGTGATAGTACAAACCCACCTGCTCGACCTCATCTCCCATACCATCGATGATTTCAACTTTGTAGGTTTCTCCACGCTCTTCAAAAATTCGACGTGCCTCGGCTATAGGGATCCACTTTTTAACGACATCATAGCCTTTCGCGACCAAATCTTTCATGCGCTTTTCAAGTGCAGTCAGATCTTCCAGCGTTATTGTTACTGGCGTATCTATATCGTAATAAAAACCATCTGCGACTACAGGCCCAATGGCCATTCTGGCTTCAGGCTGAATCTGCTTTATTGCATGACCAATCAGGTGAGCACAGGAGTGACGAATAATTTCGACCCCTTCTTCATCGCGAGCAGTAATAATTTGTAATTCTGAGTCTTCAGATATCAACTCGCAGGCATCCCGAAGCCCGCCATTTACACGACCAGCAATAGTGGCTTTAGCCAAACCTGGTCCGATATCCTCGGCGATTTGCATGATTGTTACTGGGTTATCGAACTGACGAATACTGCCGTCAGGAAGAGAAATAGCGGGCATGAAGTGCATCCTATTCTAGTCAGTGGTGACCCCTACGAAAGGCCACGTGCAAAACATAATTATCAATAAACGAAAAAAACCGGCTTAGAAAAAGCCGGCTTTAAAATTTGGTAGGCGCGATTGAATTCGAATCAACGACCTCCACCATGTCAAGGTGGCGCTCTAACCAGCTGAGCTACGCGCCTGTAAAAACACCTCGCATTTTACTGTCTTTCTATTTTCTGTCAATGCTCCTACCCCCATTCAGCAACGTAATTAAAGCCTTACGACCATAAAGAGCGGTACGAAAGACTACCCGCAGTCACAATTCGTTCACAATTCGTATCAAAGTAGCTAGCAACAGTCGCCTAACCATCATGATAGTATTGCGCGCTTGAAATAGTCAGGGTTCACTCCTGCAAATTATAGAGATAACAATGTTAGAAAGCTTCCATCAAGAAATAGATCACAAACTATCGTTTACTCGCCAGCAATCCAGTGATTTCGCAAAAAAAATAGCGAACGATTTCAACGTTATTCATGACGTTGATGCCAAGCGTTTTTGTGTTCCTGGAGACCTGCTTTTCGCAATGGTGCTCAATAAGAAAGGGCTCAGTCAAAAGATGACCTTCAACTTTTCAGGCATGGTCAACGACAGAATCGCGCTTAACCTTAAAGAAAAGGATGACGGACACCTCAGTATTTGTGATGACGGTGACAAGGAATACCTGAACGTGGAAATAGACGGTAAAACTTCATACGACCAGTCTATGATAGAAAAGCTGATCTACAGCTATGTAGCATTTTCAGGTATGAATTTCCCCCACCTGCTGGTTCCTCTGATGGAACAAAAAAATGTCATGTTTAACCCTGCTCGCCCTTTGGTTATCTATGAAAGTATGTCGCTCTCTCTCGATACTCTGGACATACACAACCCCACCGTTGAACTTGTAGACTCAAGCCTGGAAGTTGTCGGCAAGCGTGGTAATGTGACCTTGAACTTTTGTTTCAAAGATAATGGGCAAATCGTGGGCTTAGGTGAAAAACGCATGATAATGAGTAATCTAAGGGGTTATGAGCAACCCGTCGTCGATCAGCTCATCCAGGATTACAATGAAAGAAAATCATTATTTTCTGCCTAAGCAATAGTTCTTTGAGGAAGTGTTTCAAAAAAACCAATCATGTCGTTATGCCGTATAAATGAGAAAGCATTCTTCTCTCAATTTATGCGGCAGTGGTAGCTGCACCGAACTACACCGAATAATAATCCCGATACCAGCGCACAAACTTTTCTATACCCTCCTCAACCGTCACTTCAGGTCGATAAGCCACCGCATCATCGAGCAGCTGGACGTCTGCAGCAGTTTCTGGGACATCGCCTGGCTGCATCGGTAAATAATTGATCCCCGCCTTCCTCCCAAGCAGCGACTCTAAAGTACTTATGTAACTCATAAGCTCTACTGGGCGGCCATTGCCGATATTGAATACCCTCCATGGAGCAAATGATGTCGCAGGATCAGGATCACTTCCACGCCAGGATGAATCTGGTTGAGGAACATCATCCAGAGCCCGAACAATGCCCTCTACAATATCATCTATATAGGTAAAATCTCGTCGATGTTTTCCATGATTAAATACATCGATAGGCTTCCCTTCGAGTATGTTCTTAGTGAACATAAATAAAGCCATATCAGGACGACCCCAGGGACCATATACGGTAAAAAACCTTAGGCCCGTTGTCGGCAAGCCATACAACGAAGAATACGTGTGCGCCATCAGTTCATTGGCTTTTTTAGTCGCCGCATAAAGTGATAATGGATGATCTACATTATCATGCTCGCTGAATGGTAGTTTTTCATTGGCTCCATATACCGAACTGGAAGAGGCATAAACCAGATGCTTAATATTTTGATGCCTGCACCCTTCCAGAATGTTCATAAATCCGACTATATTCGAGCTGATATAGGCATGTGGATTTTCCAGCGAATAGCGAACTCCTGCCTGGGCTGCCAAATGCACAACACGATCAAACTGCCCTTCCAAAAACAGCTCATCAAGCGCCGAAGTATTTTCCAGATCCAGCTTACAAAAATGAAAAGAGCTTCCACTTTTTGATGCCTGCAGCTTATTCAAACGTGCTTTTTTTAGATTCACATCATAGTAATTATTAAGGTTATCAAGCCCTACGACTTCATTCCCCCTGGCCAGCAAATAACGGCATACGTGGAAACCTATAAAACCCGCAGCACCGGTTACCAATACTTTCATTATGCCTTTTCTCCTAATCTATAACCGGCGTCAGACTTACTGCTAATCAAATCGTTCATTACCGCGGCCAATTACTACGGCCAATGGCGATATAATCAATTCCCTGAACGCTTAACCACTCAGGGTCATAGAGATTTCGCCCATCAAAGATCACTGGAGT
This sequence comes from Aestuariirhabdus sp., assembly GCA_030622755.1. Lineage (GTDB taxonomy): Bacteria > Pseudomonadota > Gammaproteobacteria > Pseudomonadales > Aestuariirhabdaceae > Aestuariirhabdus. The sequence goes on along the minus strand of JAUXFT010000111.1, from coordinate 704 downwards.
CGATAACGATTTTCGAATATTGGAAAAATCCGGCGCCCGAAACTGAGTCCATTCCGTGCAAATAATCAATGCGTCTGAGCCAAGAAGTGCTTCATCCGCGCTATCACAAAGCTGCAAACTATCAGTAACCCCATACAGTCTGTCAGCCTCCTCCATAGCTTCAGGATCATACGCCTGAACCCTCGCTCCCGCTTGCCTTAATAAATCAATAATAGTTCTGCTGGGAGCTTCTCGCATATCGTCGGTTTTTGGCTTAAATGCCAGCCCCCATAAGGTAAAAGTTTTACCCTTTATGTCATCCCTGAAATATTCATTCACTTTCTCGAACAAACGAACCTTCTGTCTCGCATTGACCGTCTCTACAGCCCTTAACAAATGAGCATCATAACCAATCTCATGTGCAATCCGCTCCAATGCCTGAACATCTTTGGGGAAACAAGAGCCCCCATAACCACAGCCTGGATAGATAAAGTGATAACCGATTCGCGGATCAGAACCGATGCCGAGACGGACGTTCTCAATATCCGCGCCGAAGCGCTCAGCAAGGTTAGCCAACTCGTTCATAAAGCTGATCTTTGTCGCAAGCATTGCATTCGCCGCATACTTAGTCAGCTCCGCCGAACGAACATCCATGCTAATAACGCGATCATGATTTCGATTGAACGGCTCATAAAGCGACTTTAGCAATTCGGTTGTACGAGGAT
>JAUXFT010000172.1 GCA_030622755.1 Aestuariirhabdus sp. | reverse complement strand
TTGCATGTGACGATGTTGTTCGTTACCAAGTAACAAGCTTGCTGCAGCGAGGCTGGTGACGGTCGCGCAGGCTCCGGTGGTATAGCCGTGGCGGAGTGGGAGAGGTTGCTCCGGAGTTTCTACCCGCATGATAATGTGTCTATGGCCATGGTATCTTTGGTCAAGGGGCTGAGGATGCGCTACTAACTAAAGGAATGCTTAAGGAGCACTTAAGGGAAAAGTATAGAAGCGGATAGAGATGTTTTGCGTATTATAATTGTACGCTACCATGCGCTACTTGCATTCTCATTCCCAAGCCATTTTGTTCCCTTTTAGTGCTCAGTCTACTCTGTTAGCAAGGTGAATTGACAACCGATTTTGCTACTAGTGAACACTCGATTATCCAATAGTCGTTATCTTCTGTTGATTGACAATTTGCAGGAGCACCAGGTTAACGCTGTTATGATTGTCACTGATCGCACTAACAGTCGTTTCCGCTTGCTACTATTAAGGGATGCGCAAGAATGAATCCAAAAACAGGGATGTTGAGGAGTACTCGATGAAAACGGTTGGATCCATCACTTCAGTTCTACTGGCTTTGAGTATCGCCTATCTGGCGAGCTCTATTTTTTATGTTGGTTTTCAGTTGACTCAAATGCAGTCTGTGGTCGATGAAGTCGCAGAGGTGCGAGCAGTTATACCATCAATTCTGGCTGAAGTAGGGGCGGTGCGAAAAGAAATGCCAGCGATCATGGCGCAGGTTGAGGCGGTCCGAAAGGAGATACCGGGTATTGTTGCCGAAGTAAGGGCCGTACGTGGCCAGGTTCCTGCGGTTATAGAGGAAGTTGCAGCGGTGAGAAAAACAGTGCCCTCTGTTTTGGCGGAATCTGCCTCGATTCGAGAACAGGTTACGGTTGTGCTGAAGGAAGTGGAAACGACGCGAGAAGCTATACCGGGTATGCTGGATCGAGCTGACGGAATTGTGCAGGGTGCTGAAAATGCAGGATCCCAGGCGGGAAAAAATGCGGCTACGGGTTTCTTTACAGGAATTATTACGGCCCCCATCACGTTGGCTCGTAGCGTGACGGGCGCAATGTTGGGCACCAAAGAATTAAAGGAAGACGATCTGGAAAAAATGGATGAAGCTGCCAGCAAAGCCCTGGCCACGGATGAAGAGGGTGCCAGCGAAGAGTGGAGTCACAGTAAAAATAAAACCAGAGGAACGGTTACCCTGTTGAGAAAAGAGACCATCGATGACAAAGAGTGTCGTGTAATGGGGGTGGTTAGTCACAAGTCAGATAAAAAGATCACCGATACCGAAGTTGTGTTGTGTAAATTACCCTCAGGTGAATGGGGAGTGCTGCCGAAATAGCCACTGCTTACCACCCCCTTTAAGTATAAGTATCACCTGTATATCAACGTCATGGAATGTGATTGCAGATAACCGTTTAATCGATGTGGTCGCAATGCTCCGGGGTTAATATGCCTGGCAGTTTACACTGCTGTGCAGTTCTATTTCTTTTGTTTTTCAGGCAGATTTTTTAAGCAGGCTCGGATTTTTTTATCCTCACTATCATCAGCAGAACGACCATCTTTATGTAAGCTGGTCGTTCGATTTTCTCCTTGTAAGGTATGTTATGACCGCTTCTTGTCCCGCTATTCTGATTGCTGCTCCGGCCTCCAATCAAGGAAAAACAACCATTACTGCTGCGATGGCGCGATTGCACAGTAATTTGGGACGGCGGGTCAGGGTTTTTAAGGCGGGTCCGGATTTTCTTGATCCTATGATTCATGAAAAAGCCTCACGTCAACCGGTGCTGAGCCTTGATCTTTGGATGGTTGGGGAGCAGCGTTGTCGTGAACTGCTGTATGAAGCCGCGCAATGTAATGATCTGATTATTATCGAATGCGGAATGGGCCTCTATGATGGCACACCGTCCAGCGCTGATCTGGCGCGATTGTTTGGCGTTCCGGTATTAGCCGTAATTGATGCCCGCTCAATGGCGCAAACCTTCGGGGCGTTAGCCTATGGATTGGCACATTACCAGCAGGATTTGCCCTTTGCAGGCGTGCTGGCTAATCGCGTAGGCAGTGACAATCATAACCAGATGTTGTCCAGCAGCCTGCACGAAGGCATTCGGTATTTTGGGGGAGTACCACGAGATGAAAGGATGCAATTACCTTCTCGTCACCTGGGTCTGGTACAGGCTAGTGAAGTCTCAGAGCTGGAACAGATGCTGGAGCAGGGCGCTGCGGTTCTTCAGGAAGCGGGAATAACAGAGTTACCGGAGGCCGTTACCTTTGAAATCCCTGAAATTCGCTGGAGCTGTGAACAATCCTTGAACGGTGTACGCATCGGGATAGCCAACGATGAGGCGTTCAGTTTTATTTATCCGGCAAATCGTACCTGTTTACATGAAATGGGCGCGGAGCTGGTGGATTTTTCCCCCCTGCATGATGACGCTGTACCGGATGTCGATGGTCTTTGGTTACCCGGGGGCTACCCGGAGCTGCATATAGGAGCACTTGCCAATAATCATAAGATGCTTGCATCGATTAGAAACTTTGTCGCAGAGGATAAACCTTTGTTGGCCGAATGCGGAGGGATGTTGTATCTGACACGCATATTATCTCGTGATGATGAACAGGGAGAGCTTTGCGGTGTCTTGCCGGTTGTGGCTCGTCTTGAAAAACGATTACAAGGATTAGGATTGCAGTGGGTTGATTGGCCAGAGGGTACATTGCGCGGTCACACTTTTCATCACTCTTCAATGGATACCGAAGGTTTGGTGGAGTGGCGTCGGTGCATTCGTCAGAAAAATGGTTTGGAAGGAGAGTGGTTTTATGAGCAGGGATCTGTTCGTGCTTCGTACCTGCATCTCTATTTTGAATCATCTCCGAGCGCTATTGCTGGATTCTTCGGAAAAAATGGCTAACTATAAAATAGTTGTTGTCGTTTCTTATTTACAAGGATTCTTATAAGGGTTTGAGTAAGTACAAGAAAGATAATCTATAAATTAACAGAGAATAAACAAGACAATTGTCGCACTGGTGAGGTGCGACAATTCACCTGGATTTTTTAGCTGTAGTCAGGGGGTCATGCGCAACTGCTTTACGGAAAAGTAGCGGCTAACTAAAGGATTGCTGTCGAAATGCTTAAGCAACCATATGGCTGAGATAGTTACCAGCGGCTCCAGTAGCACGATTACCAAATAGGATGCCGCAAAGGTTAACCATGAGCTCAAGGGAGTGGCGACTTCACTGATCATTAGCCAGAAGCCAACCATTCCGGTTACTCCACTGTAATAGATAGCATCCAGTTTGAGAATCTGTTTAATGCCAATACGGCGGTCACCGTTTAGATAACGACGTCCTGCCAGAAGGTGGACGCTGATCAGCGGCAGCATTAAAGAAAGGCTATTAACTGCGAGATGGGCCAAATCGGCTGGGTTAAACAGTAATCCCTGAATTAACAAACCGAACGCAAAGCCAACGAGAGTCGGAACGAATCCCAACGTAAGGTAGATGGCCATAGCCCCGACAAAGTGAAGTTCAGATGGCCCAACGGGCATATGAAAACCTTGCATAAAGAGCGAAAAAAATCCGGCAGCTAGCAATGTTTTCATAAGGTTAATGGGTAGCGCCGGCAGGTTCATAAGGCACTGCTTGAGATAGAAACCCAACAAAGACACCGTGACTACGTTAGCCGCAATAATCTTGATGGGTGTAACAAATCCAGGTTCAATGTGCATGGCTATTCTCCGTGATTCTCATAAAGTTTCATTAATAATTCCAGTTTCGCTGTATCTATTTGCCTATCTTATCTGCCTGTTTCGGTTCTGTTGATAATGACCCTCCAGGTTCAGTATTGCTTTGTACTGCATCTTTGCTAATGGCGGCATTATCTGCCTTTTTTTGTAATATTTTTTCTTTTACTCTCTCAACGGCGATAAGTACCGGGTCCTGATCCGTCATAAAAAATGTTTTGAAATTTTGTCCGAAGTAAGCAATAACAAAGAACAACGTAACGAATGCTAGCGCAGCCGTTACATTATAGTGCCATGGTTTTATTTCTCTTCGCGCCATAGATCACCTGTATCTTCTGGTTCAACAGCAACGACCGGAATAAGCTTTTCCGTCTTGCGTTCTTTGGAAGCTGAGTTACGTTTTTTGGAACGCCCAAGCAATGACTTTCTCATTCTAACCATTTCGTTTAACACTAAACCTACCGGGCAGAACAAGCGACACCAGAAGTTCAATACAAAGAAGGAGCCAACCAGTGATAGCGGTAAGATATACCACTGAACGCCTAACCCAGTGAATGAAAACATCAAGGCGAAAGGTTCGTACGAGCCGAGGGTTGGATGAGCGGAAAGGAAAATCAGTATTAGCGAAGTCCAGGTCATCCATCCTACGACGGTCCGTGCACTTTTTTGCATTGCTGGCTTTACGGCAAGGTTTACGCCGCTAATCTTGTTCAATAATCGCTCAACGTATTGAAAAGGACAAACCTGCGCACAGTAAATATTTCTACCGAGAAAGATTACGCTACCAAACATGCCTGCCATCATTATCCACCACAACAAATGCTGCTTGAAGTCCGGGATGTATCCCATAAGGATAGCGGCCATCTGGCCTATGGATACTGATGAGTTGGTATAGACGCCAACAACAGCCAAAGCCAATACGGGCATAATGAGTCGACCGTATTTGCCAGCAGGTCCTCGGACGTAGGATACGAAGAATGCCAAGGCAAAAACGGCAATAAGGCCAATCTCGTTTAAGCCGAATTTCCACGTATCCGGTTTCCAGGTGACGGGTAGCTTGAAGTGCTCGGTTGCAGCAATATGCATTGCATCACGTACCGCGGAGGTATAACCCTGTGATGTAATGGTTGCGCCCGAAACAGCATCTATGTCATCTCCAAGCAGAAACTCATCAGTAATCGTCTTTCTGGGAAATTGCTCAAAGAACCGTTTCTTTCGTACTTGTGCAAAATAGGCGGGAGTCTCTTTATTCTGCAATGAAAGAATCTCGGAAATCTTTCCTTCAGCAGATACTCTGATGGCTATGACAAGTGGGCCTCCATAGCCTTCAGCTTTAGAGATGATTGCATAATTCTCTTCTACTTCATCATAAAATACAGTTTGACCACCTGCTGTTTTCTCTAAAAGGGAGAATTGACTCTTCGGTAAATTCTCCTGGAGAAGTACTAGATAATCAGTTTGCGCTGCAATCTGCCCAATGATGAACGCCATGATCAAGGATGTGAAGGCCAGCGGAAACGCTAACCTTCCCCAAAGCGTCGTTAATCCTGTTTTTACCGTCAAGATTTTTCTGCTCTTAAACCTGGGGCTACCCAATAACGCCAGGCAAGTGTCATCGCAATAATGCCAGGGCCGGTAAACACCATAAGGCCCATTGCGCCGGATGCAGGTACGCCCTCATTAAATGAGGAGCCGGCCCATGCAAATCCGAACATTACTGCGACCGCACCACCAATCAGGACTACCCAGGCAAACCAGGGCGCCGTAATTTTTATAGAAAGGTACGAAAAACCAAAAACGCAGAGGGTAGACAACACCCCCAAGAGGAACCATTGAATACTTTCCATTGTTGTTTCTCCTAGGATTTATTAGCTGTGCCAATATTGTTCTTCATTGACGTATTGGTGCGCATGCCTTCACCCGTCTCCCAGAACTTTTCGACTTTGGCAGGATCATCGACAGCGCCATAGCCAAATACCGGATGAAGCTCAGACATCCAACTGTGCAGGAATGTAGGGGAGGCTGAGGTAATTCCCATGATGAGCCAATGGTGCCAGTAATCTGCTTCATTAAATGTACAGGCCGAAATACAGTTACCGCAGGCGCTGTCGTTATCACACCAGAAGTTAAAGCACTTCTTTGCATCCGAATGGAACTTCTCTATACCGTTAAGGTTGTTCCAGGTATAACCCGGAACATCGTGGTTAGCATAGGTTGGCTCATAACCGAATCCGCTATCTTTATCTGTTGGTAAAGGCAACGCGCCAGGAGGGCAAGCCTCCGAGCACTTACCGCAGCTCAGGCAGAATTCAGTCATACCCCAATTGTGGGGTTCATCGTATTCAAGGTATTCAAGATCGGTGTAGACCTTACAAATGCGATGCCGTGGTCCGATACCTGGTGCGAGCAACTGCTGGTTACGCCCGCCTTCACCGAGCCCGGCAGCGATTGCATAAGGCACACTCAGGCCCAAATCGTTGCCGGCTCCAGCGGCGTGATAGCCCATGCCGCGAATAAATTTGGCAATCTGGTTGGCCATCTGTGCCATAACAACATAGCCATTACCAATCGATGCTTCTGCCGTCCATGCAGGAGCCGTAGTAATGTTGTCATAGTCCATGGGCACTAGAATAACGATCACAGATTTAGGCTCAAAGGGAAAATCTTTTTCCCAGCTTAAGGTGCGTTCATTTTCGATGTCGTAAATCGGATCGTAATCCCAGCGTCTGTCCCGCTTGGTAATGCCGCACCTGACAGCACCAAAAACTCGCGCGGCACTCTTGATTGATACAGAGGCTTCTTTTTTTGATTTAAATTGATATTGCTCTTTGGTTACATCAGATTGATCCCAGCGCAGCATGCGGGTATTGGGCTGACAATAAGCCATTGTATGGGATTCCGATGCATCAAGTGGATACCATGCAGCGTGGTGTAAGGCTCTATCCTTTTGGGTGTAACCAGGTTTTTTGTTATCCCAAGGTAGTCTGTGTTCAAAATGCTGGGCTCCGTAGCGAAAATCAAATTCAGAATCGTTAAGTTCCCTGTATTGAGTATTTCGCTCAGGATGTTTATCGTTCAGCGCCTGGCTATATGCAAACGTAAGAATAACATCGCGTTGATCTTTCGGTTTAAAGGTATCGTCTGTCTTAAACACGTCTTTTGGATCATCTTTACGACCCTCTAACATATTTTTAGTGCTGGCGAAGGTAACGCCTCCCGCCGCAAGTGCTGCACCCCCGCCGATGGCTACCCTCTTAAAAAAGTTACGCCTTGAATTTTCATCGAGCAAAGGGTCTTCGTTGGTTTTCGGTAGATCGTCGACCTTAGTTGTCTGATCACTGTTATCTGAACTGTCAGTGGACATGCCCATACTCCTTATATGAGGAAAAAGA
>JAUXFT010000075.1 GCA_030622755.1 Aestuariirhabdus sp. | reverse complement strand
TGATTGTGTTTGTCTTATACCCATTTTATTTTCCTCTAATGAAAATTAGAGGCGACAACTATCCTGACACAGGGGGCCTCTTCAGCACTCTCTGCTTCAGCACTCGCTAGTTTTGATAATGAATTTGACCTGAAAACTGATGATATCGACGGACTTATTTAATGACAACTCTCTCTCATGGAGTGACTTGTTTTTTAGGGGCTCATTAAAATCATCACTACTGAATTGTTTCAATAGTGGTGGTTTTTACTGTTTTACTGGGTTTTGCCAAAAATTTTATTTTACAAACATATGGTTGCCGGGCGTGACACCACGATCATAGGTACAAAATGTGTCGGTTGCCTGGGACGTTTTGCTGTGAATTTTAATGTTGGTAATAACTTCGACTGCGCCATGGTCGTAACAGGCTTGCTGGGCCTCTTTAACAATATCGAGCAGGTGGTTAAGTTCACCTTTCATGGTGGTTTCCATCGCGCCTACCTGAAAAGGTACACCGGCGTTTTTAACGACGTCGATGGCCTTGTCGACAACTTCGAAGTTGTTCCCCTCTCTCACTCTAGGGATTACCTGAAACGCCAGAAATACTTCTTCAAGGGGGTTGTTGGATTCAGGCAATTTGTCGTACCTACACAGTAAAGGAACAAAAATTCTATTGAGCGTGCGAGGGTTCTAACCGCTATTGTGCTGCACTGTATTATAACCGTTATGTAAAAATATCCAGATTGTGTTTTCTCTTATAGATTCCTTAACTTTCGGCCTTGCCTGGATCATCTGGTTTGTACAGATCATAGTGCTCATACTTGCTGTAGTGGCGCACTTAACGGTTACTGCGTTGTCATCAGAATGCTCACCTTAAGGTGAGTTGTGTGATTGAGAAACAGGATTTACTTGTTAATAACGGAGTAATATTTAATACTGTATAAATATACAGTATTTTGATTGATGCCGAGGTTTTAATGAGTGTCTCGTTGATCGGTCGTAGTGACGCTCTTGCTTGTATCAGGGCAAAGCGTCTGTCGATCCCCCTGTTTGTGGAATCTGTGTCTGCCGGATTCCCATCTCCCGCAGCTGATTACATCGAGCAAACGCTGGATTTGAATGAGCTGTGCATCAAGCATCCGGCGGCCACCTATTTTGTCCGGGTTCAGGGGGATTCCATGATCGACGCCGGTATTCAGCCCGATGATGTTTTAGTGGTTGATCGTTCGATACAGGCGGAGCATGGCGATATTGTGATTGCCGGGTTGTATGGTGAACTTACGGTGAAGGAGCTTGCCCTGAAACCGCGAGTTCGTTTGTTGCCGAGAAATCCGGCGTATGTGCCCATGGATATACCCGAAGGCGTTGAGCTGGATGTTTTCGGGGTGGTGACCAATGTGATACGGGATATGCGCCGAAGGGGGTGAAGTGATGACGGTCTCTCCTGTCTTTGCCCTGGTCGATTGCAATAACTTTTACGTCAGTTGCGAAAAGCTGTTTCGGCCGGACCTGAAAAATACTCCGGTGGTGGTTCTGTCCAATAACGATGGTTGCGTCGTGGCTCGCTCGAGTGAAGCCAAGGCGTTAGGTATCAGGATGGGCGTGCCTGTCTTCAAGATTCAACGGGAGATGCGGCAACACGGTATCGTGCCTTTTTCATCGAACTATGCGCTCTATGCTGATCTCTCTTCCAGAGTGATGAATACCTTGGAGAGCCTGGCTCCACGGGTAGAGGTGTATTCCATCGATGAAGCCTTCCTGGATATTAGCGGCGTTGCATCGGCGGTTTCACGGGTTGAATTCGGACAGCAAGTACGTCAGGTAATTGGCAACTGGATTGGCATCACGGTTTGCGTTGGTATTGCTCCCACCAAGACGCTGGCTAAATTAGCCAATCATGGGGCCAAGAGTTATCCGGCGACCGGTGGCGTCGTTGATCTGACGAGCCCGGATAGACAAAGGCGTTTGCTGGCGTTGTTACCCGTCGGTGAAGTCTGGGGCATCGGCAGGAGGCTGAGTGCACGGCTGCAGAGCATCGGAATAGAAACCGCGCTGGATCTGGCGAACGCAGATCCTAAATCTATGCGTAACCAGTTTTCTGTGGTGGTTGAGCGTACGGTGCGTGAGCTCAATGGTGAATCCTGTCTTGAGCTTGAGGAGATAGCTCCGACCAAAAAACAGATCCTCAGCAGTCGCTCGTTTGGTGAAAAAGTCACTCGGTTATCTCACATGCGTGAAGCGATCTGTGAACATGCTGCCCGTGCGGGCGAAAAACTGCGTCAGGAAAACCAGCAAGCCAGGCAGGTTACTGTACTCATACGAACCAGCCCTTTTAATGCCAATGAACGGCAATATGCGAATTCCGCCACCGCAGCGTTGCCGAAACCAAGCAGTGATACGCGAGACCTGACGGCTTTGGCTATGCGTTTGCTGAAAACTATCTGGCGAGATGGTTACCGTTATGCCAAGGGTGGGGTCATATTGTCAGATTTTCATGCCCCGGGTATTTATCAGCCGGATCTGTTTGTTGGCTTGTCTGGTGGAATGTCGCATGGAGCGCCTGATAGAACATCAGCCCGCCGCAATGGGGATGAGCTGATGGCGGTAATCGATAGAATCAACCAAAGTGGTAAGGGGCATGTGTTTCTTGCAGGGCAGGGGTTCAAGCGAAGCTGGACAATGAAGCGCGAGCATCTATCGCCAGCCTACACCACGTGCTGGGACGATATCCCCAAAGTCAGGTAGCAGAGGAATAAACATAGGGAGGAGATGCTCGAATAGATGGCTCCCGGATAGAGCAATAACCCTGTCATACTTTTGGATGCCTCGGGCTATCCAGAAGAAATTAGAAGAAATTAGAAGAATTGGCAGAAAAGTTTTTGGCCGGACCAAATAAAGGAGCTGATTCTCTTCAGCTCTTGAAAAACCAGACATGTACACTCCAGTTCAGATCCGTTCTTGTTTTAGCTTTTAGCTTTTAGCTATTTATTGTTAATTAAATGATCTATGCAAAATAGCGTAAAAAATGATTTTTTAGTCCGTTTTTTTATAAATGATTTTTAAACTTGCTGTGTTTCTGAGCTATCAGAGGGTAAACCCTTTACGCATGAGGCTCTTAGGGTGAAAAAGAAAGAGATAGCCGTGGAGAAGACGGTAGGCAAAGCGCTTTAAATCTGAGAAAATAAGCCACGCTTATATAAGACTATAGGCGTGGCTGATATCACTGTGGAAATGGAAATCATCTTTAACGCCTTTATATCTGTTCTCGGATTTCAGGTAGTCAAATATGCCCCGCCTTAAAGCCAGTAAATACCAGTTAATGAAAGCAGCATTATCCTGGCACCACACTTAAAACGTAGAGATCAGATTCACCAGGCTTGCTTAACCCGTTCTTTGCTTAAGTTCACCTTTGAGTCGTATGTATGGTTTATGTGAGTACTGTATGGATTGTGTAATCTTAACGGTGTGGGTGATACTGGTTAGCGATGGCTAAGTGGTGGCCAGGTAATGTGCAATATATCGGTGGATAGCTATATTTATTAACGCTTGCACTAGTGATGTGAAACAACAGGAAGTCTCAGGAGAAAGTATGAATTATTTTATAACGGGCGGCACCGGTTTTATCGGACACTTTCTGGTTCCAAAAATTCTGGACCGTGGTGGCAAAGTGTTCATGTTGGCTCGTGAAAGCTCAATGCATAAGGTGGATGAGCTTCGCCAATACTGGGGCGCGGGTAAAAATCAAATTGTTGCCGTTCAGGGCGACTTAAAAGATAAGAAGCTTGGTGTTGATACGGCATGGATTAAAGAATATGCAGGATCGATCGATCACTTTATCCATTTGGCAGCTATATATGATCTTTCTGCCGATGCTGAATCTCAGCGAATTACTAATGTAGAAGGCACCGCTGAAGCGATTGCCCTGTCAAAATCCCTTAAATCGGGATGCTTCCACCTGGTAAGTTCGATCGCAGCGGCTGGTTTGTATAAAGGCACCTTCACCGAAGATATGTTCGATGAAGCCACTGATCTGGATAATCCATACTTCTCTACCAAGCACGACTCTGAAGGCCTGGTACGTAAAGAGAAAAGGATGCCCTGGAGAATATATCGTCCGGGGATGGTGGTCGGCCATTCAGAAACCGGTCAAATGGATAAGGTTGATGGACCCTATTACTTCTTTGACACGATCAACAGTATTAGCAAAGTACTCCCTGAAGGCATGCCTCTGTTAATGACCAAAGCGGGTAATTTGAATATTGTCCCTGTCGATTTTGTTGCCGATGCGATTGATCACCTGGCACATCTTCCTGATAAAAATCATGAATGCTTCTTCATTACTGACCCCAAAGGTGTTCGGGTTGGTGATTTGATCAAGACGTTATTGAAGGTCTCTCGCGGGGGTAATGTCAAAGCGATTGATATGCCTTTGTTTGACGCGGCGAGTGAAAAAACAGGCAAAGTGCTCAGTAAAATTTCTCCCGTTAAAAAGCTGAGCAATCGTTTAGTGAAGCGTATGGGTATTCCGCCGGAAGTAATGAACTATATTAATTTCCCAACTCGCTACGATAGTGTGGAAACAACGAAAATATTGGCCGAAGCCGATATTGTGTGTCCGCCGTTTGATTCCTATATCGATGCTATTTGGGATTACTGGTTGAACTTTTTGCGCAAAGAAAACACCTCAATTCTGGGTGATATGGACGGTCTGTTCAATGAGATCGTTGGCAACCCTACCGTATCTGCTCTGCGTCGTACCGTTAAGGGTAAGGTTGTTGTTGTTACTGGTGCTACTTCCGGAATCGGTAAAGAGTGTGCGTTGCGCCTGGCTCAAGCTGGTGGTGAAGTGGTGTTGGTTGCCCGTACAGCTGAGAAGCTCGATGAAACTCTCGCAGAGATTGCAGAGAAAGGCGGTAAGGCCTACGCGTATTCCTGTGATGTCTCTAATCTGGATGACTGTGACAAGCTGATTAAGAAGGTATTGGAAAATCATGGTCGCGTCGATATTCTGGTTAATAATGCTGGCCGCTCTATTCGTCGTTCAGTGCGTTATAGTTATGACCGTTTCCACGATTTCGAACGTACTATGTCGCTCAATTACTTTGGCGCATTACGTTTGATAATGGGCTTTTTGCCATCCATGGAAGAGCAGAAAAACGGACATATTATTAATATCTCCTCCATTGGTGTATTGACCAATCCCCCGAGATTTTCTTCCTACGTAGCGTCAAAAGCGGCATTGGATGCGTTTAGTCAGTGTGCAGCGCCTGAGTACAGCGCGAGCAATATCCACTTCACGACGATTCATATGCCATTGGTGCGTACGCCAATGATCGCACCTACCAGCCTGTATAAGGCATTTCCAACCTTGTCTCCTGAGCAAGCCAGAGATTTGATTGTGAAAGCGATCATGTCCAAGCCGAAGCGGGTTTCTACAGGTCTGGGTATAGCAGGTGCGGTCGCTCAGGCGACTGCTCCCAACTTCACCGAATCTCTGTTGGCGCAGGCATACGATCTATTCCCTGATTCCGCTGCAGCGCGTGGTCTAAGTGAAGAAGAGGCAGCGCTCGAACGTGAAAAGGTGCCTACAACCAAGATGCAAATTGCGCGCAAACTGTTTAGTAATGTGATGCGTGGTGGTCACTGGTAATCAGCCGGGTGTTTTTAAACTATTAAGAACACCACTGGTGAAATATAAAGAAACCCGCGTTTGATTGTTGTATAAAATCGAATGCGGGTTTTTTTATGGGGGGTTGTTTATAGGCAGGATACTACCGTTGGTGAGATTTTGTCTCAGGGCTATCCATTTAATGTGCTCAATAAAGTAATGTGCTCAATAAAGTAATGTGCTCAATAAAGCTCAGGAGAGACCTGATCAGTACTCCAGTAATTTTCCCTCTTTACGAAAAGCCAGGGTTTCTGCTCCGGCTATTTTTGCGATGGTATGTCCGGGGCGAGTCATCTTGTCACGGCGGCGCGCAAACAATATACCATCGGTGGTGCTATACACCGGTACCCGCTGGCTGTCATGAGAATCAGCGTAAGGATCGACGACCCAGGCCACACATTCACCAGCTTTGATGACATCGCCCACTGATTTGCAGTATTCAATCAATCCGGCGATGGGGGCTTTTACTGCGTCCATTCCGTCGAGTGGAGTCCCTTCGGTGAGACGGTCGGATTGTTTTGGAGTGCCCGGAATAACCTGCTGGCGTTGTAAAAATTGATAAATACCGTCCGCATCTCGTTGTGCGAGGACAGAATCAACGTCGGTACGTCCGCGGAGTTCGATGGTGCAGGCAAAACAATCAAGATTGAATGGGTGGTTTTTGTGAAATTGTTCCTGTAATTGCCACCAGGGGGCAGCATTGGCGTCATCGAAGGGTGCCCCTTCGGTAGATTCCTCAAGTAACAGTACCGGGCAGTCCAGGTCTGCCGCGAGGTCTGCTGCCTTTACCTGGTGATGTTGGTTAGCATAAATGTGTAGAGTTGCTTCGCTGTCACAATGCAGGTCCAGAACAATATTGGCTTCCAGCGAGAGTTCCAGTAATCGTTGTTTGAGAAAATCGGCTTCAAGTCGTGGGGTCAGGTCGTTCAGGCACTCAATCAAAGTATTGCGAATCAGTTTGGTATTACGCTGTGCATCCTGTCCCAGGGTTTCTTGCAAGCGAGGAATGGCCAGCGGCGCAAGGCGAGGGAAGTTGCGGTTGAAGTTGCCGGTGTAATCGAAATCAAAGCGACCAACGGTGTAGCCGTTAATGTGTTGACCAAGTCCTATGGGGTTTGCCACAGGCACCATAATAACGGTACCCGTTAATTCGCCGCGTTCGAGCGCTTCATCTAAAAGTTTTTCAAGATAGTGGAGGCAATGGATACCACTCCATTCGTCGGCGTGCAGACCCGCTTGCAAGTAAACGACAGGGCTTTTATCAGCATCGGCAGCACTATCGGTACGAGTAACACTATTAGTGCCTTCCCAGCGAATCACTTTGAGGGATCGTTCGGTTCCCAACGATGGTGATAAAAGGGGAAGGTGGCTGATACTCTTGCTCATGCTTGATACTCGGTTAATTCGTGACCGTTTGTGACTATAGAGTGCGTGACAATAGAATGCGTGACTATAGAATGCGTGTTTATAGATTGTGTGTTTATCAATTGTATCCGCCTGAAAATGAATTGCGGGTAAGTGCTTTGAGTATTCGAAAGTTAACGATCTGAACACACTATAATACAAGGTGAGAAGATCAGGAGTCTGACAGACTTCTGGGCAGTACCCTATAGGCAAGATGCCGCCTGTGGGTATGTTTACGTCATAATAAAGAAAAGTTGATGGCTATCGTGCTGAGTCAGTTATGGAACGGTCGTGGATATGGAGTTACTTAAGTCAAAGTTACTGTCGATAGATGGCCAGGGGTACAAAGCCTACAAGTCTTTGCAGGGCGAATACATTTTTGAATCTTATGTTTTGACTATCGATCACGTACAGGGTGACCCTTTCGCGGATCCTTCGCGCTGCCGATTATTTTTTAATGCTGAGACTTTGGAGTTGCCTGCTTCGCTTTATCTGTCGGCTATTCACAGGGTAGCGCTGGAAGATTTTCTCGGTCGGCGAGTAGCTGACGCGATCGAGTTTCATGGAGGAAGGGTACAGGGTTCTGGTAATAGTGGTGAAATTCGCATTGCTCAATACGGTCAACAGGTTTTGCGGCGAAATGCGTTGTTGGTAAAAAACGGTGCAGTGGAATTACGTTGTCAGTTGGGGTTGCCGGCCAATGGACGACGCGTTGCGGCCGGGCAAGCGATCAAATTACTCTGTGAAGTTGTCCCTTCGGTAGTCGAAAAATCATTGCTGAGTATTGCTCATGTTCATAATGAAATGAAGCAGCATGTACAGTCGGTAGTGGATCAGCAATATCTGCGCGAGCAACTGGTACAAAATCATCTGGTAGCCTTTGTTGCTGATGGTTCGATATTGCCCCGTGCCAGTGGTATCGATGATGCACCGTTAAAGGAAGCTATATGCTGCAAAGCCCCTGAGTCCATCTGCTGCGAGTTGCAACTACAAGATGGCAGTTCCGTTCGAGGACTGGCCATTCCTGCCGGCGTGAGTTTGATCGTTGGTGGCGGCTTCCATGGAAAATCAACCTTGCTGCATGCGCTGGAGCGAGGTGTGTATAACCATATTCCCGGTGATGGAAGAGAGCGGGTAGTAACGGATTCCAGTGCAGTAAAGATACGTGCAGAAGATGGCCGATCAATTCGCAAGGTAGATATCAGTCCGTTTATCGGTGACTTACCACAAGGGCGCTCGACACGGGATTTTTCTACGGATAATGCCAGTGGAAGCACTTCCCAGGCAGCCAGCATTATTGAAGCATTGGCAACCTCTACATCCTGTTTGTTAATCGATGAAGATACTTCAGCAACCAACTTTATGATTCGGGATAGGCGTATGCGGGCATTGGTGGGGGATTCAAAGGAACCGATCACTCCATTGGTGCAACGTATTGCAACTTTATACCAGCAGCATGCAGTGTCGGTGGTGCTGGTTATGGGAGGCAGCGGTGATTACTTTGCCAGTGCCGATACCGTGTTAATGATGGATAACTATTTACCCGTTGATGTCACCGAAAAGGCGTGGCAGTTAGCAAATAAGAATGCTTACAGAAGTGCAGGTGAAGGACCCCATATAATGGCTGCTGCCCAAACTTTACGAATCGTGGAGTCTGGTATTGATGCGAGAATGAAAACAGGAAAAGAGAAAATACAGGCTTTTGATACGCGAATCTTACGTTTTGGGCAGCAGGAGATTGATCTGGGACGAGTAGAACAGCTGGTGGATAGCGGACAACTGATCAGTATCGGCTATCTGTTGAAGACGTTTGCTATTGAGCAACCTGAAGAGGGTGATCTGGTGGCAGGCTTAGCGCGACTTTTACAACAGATCGAACGAACCGGACTCGATTGTCTTACACCACACGTGATGGGGACCCTGGCGATGCCACGCTTACAGGAGTTGCTGGCAACCGTGAATCGACTGCGGAGCTTGAGAATTGGTTAGTGCGTCTGTTATCTGTGAGTTGTAAAAGTGGCAAAAACAAACTGGAATCTATTTGGCATCGGCGTAATGACTGCTCGATCGAGTTAATTTGGGTCGAATAGATTTCATAGGGAGTTGAGATGCCTGGAAGGAATGAGCAAGAAATGCGTAGGGGATGTGGAAGGGGCACTGAATGCAATAAATGAATGCAATAATGAATGCAATAAATGAATGCAATATTGAATGCAATAAATGAATGCAATAAATGAATGTGATGTTGAATGTGAAATTGCGTTGAATTAAAGCGGAGTAAATCTGTTTTAAGTTATATTGATAGCCACTCACATTCTGAATGACCACCAATATAACATTAAGGCACCTCTTACATGGACCCACTCCATTCGCAAGACATTTGACTGTTGTTAAACCAAAGCAGCCATTGTAGGTATTGGACCTGGAGTCAAAATGTTCACTTGACTGCAATTATTCGAAGTGACATTAAAACATTCAATAGTAGATTTTTTACAGCCAGTTACGCAGCTGATTATAAACTTCAGGGTGGGAAAGCATTTCATTGTGGCCAATTCCAAAGCCCACCCATTGATGGCTTTCTGGAAAATCCAGTACGCGGTCAGGATCCTTATTTTTTCCCAGGGCACTATCTACCGGCACCAGCCCATCACCCGTTAATTTATCATCAAGAGGTCCACGTTTTTTACGAATTAATGCAGCCAAAGCAAAACACTCAACATCTTCTGGCAGTTGAACGAACTCATTGGCCGTATCTGTTATGCAGCCGTTGCCGAGATTGTTAATGCCAGAACTACGCGCTTTGATTATGGGAGTAAAAGGTATGCTGTAGGGGCTGATCTCCATTATGCCATCTAAAAAAACTGCAACCTGTTCCAGGGGCGCCCCACTGTGTGGTGTGCCTATAGATATCAAGCGGCGCAATTTTTTACGCCATTCATGTTGAGACCTTGAACCACTGTGCACTGCACTGCGTGAGACCAGTCCACCCATGCTGTGCCCAACAAGAGCTATTTCGTCAACAGGGGTTGGCCAGTTTTTTACAAGCTCTTCAAGTGTGACAGCCAGCTCTCTACCATTACTCGAAATGGGCATGCCGGTGTTGTATTGAAGGTATATTGGGGTGTACCCAAGTTCTATGGCGAGTTCCTGGCTGGGGTTTGTATCGTCCGATGTCCAGTGGTGATGGTTTAAGCTCAGACCGTGAACGAAGATGATAATCTTATTGGTTATTTCTCCGCCAACAACAGTATTTAAAGTGCTACCAGGATCTGATGGGCTTAATTCTGAATCAGCACAGTAAGCCGACATGGTTAGAGCCAATGGATTTTCAGTGTCCACTAGATAATCACCGCAGACTCCATTTAAAATGGATATAAAGGCGCTTCGTTTATTCGATGATGAAGCATCTACGTCAGATAAAAGTGATTCTATCTGTGTCATGCCTAAATCAAGCCCCTTACCAATCATGAGCGCCGAACCGATAATGCTCTTATACGCTAAGCCGGACACGCCTGAAGTACTACTGGCGCAAGATTCTCCAATGGGTGAATGACCGAGCTGAATTGTGTGATGCATCTTATCAACAAGGCGGGTGGTACCAGTTGTGGCATCAATACTTAATTGGGTGATGCCTCTCAGGTCAGAAACATTTTGTCTGGTTAGTTTGTTCATTGTGTTTCCTCGAGCATTCATCGCTCTGATTTCAGTGTTGTTTTCGTTTTATTAACGATTCAAACTGAGTAAATGAATGTTCACTCTTTAAAATTACCTTGTGGATTCAACTTGTAAGTGCGAATCAATCTGGTCGGAACGAAAAGCTGCGATAACATGTCAGCTTTTCGTTCCGACCAGATTGAGAATTACGCTATTTCCTGGCTCTCGACAGGACTGCTCTCAAGGCTGCCTGTCTTTTTAGCTGAAAGACTGCCAGAAAGAGATTCAGATAAATCTTTTGAACGCTTGCCGGAATCCTTGTTGTTGTCGGCCAAAATCATATCGGCGGCTTTGGCGCCAATCATAATGGCCGGTGCATTGGTGTTTCCGCCAATCAGGGTTGGCATGATGGAAGCGTCAACAACGCGTAAGCCGTCGAGTCCTTGTACCCGTAGACGATCATCAACGACGGCCAGCGGGTCGTTACCCATTTTGCAGGTGCCGACCGGATGATAAACATGGTTGGCTTTTTCGCGCAGGAATTCAGCGATCTCCTCGTCGCTTTTTTGGTCGTTGCGAGGAAATATCCCTTCGGAATTCCACTGCTTCACGGCGGGTTGGGCGAGCAGATTCTGGCTTATTCTGACGGCCTTGATCATGGTGGCCATGTCATCCGGATGACTGAGCATATTCAAATCGATCAGCGGGTCGGCGTTGGGATCATTGCTGGCCAGTGTCACGCTGCCACGGCTTTTGGGCCGTAATAAACAGTTATGCAGGGACAAGCCAAGTTTGAACATGAAGGACAGGGTGCGTCCGTGGTCATCCATCGTCATCGGCGTAAATTGTAGTTGCAGGTCGGGAATCGCTTGATCTTTGGAGGATTTTATAAAGCCACCGGTTTCAACAATGTTGGTCGTAAAGAAACCTTTTCTTTGTGTGATATAGCGCCACAACTCTTTGGTTGCATACAGCCATGCTGATGGGTGGGCGGAGAAGGGACCGCTGCTACGGCTCTTGACCACGGTGACAACATCAACGTGCTCTTGCAGGTTTTGACCGACGCCGGGCAGTTCATGCTGTTGCTTGATATTGTGCTTGGTTAACTCATCCTTGGGGCCCACACCGGACAACAACAGCAGCTGGGGCGAATTGAAGGCGCCGCCACTGAGAATGAGTTCCTTATTGGAATAGAGACGCTGGGGCTGCTTATTGATGAGAACTTCAATACCAATGGCACGTTTACCCTCGAACAAAACACGCTGCGCACGTGCATCGGTAATAACCGTCAGGTTGGGGCGATCCATCACCGGGCGAAGGAAACCCCTGGCGGCGCTGCAACGCTCACCATTGATCTGGGTGGCCTGATAAGCGCCGATGCCTTCCTGTTCGGCACCGTTAAAATCATCATTGTAGGGGTAGCCGGCCTGCTTGCCCGCTTCAACAAAGGCTTTGCCAATAGGGTGTTCTGAGCGCCCATTGGCAACATTAAGACCGCCGCCGACACCATGGTATTTACTTTCGCCGCGCTCCTGGTTTTGGGTTGACCGAAAGTAGGGTAATACCTCTTCATAGCTCCAGCCAGCGTTGCCCAGAGAGGCCCAGTGGTCGTAGTCCCACTTGTGGCCACGGATATAGACCATAGCGTTTATCGAG
This sequence comes from Aestuariirhabdus sp., assembly GCA_030622755.1. Classification (GTDB taxonomy): domain Bacteria; phylum Pseudomonadota; class Gammaproteobacteria; order Pseudomonadales; family Aestuariirhabdaceae; genus Aestuariirhabdus. The sequence continues at coordinate 1,826 of JAUXFT010000075.1, read as the reverse complement.
CTGCTGCCCCCCAGCGTTTTGCCCCGGGGATTGAAAATTTCCCGACCATTTTGCGTGGGTTGAGGCTTGCTATTGAACGACCAGTTGCGCTTTTTGGTATTCATCAGGGCGACAACACCCATGGGACAACTAACCAACAGGCTATTGTCATGAGGACCGGCTTCTAACAAGCAGACCTTATTAGCAGGATCGGAAGAGAGTCGATTAGCCAGGACGGATCCGGCTGATCCGGCACCGACAATGATGTAGTCAAACTGGTTGTTAGTCATAAAAAAGGCTCCGCGTACAGGCAATATAGGTATCTAGTAATCTTTAGAGCATCTACTCTAACAGTCTTATATCTGCTATGTTTGATATTTTACGCACAGAATTTGACCTTTTACGTATTGGTCTGGATGGAGTGAGCCATGTATCTGGTACGAAGTGGTGCTTTACAAGGGTTTGAGATGCTGGTGGCGCAGCTCGGAGAAAACCCCAGTCTGTTGCTTGCTGAATTAGGTTTCAGTAGCGCCCAACTTCGTCAGCCGGACGCTTATCTCGCGTATCCGCGCGTGGCGGAATTGATGGAGCGCGCCGCAGAAGTCTGTCATTGCCCCTGGTTTGGTTTTGAATTATCACGACGGCAACGTAATACGTTAGTGAGTGAGCTGGCGTTACGTTCGGCGCAGGAGCCAACCTGTGCTCAAGCGTTTGATGTGACGTTGCAGTATGGATACCTGTTGGCGAGTGGCTTAACTACAGCGCTCCATTCACAAATCCACACTGAGGAGTGCCAGATATCCATGAAATTTGAATTCACCAGCCCGCGTGGAACCACCCAGCTAATGCAACTAAGCCTTGGGGTGCTGTATCGCAGTTGCCTGGATACCCTGCCTGGAGAGTCACAGGATTTCAGCATTATGGTGACTCAGGATGTGCCTGCTCTCGCAGAATTTGGCAGTCAACCGAAAGGGTATCCAACGCTGTATTTTTCCCAGGACAAAAATGCTGTGTCATTCCCGAAGCGTTGGCTTGGTGAAGCCCCGCGCCGCGATGAGCAGTATTTAAGTGAGCATTTGCAGCAACAGCTCGATTATATGGAAGCGACATACCCTGATAATCTGGTCTTGCAGCTTCGATACTCTATTAGCAGTTTATTGCCGAGCGGTGAGTGTTCTCTCGATCGATGCGCTGCGGCGTTGGGCTTGCATCCTCGTTTATTGCAGAAACGTCTACAGGAACAAAATTTAAAATATGCCGATGTGTTACGCGAAACCCGCGAGCAAATTGCGTTGCAGCACCTGCAGAACTCGTCGATCTCCTTGACCGACCTGGCGCTGAATCTGGGATTTGCAGAACTGGCGGTGTTTAGCCGAAGCTTTAAACGTTGGCAGGGAGTTTCTCCGCAACAGTGGCAAAAACAGCATCGATCAAATAATAACGAGTTAATCTGAGAATTATTATCAGGATAGATCTTCGTTCAACGGTTCCCGGAATCCGCTGCTATTCTTAACTCGAGTCACCGAAAGGGATTTCGAGTGGCCAGTATTCAGGATATGTCGGGAGCTTGTTGGTTCGTATGTATTTTTCTCTCTTTTCCCTCGTGGTACCTGTACTGATGTATCACTTTATCGGCGAGCCTGATGATCCTGATGATGCCCCTTATTATGTCAGTAAGGATAACTTCGCGAAGCAGATGCAACTGCTACGTAACCGGGGATTCCATGCCGCTACGTTGAATGAATTGATGGGCGCATTATATGAAGGAAGGTCTTTACCGAACCGCAGCGTTGTTATCACCTTTGATGATGGCCACGCTTCTTTTTATGAGCTAGCTGTTCCTATAC
>JAUXFT010000130.1 GCA_030622755.1 Aestuariirhabdus sp. | reverse complement strand
TTTATCCGGACGATTCAGCGATCCAGGTCACCGGGTTAAAAATCTCGCTTAAAGTTGATGAGCGCGTGCTAAAAAAAGCAGAAAAAGCATTAAGTGACGCCGATATCCCGGTTAAATCAACTGAGATTATGGGAAGGTCCGCACTGCTGCGTTTGGCCGATCCTGAGCACCAGTTGATTGCCAAAGAAGCGATTCAGCGAGCTATGGGTGATGATTATGTTGTCGCGCTGAACCTGGCACCTACCACACCTGAGTGGCTGAAAGCGTTGGGTGCGGGTCCGATGAAGCTCGGTCTTGTTCTTAGTGGTGGCGTTCACTTCTTGCTGGAAGTCGATATGCAGCGAGCGGTGGAAACACGCTTGAAGGTCTACAACAGCGAAATTCGTACACTGCTCCGTAAAGAGCGGCTGCGCTATCGCTCGGCGCCGGTACTCGATAATGGTCATCGCCAGTTAAAGTTTGCGACCGCTGAAAATCGTGATCAGGCCGTAAGCCTGGTGATTAAAGAGTTTCCGGAGCTGGATGTGGATAGCCTGGATGAAGACGGTTTCTTCCTGAGCTTTACCATCAAGGCGAGTGAAGTGCGCGATATCGAGGATTATGCGATCAAGCAGAACCTTACTACCGTACGTAACCGGGTAAATGAGCTGGGTGTTTCCGAGCCACTGGTGCTGCGTCAGGGGAGCAACCGTATCGTGGTTCAGCTACCTGGAGTGCAGGATACCGCTGAAGCCAAGCGAATACTGGGTAAAACGGCGAACCTTGAGTTCCGCCTCGAAGCGAGGGCCGATGCGCCAAGCACTTCTACCGAAAGCTACCCGTTTAAAGATGGTCGCCAGACGTCAGCTCGTATTGAGCGAAGCATAATCATCAGTGGTGATCGGGTATCCAATGCCCAGTCCAACTTCGATGAAAATGGCCGGCCTCAGGTGAATATTCGCCTCGATAGCAGCGGCGGTCAGTTGATGAATCGCGCTACTCGTGACAATGTCGGCCGTCGAATGGCAGTCGTATTTATCGAGCAGAAGCCGACAACACGTATCGAAACCCAGCAAGTAGACGGTAAGAACGTTCAGGTTCGGGTGGCTGGTTTCCGCGAAGAGAAGGAGATCATCAGCCTGGCAACGATCCAAAGCGCACTGGGAACCAGTTTCCGTATTACGGGACTCGATGGTACGGGTGAAGCGTCCGAGCTTGCCTTGTTGTTGCGCGCGGGTGCGTTAGCGGCTCCGATGTACTTTGTTGAGGAGCGGACGGTGGGTCCAAGCCTTGGTAAAGACAATATTCGTATGGGTGTGAATTCGGTCGTTATCGGTTTCGCATTGGTACTTATTTTCATGTTGGCCTATTACAAGGTGTTTGGTATTTTTGCCAACATCGCCCTGACCCTGAATCTGGCGCTTCTGGTTGCGTTGATGTCGATGATGTCAGCCACCCTTACCTTGCCGGGCATTGCGGGTATCGTATTGACCGTGGGTATGGCGGTGGACGCCAACGTGTTGATATTTTCGCGAATTCGCGAGGAGCTGAAGAACGGGCTGTCGCCTCAAAGGGCGATACATGAAGGTTATGATCGTGCGTTTGTTACGATCCTTGATGCCAACATCACCACGTTGCTGGTGGCCGTTATTCTGTACGCAGTCGGAACGGGTCCTGTTAAAGGTTTTGCGGTGACATTGTCGCTGGGTATTATCATCTCGATGTTTACCGCGATTGTGGTAACGCGTGCGATGGTGAACCTGAGCTTCGGCGGACGCCAGCTTAATCGGTTGTGGATATAAATGGCCCATTGCGAGCATAAGAGAGACGATTATGTCAGCGAATAAAGTGATTAATTTTATGGGGGCACGGATGTTTGCCGTGATCCTTTCGTCGGTGTTGGTACTGGGTTCCCTGGTATCTCTCGGCATTAATGGTTTGCAGTTCGGACTCGATTTTACCGGTGGTACTCTGGTAGAGCTGGGTTATGACCGGCCGGCAGATCTGCAAAAAATCCGTGATGACCTGAGCAGTGCCGGTTTCGAGAAGTCGGTCGTTCAGGACTACGGTACTGCGCGTGATGTACTGGTGCGTATGCCGGGTGATGATCCAAAGCTTGGTGATAGTGTGGTCGAATCCTTGTCATCTTCTTATGATGGCGAGATCGATCTGCGCAGGGTTGAGTTTGTTGGCCCCCAGGTCGGTGAAGAGCTGCGTGAGCAGGGTGGATTGGGCCTGTTGATGGCGTTGGTGATAGTAATGATCTACATCGCTATTCGCTTCCAGTACAAGTTTGCCATTGGCGCCGTAGTTGCCTTGGCACACGATGTCATTATCACTTTGGGTGTTTTTTCGGTAATGGGTATTGGCTTCGACCTGACGGTCCTGGCAGCGATTTTGTCAGTGATAGGTTACTCGCTGAACGACACCATCGTGGTATCTGACCGTATTCGTGAAAACTTCCGCAAGATGCGTAAAGGCAATGAAATCGAGGTGATCAATGCCTCGTTAACACAAACCTTTGGTCGGACGATTGTTACCTCGTTGACCACCTTGCTGGTATTGATTGCGCTGTTCTACTTTGGCGGCGAAATGATCCATGCGTTTGCGTTTGCGTTGATTATCGGTGTTGGTGTGGGTACTTACTCATCCATCTACGTTGCGGCCAATATCCTGCTGTATATGGATATTACTCGTGAAGATTTGCTACCTCCGCAAAAGACGGAAGAAGTCGACGAAATGCCCTAGGTATTTTGTCCTGTATTTTGCATAGAGCTTTGCGCTGTGTTTTGGAAAAATAGTACTGGCTGCTAACCCGCTCCTGGGTTGGCAGCTGGCATTGAATATGATATTTGTCTATTTTCTCTCATGATGACTCCCGATAACGAACAAGACCACTTTTGGATGGCGCAGGCGCTGGAGCTTGCACGTCAGGCTGCTGCTGCGGGTGAAGTTCCTGTGGGTGCCCTGGTGGTGTTTCAGGGAGAATGTGTCGGGAAAGGGTTTAACCAGCCCATCAGTAGTTGTAATCCGGTAGCGCATGCTGAAATGCTTGCCCTGCAAGCAGCCGCTGCCCATATGGGTAATTATCGTCTCATCGATTGTACGCTGTACGTCACTCTTGAGCCTTGCACCATGTGTGCGGGTGCATTGGTACATAGTCGAATCCAACGCTTGGTTTTTGCTGCGACGGAGCCGAAAGCGGGTGCCGTGGTGAGTACTGCGCGGTTGCTGGAAGCAAGCACCATGAACCATCAGGTAGAAGTGACGGGTGGGGTAATGGCTGAGGACAGTAGCGAGTTATTGTCGAGTTTCTTCAGGCAGCGGCGTGCAGAGTTAAAGGCAGCGCGTAAAAATCTGTAAACTTTTCTTCTTTCTTCTTTTCTTGTTCGTCACGGCTGTCACGGCTGTCACGGCTAAACCAGGCGAACATCCCGGATAGCCAGCTGCTGGGTTCTTTTTATCGTTATTACCCGCTATTGCTCGATATCACTGGTTATTGCGCCATGGTTTCTGGTGAATCAGTAATCCCCGGCTGATGGGCTGCCTGGGCCAGTTGTTCGACTTCACCTTGAGGCGCTTCCAGCCATCGTAAAACATCGTAATAGCGACGAATGTTCTGTACGTACACCACGGGTTCATAGCCGCGCGCGTAGCCGTAGCGCGTATTTTGATACCACTTCTTTTTGGTGAGTAGCGGCAGGTTTTCCTTAACATCCATCCAGCGGTCAGGGTTTCCACCCCGTTTTTGGGTGATAACCCGGGCGTCTTCGAGGTGGCCGAGACCAACATTATAGGCGGCCAGAGCCATCCAGGTAAGATCCGGTTCGGCAATCCGCTGGGGAATCCGTGCTTTGATCTTGGCAAAGTAACCAGCTCCGCCATTGATGCTTTGCACCGGATCCAAGCGGTTATCTACCTTCATCTCTTTGGCAGTAGGCTGCGTCAGCATCATGAGGCCGCGCACGCCGGTTGGTGAGCGAGCGGTGGGGCGCCAGTGGGATTCCTGGTAGCCAATTGCGGCGAGTAGCTTCCAGTCTATCTGGTTGTCCTCTCCGGCAGCGATGAAGGTATCACGGTACTTGGGGAGGCGATTGTCGAGTTGGCGCACAAAGATTTTTGCGCCGACATAATTGAGCTGGTCTACATGGCCATAAAAGCGCTCATGCAGTTGCGCGAGTGTGCCGTCTTGTTCGATGCGAATAAAAAAGTCGTTGGCTTTATCCCGCAGGCTGGAGTCTTTTCCTCTGGTGAAGGCCCATGCGAGTTGTTCGCCGGGTTGTAGATCAAAGCCGATGCGAGCATTCGAGAAATAGATGTAATGGGTTGCCCAGAGATTTGAGTCGACAATGGTGTAGGCTATTTCACCTTCGTTCACCATATTCAGCAGATCCATTGCTTCCAGATCGCTACTGCTGCTCCACTGAGGCTCTTCTTCGGTAAGCAGTTTGAGAATTCTCTCTTCGTGGATGCTGCCTTTTTCTACCACCAGTTCCCCTTCGGTAAGATCTTTGAAGGAGTTGGGTTTGGGGTGGTTGCGGTTATACACCAGATGCAGGTTGATGTTCATGTAAGGCGGAGAAAATGCCACCTTGCGTTGTCGTTCCGGTGTGATGCTCAGGCCTGCCGCAGCGAAGCTCACCGGTTGTTCATACGCTGGGCGGTTGAGCGTTTGAAATAGCTCCGGGGTGGAGCCCAGAACGTGCACTTCGAGTTCTACACCAATGTCTTCGGCAAACAGTTTGGCGAGCTCGTATTCAAAGCCGCTGGGATCATCGCGGTCGATGTAGTAGGTGGTCGGACTGTTACGCGTCAACATCAACAGCTTCTGCTGAAGCTGCAGTTGTTGAAGTTGGGTTGGCTTTTCGCAACCAATCAACAAGGCGGCCATAACGACAACGGAGGTCAGCGCTAATGCAGGCCGGGAGCGTAAACTACCACTTCTTCCCATAGTTACTCGTAAGACGTTTGAATGCTGAGGCCATCATACTGTTTTCAGCCCCCGGTAGGAACCTGTGGCTGGTTGTGCCCAGGTGAATGGAGTATGATACGCGCAAATTTTGTACCCCGATTTTTGCCTGCCAACTCAGGTTGATAAGGTCGTAAATACGCTCTATTTACCTGATTACGCGCAGAAGAGTAGCGGGTTTGAAGTGTGATGAATCGATAGAGAGGTACTTCAAGTACGTATCTACAGGTTTGCGCACCGTTCAAAAGAATAGCTCATCAGCAAAATTTCAGTTCACAAGCATGGTTTTAAGCATAGTTCAGCCGCCTGTCAGAGGATATTCTCCAGATGCTAGAGTTACGTGGTGCTCCCGCCCTTTCCGCTTTTCGTGCCAACAAGTTGTTGTCAGCGTTACAAGCAATAGTGCCTGACGTTTCTGGTATCTATGCTGAATACGTTCATCTGGTTGATCTTGGATCTGAGCTAAAGGCCGGACACGAAACGGTGTTGGATCGTCTATTACGCTACGGTCCTGCGATAGCAGCACATGCACCGAGTGGCCAGATGAAACTGGTGGTTCCCCGTCCGGGTACGATCTCTCCCTGGTCAAGCAAGGCCAGCGATATTGCCCACAACTGTGGTCTTGATGAAGTACTGCGAATTGAACGGGGAGTTGCCTACTATATCGAGGCCGCTTCGCCATTAAGTGCAGAGCAGCTGAGCCAGCTGGAACCCGCGTTATATGACCGTATGACAGAAGCCGTGTTTGATTCGGTAAACGCTGTCGGTGAGCTGTTTGTGCATGCTCAACCGACTCCGATGACGGTTGTGGATATGCTGCAAGGTGGTCGCGGCGCTCTGGAAGCGGCAAATGCTGATCTGGGGCTGGCGTTGGCTGAAGATGAGATCGATTATCTGCTGGAAAGCTTTAAAGGTTTGCAGCGTAACCCATCTGATGTTGAGTTGATGATGTTTGCCCAGGCAAACTCAGAGCACTGCCGCCACAAAATTTTCAATGCAAGCTGGGATATTAATGGAGAAGCTCAGGAGAAGTCCCTGTTTGCGATGATCCGTAATACCCATCAGTTACACAGCCAAGGTGTGTTGTCCGCCTACAAGGACAACGCGTCGGTGATTGTCGGGAGCAAGGGCGGACGTTTCTTTCCTAATCCTGATAGCCGTACCTATGAAGCCAATGAAGAGGATATTCATATTCTCATGAAAGTGGAAACTCATAACCATCCTACGGCGATTGCACCTTTCTCCGGTGCGGCTACCGGCTCAGGCGGAGAGATTCGCGATGAGGGCGCTACGGGTAAAGGCTCCAAGCCTAAAGCCGGGTTAACAGGTTTCACGGTTTCAAATCTTAATATTCCCGGTTTTGAACAGCCCTGGGAAAGCCCTTACGGTAAGCCCGAACGGATTGTGTCAGCGCTGGACATCATGCTGGAGGGGCCCATTGGTGGGGCCAGCTTTAATAATGAGTTTGGTCGTCCCAACTTGTGCGGGTATTTCCGTACTTATGAAGAGCAGGCTAACGGCGTCAATGGCGTTGAAGTCAGGGGCTACCATAAGCCGATAATGATTGCCGGTGGTCTTGGCAATATTCGTGCGGATCATGTCGAAAAGGGCGAGATACCGGTTGGTGCCAAGCTGATTGCTTTGGGTGGGCCTGCTATGCAGATAGGTCTTGGTGGTGGAGCCGCTTCTTCGATGACGACGGGAACCAGCAGTGCAGATCTTGATTTTGCTTCGGTACAACGCGGTAATCCCGAGATGGAGCGCCGATGCCAGGAAGTTATAGATGGTTGTTGGCAATTGGGGGATGCGAACCCCATTGCGTTTATCCACGATGTAGGCGCAGGCGGACTCTCCAACGCCTTTCCAGAGTTGGTGAACGACGGTGGTCGTGGCGGTAACTTTGAGCTGAGGAATATCCCCAATGATGAGCCGGGTATGACCCCGTTGGCGGTATGGTGTAATGAGTCTCAGGAGCGCTATGTCATGGCGGTGGCGCCGGACGATCTGCAGCGTTTTGTTGAGATCTGTGAGCGCGAGCGTTGCCCTTATGCGGTGATCGGCGAGGCGACTGAAGAGCAGACGCTTCGAGTCGGGGATAGTCACTTTGAGAATAATCCAGTGGATATGCCGCTCGAGGTTCTGCTGGGTAAGGCGCCGCGTATGTTCCGCAGCATCAAGCGACAGACTTTTGAGCGTACAGCGTTTGATACCAGCGGGCTTGATCTTGCTGATGCCGCCGAGCGTGTTCTTAAATTGCCAGCGGTAGCGAGTAAAAGCTTCCTGATTACCATTGGTGATCGGTCGATTACCGGTATGGTTGCTCGCGATCAGATGGTGGGCCCCTGGCAGATCCCTGTAGCGGATTGTGCTGTCACTGCAACCGATTATATTGGTTATACCGGTGAAGCGATGTCGATGGGTGAACGCACGCCGGTAGCCTTGCTGGATGCGCCAGCTTCGGGTCGTATGTCGATCGCGGAGGCGATTACCAATATAGCTGCGGCACGGATAGGCAAGCTGAGTGACATCAAAATGTCTGCCAACTGGATGGCGGCAGCAGGGCATCCCGGTGAAGATGAAAACCTGTATGAAACCGTGAAAGCTGTAGGAATGGAGACCTGTCCGGAGCTGGGTATCTGCGTGCCCGTTGGTAAGGACTCTATGTCTATGCGTACCCAGTGGCAGGATGGAGAGGATAAGAAATCTGTAACCGCGCCGCTGTCTCTGGTTATTTCTGCCTTTGCACCGGTTCAGGATGTGCGCAGGACGCTGACGCCTGAATTGCGAACCAATATGGGCGATACCGACCTGATTCTCATTGATCTTGGTAATGGTCAAAATCGTTTGGGTGGAAGTGCTTTGGCCCAGGTGTTTAAAGAGGTAGGCGATGTTCCTGCTGACCTCGATGATGCAGAAGACCTGAAAGCATTCTTTGCAGTTATTCAAGGGTTAAGCCAGGACAACAAACTGTTGGCGTATCACGATCGATCTGATGGTGGCTTGTTCGTAACTCTTGCTGAGATGGCCTTTGCGGGTCGTGCTGGTGTTGACGTTTATCTCGACAGGCTTACAGATAATCATGCTGAGCTGTGTGCAGTGTTATTTAACGAAGAGCTTGGAGCGGTGGTTCAGGTTCGACAGCAAGACACTGAAGAGGTTTTGCAGCAGCTTACGGCAGCAGGCATTGGAGAACAGAGCTGCGTGATTGGTAGTGTTGAAGCGCATGATGAATTGAGCTTTATGTTTGCCGGTGAAACGGTGCTGGTGAATTCGTTGGGCCAATACCAGCACTGGTGGTCTGAAACCAGCTATCGCTTGCAAGCTTTGCGCGATAACAGCGATTGTGCCGATCAGGAGTTTGCCGCCATTGATGATCGAACCGATCCCGGTTTGCACGTGTCCCTCAGTTTTGATGTGAATGAAGACGTTACTGCACCCTATATCAATACGGGTGTTCGTCCTGAGATGGCTATCTTGCGAGAGCAGGGTGTTAACGGCCATGTTGAGATGGCCGCAGCATTCGATCGCGCCGGGTTTAGTAGCGTCGATGTGCACATGAGTCAGGTACTTTCCGGGAAAATAGATCTTTCACGTTTCAAAGGACTGGTTGCCTGCGGTGGTTTCTCCTACGGTGACGTTTTGGGTGCTGGTGAAGGCTGGGCCAAGTCGATTCTGTTCAATGAGCGTGGACGTCAGCAGTTCAGCGATTTTTTCATCCGCTCTGACAGTTTCGCGCTGGGTGTTTGCAATGGTTGCCAGATGCTATCCAATCTCCATGAACTGATTCCGGGTACTGAGCATTGGCCGCACTTTGTGCGTAACCGTTCAGAGCAGTTTGAAGCACGCGTTGCGATGGTTGAGGTCCAGTCCAGCCCGTCCATTTTCTTGCAGGGAATGGAAGGTTCCATGATGCCGATTGCTGTAGCGCATGGGGAGGGTTATGCAGAATTTTCCTCTACAGAGCAGTTGCATCAACTGGAATCACAAGGGGTTGCAGCCCTGCGTTATGTGGATAACCGCGGTGCGATGACGGAAAATTATCCGGCGAACCCTAACGGTTCGCCCAGGGGGATCGCAGGCTTAAGTAATAATGACGGCCGGGTAACGATTATGATGCCCCATCCGGAGCGAGTGTATCGTGCTCTGCAAAACTCCTGGGCTCCAGATGAGTGGCAGGAAGATGCTGCCTGGTTACGCATGTTCCGTAATGCGCGTGTATGGGTTGATTGATGGGTAGGATGATTGGTTAATTATCCTTGTTTCCGGGTGATCTATTTACGGGTTCTTGATTTGTTCGTAAATAGGTTGCGATTAATTCAGTTGATTCAGAATCATGTAGAGGCTGACGCATAAGGTTGCAAAAGCACACATAAGCAGGACGGTTTCTTTTCCTGAGAGTCTATCATCCATCGGCTTACTCCTTCCTTCCGTGATTTTTGATCT
>JAUXFT010000163.1 GCA_030622755.1 Aestuariirhabdus sp. | reverse complement strand
TATTACAGGTTCCCCCGGCTACATCATTTTCCCCAACGCCAGCGTTGAACTCGGCGCACGGGCGGCTTTGGTAGCGGAAGATATTGATGCAGCCAGTCTGTTCAACACCTCCGCTTCAGACTAGCCGGTTCAACAACGCGGGCTAAGTTCTTCCTGTACTCTCTGTACTCTCTGTACTCTCTGTACTCTCTGTACTCTCTGTACTCTCTGTACTCCCCCGCCCGTCATTGCTGTAATGAGCGCGTTTGCGCTCATTTGCAGCTTGAAAAACTGCGTGCATTTTTGCGCCACACGACTCTGAGAGCTTGTTGTTCTTACCGAAATCTTCCGCATTGAATGATGACAAGCATGGGAACCAAGAGGTTCCTGCTCCTGACCCTGCAATATTTTATCAACAGATCACCTCAAATAACTACTAATTGAGCATGATAGCTACTTATAGCAACTGATCACGACTGATCACGACTGATAGCTACCGATTATCTCTAATCATCCCTTATCACATCAGGTCACCTATTATCACATCGTGTCACTTCTGATCGCTTTTAGCCTTCTCTTATCGCCCTCCATCATCTCTTATAAGGAAGAGCCCACTCCATTCCCACTACTCTATTTACCTGCCAGTGTCGGCTCTATTAACGATCCCACTTATGCTGGGCTCAATTGAATTATTGCAATTATTTTTGCAATTTCTATAAATCTGGAATTTATTTTGCTCAATATCTGATACCGCTCTACAGTTGGTATACAAACAAACCCGCAGCCAACGCCGATGCCTTCCAACACAAACCCCAACAACCGCACTGAACCGAGCGACTCTGAACCTAACGAACCCGAACCTAACGAACCTGAACAAACCGAACAGGATCAACTATCTTCCGGAATCGCTTTCGAGGCTGGAAAGCCCGTCGCCATGAACCTGGCAGAATTGCAACAGGTCCCTACCCTTCTTCAGCGCGGGGAACTTAAACTTCGCCTGGGTAAACGGTCGCAGTACACACTGAGTCGATTGATCGATAACCCGAGATTTAGTGCCACTCATAACATCAGCGAACTGGCAGCCACGCTAAACGTTAGCCCTTCAACATTGACACGGTTATCGCAAAGACTGGGCTTTGCAGGCTTTAACGACTTGCAACGCCTGTTCCGCGAAGAGGTGATAGAACCCGGACATTTTTATAGCGGCCAATTGCAACACGGTATTCTTGCCCACGAACAAAGCCTGACCACACCACATACCCAACTGTTACAACAACAGGCAAGCGACGAGGTGGGAAATATCGGCGCCATGATGAATGGATTAGACCCTCTTTGCGTGCGCAAAAGCATAAAGCGCCTGGCCACTGCACCCCGTGTTTACCTGTTCGGACAGCGTCAATCCTATAGCCTCGCCAGTTTTTTTAACTACACCCTGAGCATGTTAAGGCAAGGGGTAGAGCTAATGGATACCCCGGGACAAGGGCTGTCACACGCCATTGGCAAGTTGCAAAGTGACGACCTTCTGGTATTAATCGGCTGCGCCCCCTATAGCACCCAGACTATCCGCGCCGCGCAGCTTGCCAGCCAGAAAAACATTGAGATCATCGCTTTCACGGATTCTCACAGTTCCCCGTTATCGGTTCATGCCCGGTATCGATTCATCGTCCCAACGGACGGGGTATTTTTCAGTAACAGCCAGGCCGCCTTTATGGTTCTGATCGAAGGTTTGCTATCACAGACCGCTCGTTATATGGGTTCTCAGGCAGTCAGCGCACTGCGTGAACGCGAACAACTGATCAATCAGCTTCAAGACCAGTATTAACGTCAAACACCAGGATATTCTTTTCAATGGACTACCAACACATACAGTATCTACGCCACGATTCGGTGGCAGAGTTACGTCTTAACCGCCCGGAACGCCTGAACGCCGTCATCAAGCCACTCTACGATGAGCTGTTACAGGCACTTCAGGACGCCGCCACCGATACCAGCGTTCGGGCCATAATCCTGTCGGGCGAAGGGCGTGCTTTTTGCGTAGGAGCTGATATGAAAGCCCACGCATCCGGTCAGCGCAGCGCTTTCGAAAAGCGGCAGTACCTGTCCGCCGAACAGCAGCTATGCAAAACACTGTTCAGCATAGAAAAACCCGTCGTTAGTGTTGTCCAGGGATATGCCATCGGCGCCGGCGCTGAACTGGCGATCGCCTGTGACTTTCTACTGATGAGCAAAAGCGCTCGCCTCAGTTTGCCCGAAGTCAGCATCGGAACCTTTATTGGTGGCGGCCTGAGCTACCTGCTGCCCCGCCTGGTAGGGCTCGCCAAAGCCCGCGAACTTATTTTTCAGGGCGACAGGATCAGTGCCAAATATGCGGTAAAAATTGGCCTCGCAAACAAACGACTCAGTGACGACAACTTCCGCGATGAAGCGCTGGCATTTACCCGGAAACTCGCAAGCAAAGCGCCGATTTCGATGGCTCTGGCGAAACGCCACCTCAACCTGTTATCCAATCAAAGTCTCGATTCTACGCTGACGTCTGAACTGGAAGGGATGTGCTTCTGCGCTACCACAGAAGACTGGCAGGAAGGCGTCGATGCTTTCTCGGAAAAACGTTCACCGGTATTTCATGGACAATAATTTACTTTATAACTGATCAAAGATTATGAACTATCCATTACCTTTAGCTCCTTTAGATTTCCTTGCCCCTACATCGATCATGGTGGTAGGCGCTTCCGCCAACCCGGCCAAACGAGGATACAGTGCAATTGCACATCTGTTACGCGATCAATTTGACGGCTCCATCTATCCGGTAAATCCCAAACTCGATACTCTGTTAGGCCTGCCCTGCTTCGGTTCCATTGAGTCGGTGCCTGCATCCGTAGACTTGGCTCTCATCTGTACCCGGGCTGAAAGCATTCCGGAGATTCTCACCCGTTGTGGCCAACAGGGGGTAAAGGGAGCAGTGATACTCGCCAGCGGGTTTTCCGAAACCGGAACGGCTGGCAGCTTGCTGGAACAACGCTGCGTAACTGCTGCCCGGAAACAGGGTATCCGGCTGATCGGTCCTAATACTTCGGGTATGTTTAATACGCACAGGCACTGCAACCTGGTCGGTTTCAATGATCTGCGCAGCGGCCCGGTCGGGATTATTTCTCAATCGGGTAACATGGCACTTTCACTCGTCACCGAGAGTCTGCGCCACCCTCAACTAGGCTTTAGTAGTTACATTGGTGTCGGCAATGAAGCCGATATAGCCTTCCACGAATATCTCTATTATTTTGCCGCCGATAAACAAACCCGCGTTATCGCAACCTACGTTGAAGGGCTTTCTCAGGGCAAGGCATTTCTCGACGCGGCCCGTGATGTATCCCCGACAAAACCGATCGTCATGTATAAATCCGGTCGTACCGCGAGTGGGCAAAATTCTGCCCGATCCCATACCGGGGCACTGGCCGGAGATTTCAAACTTTGTCGCGGCGTCATGCAACAGGCCGGGGTTATTTTGGTTGAACGTTCTGACCACCTGCTGCCCATTTCCGAGGCCTTGGCAATGCACCCACCCGCCAGGGGAAAGAACGTTGCCATTCTGGCTGATGGCGGCGGACACGCCACCATCGCAGCCGACGAGCTCAGTGAGCTCGGTTTGCAACTGGCAACACTAAACGGCAAAACCCTCAGTCAGCTAAGCGCATTACTTGGCCCACACGCCCCGGTCAATAATCCGGTCGACTTTGCCGGTGCCAGTGATACCCGGCCAGAACTCTTCGCACAAGCCTGCGACCTGTTGCTTGGTGATACTGGCGTCGATGCACTATTAGTCGTGGGATTGTTCGGTGGCTACCAGCTGCGCTTTTCACAAGATCTGGCCGAGACAGAAAACCATACAGCAACCCGGCTCTGCGCTCTTCAACAGACACATCAAAAACCATTGATAGTGCACAGTGTCTACAAACATCATCAAACCAGAGCGCTAAGAACACTTAGCGAAGGTAGCATACCGGTACAGGATTCCCTGGAAATCGCCGTGCATTGCGTGAACGCACTGGTGCATTATGGGGCAGTACAACAACGATCCGCTCAATCAAAAACAGATAAGAAGCATAGTATTAAAAATACGAGCATAACTCAGTTTAATACAATTCAAAACGCCTCAACTACATCAGCACTGACGTCAGTAGCAGTCAATACGCACAGTTCTGTAATGACAGAGGTAGAGGGGCGGGCATTATTAAAACAACAGGGTATTCAACTCACAGAATCAATACTTGTAGAAACGCCTGAGCAACTTGAAGAGGTCGCCAATACCTTCGGAAACCATCCGCTAGCAATGAAAATCGTCAGTCCACAGATCATCCATAAATCCGATGCCGGTGGCGTCAAACTCAACCTGAAAGGTAGTGACCAACTCGCCAGGGCGTTCGCTGAAATCACCCGTAACGCCTTCACATACAATACTGAAGCTCAGCTTGATGGGGTGTTAGTCACCCCCATGGCACAATCCGGTATAGAAATTATATTGGGCATCACTCGAGACGCCCAGTTTGGCCCGGTATTAATGTTTGGGGTTGGTGGAATTCACGTGGAAGTACTCAGGGATGTCAGCTTCCGTTCACTGCCAATAAGTCTCCATGACGCAACCGAGATGCTGAATGAAATCCAGTGCCACAAATTACTCGATGGCGTTCGCGGCGCGGCAGCGATTGATCGCGACGCTTTGGTTAAACTAATGATGCAGCTATCAGAGCTGTTTTTGACGCAGCCACAACTTAGTGAGCTGGAGCTCAACCCAGTGATACTGTATGAAGAGGGTCTGGAGATTGTTGATGTACGAGCCTTGCTGATGCAACAAACGGACAACATGGAAATAAATACTCCTCGCGGCGCTCGCCCAGACGTTTTAAATGGAGAGATTGCTTAGCGCCTTACATGGCAAGCAGCCCTATAATGACTGCCCTACACTTATTAGTAATTAACCGATTGGCAATTCACTGATTGGCTATTAACAATACAACACTTTTACGAGTGACAAAGCAGGAACTTGAGCATGAACCAACCCACTCTCATCGATTCCACACTGGAGATTACGGATCGCGTCGCCCTACTCACCTTTAATCGACACGATGTACGTAACGCTTTAACCGGGACGCTACTGGTTGATGAGATCGTCAACACCGTGCAATGGGCCAATCGCTGCCAAGAGGTTTCCGTGCTGATTATGACAGGGGCTGGCTCAGCATTTTCTGCCGGCGGCAATATCAAGGAGATGGCCGAACGTTCCGGTAAACATCGAGACGGAGCATTCGGCGGTTCGGTACTCGAAGTACAGCAAAAATACCGGGAAGGAATCCAGCGCATGCCACTGGCGATGGAAAGCGCCGAGATTCCAATCATTGCCGCAATTAATGGTCCCGCCATCGGCGCCGGTTTCGATCTCAGCTGCATGTGCGACTTACGCTTGGGCAGCGAGAAAACCCTGCTGGGTGAAACCTTTATTAACCTCGGCATTATTCCCGGGGATGGCGGCGCCTGGTTTTTACAACGCCTGATCGGTTACCAACGCGCTGCCGAATTAACCCTCAGCGGAAGGCTGGTAAAAGCAGACGAGGCCCTCAATTTAGGGATTTTGCTCGAAGTTGTGGATAGCGATAAGCTGCTCGAGCGAGCAATGGAACTGGCCTGCACCATCGCAGCCAAACCACCGCAGACACTGCGTATGACCAAACGCTTGTTAAAAATGGCGCAGAGACAACAGTTGCCCGACTTTCTCGATCTCTGTGCGGGTTTTCAGGGAATGTGCCACAACACCGAAGATCATTCAGAGGCGGTCAACGCGTTTCTGGAAAAGAGACCGGGAGACTATAAAGGGCGTTAAGCGTTTAAGCATGATTTACATCGAGATTGAGAAGCAGGCATAAATAAATCTCGCCAGCCACTGTTATCATCTTTCATGCGTTTTTAAAAAATCTTATCAACAAGCGTTTCAAACCTAAAAAAAATAAAATTGTTTTCAATAAAACGCAGGGTATACAGTTGAAGAAGGTATTGTACGCAACAAAAACTCTCGAAGAATAAGCGGGTTAGGAAACAGGATTATGTCCCAAATAAAAAATATTCAGCCCATCTGGCGTATACACTATCGAATTAAACAGTTTCTGATGTCTGCTTTACTGGTATGCCTCAGCGCTCTTCTGGTGAGCACTTTGCTGACAAAATCGGTCGCGGCCAATGAGCCGGCTCCAATAAAAGCAACCATCACCTCTCAGGGTTCTGGTTATTTTACCATCTCGGTAACCGTTCAACACGAAGATGAAGGGGATCACCACTACGCCACTCGCTGGGAGGTTCTGGACCCTGCCAACAAAATTATTGCCCGGCGTGTGCTGATGCACCCTCATGTCGAGGAGCAACCCTTTACCAGAAGCTTAAGCGCGGTCCGCATAAAACCAGGCGTCAACGAAATTACGATTAAGGTGTATGACTCCAAACACGGATACGGTCGGCGTAAGATCATGCTGGAAGTTCCGCACCAGGGTTAATAATTCTCCCGATCATCCCGGGTTTGACTATCTAGATTCACCGAATCGATCATCAAAAACTTAATCATTCGATTTTCGCTCCCACCCAACAGGCAATTTAGAAATGGATGTTTTCCCGGGGCATTTGAACTGTACCGATCTCTGCGCAAATCCAACAACCCGCCAATCCAACCAAAAGCCTCGCGACGGCTCCGGTTACGAGCAAGGCGATAGCAAAACTAAAAAAAACCGGTTCTGCTGCGATATTTTCAAACATATTGCATCGGCTCCAACGCGTTTAAATGACCGTGACTGTCAGTTCGCCAATACCTTCAACAGACCCCACTATGACATCCCCCTTAACAACCGGACCAACACCCGCCGGGGTACCCGACATAATCAGATCGCCTGCAGCCAGCTCAAAATACTCAGAAAGGCAGGAGATCATTTCCGCAACTTTCCAGATCATCTGGTTAAGGTTCCCCTTTTGACGAAGCTCACCATTGACCATCAATTGAATTGTTCCTGCATCCAGATGGCCAACCTGGGACACAGGAGTAATGGGGCTCATGGGAGCTGATTTTTCGAAAGCCTTGCCAATCTCCCAGGGCCGTCCCATTTTTTTCATTTCATCCTGCAGATCACGCCGTGTCATATCCAGGCCAAGCCCATAGCCATACACATGACCAAGTGCTTCGTCGAGAGCAATATCGACGCCACCACTTTTCAGTGCCACCACCAGTTCAATTTCATGGTGCACATCGGAGGTTTGGGGGGGATAAGGAAATTCACCAGAACAATCCACGTTGTCCGAATTTTTCTGGAAGAAAAATGGCGGTTCACGATCCGGATCATGGCCCATCTCTATAGCATGGTCAGCATAGTTCCGACCAATGCAATAGATCCGGCGAACTGGAAATAGATCGTCGCTGTCTTTTATTGCGACAGTGGCTTGCTTTGATGGAGTGATGACATAGTTGCTCATTATTGTTTCCTTTCACGCTTAAGGATTCAGTTGGACTGTAGAGTCTATACTGGCATCAGCATTTCCTGACCTCCTCAGCTCGAGGATCAACTCTTTATCAGAAGCTTAAGTAGGCTCCGCATAAAACCGAACCTCGAAGAAATTACGATTCAGGTTTATGATTGCAAAACAGGGTG
>JAUXFT010000205.1 GCA_030622755.1 Aestuariirhabdus sp. | reverse complement strand
GTAAATGGCATTATCATCAAACGAGATTTAATGAGCGTGTTCGTGTTGCCAAATGAATTACTAACCGCTACTTATTCAGATTATGACGATTTGAGTATTATCAGCGATAGTATGCAGTTTGTCGAAAAGTTCGATACGGGTGCTTCTGGCGAATCTTATAAATCAAAATATTTTAATCAGAAATTTGCTGCAAAAGCTCCTGAAAAATCCGGAATTTACGATATATATTTTCAGAATTTTTTAGGGAAGAAACGAATTCACTTGCAAGTTGTTGTTATGGTGCCCTTTAAAGAAGTGCAGGATGGATTTCTTGAAGGGTATCGTATTGATGAATATCCAAAAGTGCCATTCAGGAGTTTAAAAGCGTACCAACAACCAACAGGCTTCGTGCGGATAACAGAAGACATATTGAATAAAAAAATGTCTCCACATTTCACTTTCCAGCAGTTTTTATGTAAACAACATTCCGCTTACCCAAAATTTATTGTCGTTCAGACTACGACGTTGCAGATGTTGGAATCGTTCTTTGAATTTGTGGCTTCGCGTGGTTATGACATAGATACCCTCGGCGTGATCAGCGCCTATCGTACGCCATTTTATAATCGTATCATTAATAATGGCCGTTATAGCCGTCATCAATATGGCGATGCCATGGATCTTTTTATCGATGAAGACAGAGATGGCAGGCTGGATGATTTAAATAATGATCAAAAAATCACGATTGCCGATGTCGATGTAATTTATAATCTTGCCATCGAATTCCAGCAGAGCAGTGAAATCTATGTTGGTGGCATAGGTAAGTACCGGCCGAAATCGACTCATGGCGGTTTTGTTCATATCGATAATCGAGGCTATGTGGCGAGATGGTGATCGCCTGAAAGTGCAGTGGATATTTTTGCTACATCATGGGTGCACGGGTGATTACTTTTGCCTCATACAATGAGGTTCGGTGATGAAAGAGTGTAATCAATGCGGTAAATGCTGCATTAAATATGGCAACGGTGGTCTGTCGGCAACAGCCAGTGAGATAGAGTTTTGGGAGGTTTTCAGGCCCGATATTTCCCGTTATGTGCGTGCTGGAAAAATATGGATGGATCCTGACTCCGGCCAACAGCTAGAACGCTGCCCGTGGTTACGTAAGGCGCCCGGTCAGGAAAAATATACTTGCGATATTTATCACGACCGTCCCGATGATTGTAAACATTATCCGGTCAATCTCGATGAGATGGTAAGGGATGAATGTGAAATGATCGAAGTGCAGGATCTCTTACATCCAAAGCAGGCACAGCAAGCGCTGGAAAAATTCATGGGGGATAGTTGGTCGTGAAGTTGGCGTTAGCAACAAGCGTGAAACCGATTGGCCGGTAACGACTCAGGCCGCTATCAACCGTGGTTACGGGAAAGATATTTTGTTGGGTTGCACTTACACGTTGAAACAGCACCTCAATTTATCACTACACAATTCTCTTACTAATCCTTCATAATGGATCGCTTGATGCGTGCTCTTGGATGGGCTCGGAACTCTTTGTTCGGAACTCTTTGTTCTGAACTCTTTGTTTTGAACAATCTATTCGGAACTATCTATGATGATTCAAGCGCGCTTCAGTTCGTGTGGCATTGAGTTAAGAGTCAGGGATTACCAGCGGGTTGTAACAAACCAGCGTTTTTAAAAGGGTCGTGTAATGAGTGATGAGAAGAAGCGGAGTTTGTCCCGTCGTGAATTCCTTGAGATTTCAGGGCTTACTACGTTAGCTCTGGGAAGCGGGGCTCTTGAAGCGTCGACTTCCGGTGCCGTAGCTGTTGAGAAAGCGTTCAAACCGGCGAGTGCTGCTGGCAACGGAGTTGATGGCTATAACATTTTGTTCATCCTCACCGATCAGGAGCGTTACTTCGACCCGGCTGAGTTACCCCCCGGTTACTACTTGCCTGGGCGTGCACGCTTGCAAGAGCGAGGCGTGACCTTTACCAATCACCAGATTAACTCGGCGGTCTGTACTTCGTCGCGAGCAGTCATCTATACCGGCCAGCACATCCAGAGTAGCAAGATGTTCGATAACCTGGATTTCCCCTGGTCAAATAATCTTGATCCTGAATTTGGTACGATCGGTGACATGATGGGTGAGGCGGGCTATTACGCGGCCTATAAAGGCAAATGGCATCTCTCCAGAGAGCTGAGTACCCATGACCAGCAGGCGTTGCCGAGTAAAAAAATGTCAAAATTCATCGAGACCTTTGGCTTTAACGACTATGTCGGTATCGGTGATGTTATCGGTATGACCCAGGGTGGCTACATTAATGATGATTTGATCGGTGCTCAGGCCAGGCATTGGTTACGCGTGCGCGGTCAACCCATGCAACAGGACAATAAGCCCTGGATGTTATCGGTTAACCTGGTGAACCCTCATGATGTGATGTTCTATAACACGGATCTGCCCGGGCAAAGCGTGCAGGATAATCCCAAGACCCTGATGGCCATCGCACGTGAACCTGACACAGAATTTTATAAAAAGCAGTGGATTTTCGAGCTGCCGAAAAGCCGTCATGAGCCGTTTGACAAGAAGGGGCGGCCACCGGCGCACATGGAATACCAGTTAGCCAGAGGTGCATTGGTTGGTAATTTCCCCAATGAAGATGGCCGTTGGAACCGTCTGCTGAATAATTACTTTAACTGTATTCGTGAAACCGACAAAGTGGTTGAAGGCATTCTGGATCAGCTGGAAGTTCTCGGATTAGCAGATAGTACGATTATTGTCATGACCGCTGACCACGGTGAGCTTGGCGGAAGTCATGGCACCCACGGGAAAGGAGCAACCGCGTATCGTGAGCAAAATCATGTGCCATTGCTGATTTCTCACCCGGGCTATCCGCAAACGCATGGCCAGCGTAGTCAGGCCCTGACCTCACACCTTGACCTGGCTCCGACGTTGATGTCCTGGACAGGCGTTGATGAGACCAAGAGAGAGAATATCACCAGTAAATTACGTGGTCAGAATTTAACCACACTGCTGGAGAAAGGTTCTACGGCAGGGGTAAATGAAGTGCGTGAAAGCGCCCTGTATTGTTTCAACATGTTTGGGTACCTGGATAGTGACCTGTTAACCAAGACCCGGGCTTTCCTCAATGCCGGTGGTACTCATGAGCAGATTGCGGCACAAGGCTTTACTCCTGATTTCAGCAAGCGCGGTGCGATTCGTAGCGTGTTTGATGGACGTTACAAGTTTACTCGGTATTTTTCGCCGAAAGAGCACAATCAGCCGAAAACGCTCGAAGGCATTTTTAAGTTAAATGATGTTGAACTGTTCGATCTGGTAGAGGATCCGCTGGAGATGAATAATCTGGCGATCGATCCCAAGAAACACGGTGACTTGTTGCTGGCCATGAACGGCAAGATGAACCTGTTGCTGGAAACTGAGTTGGATGAAATTGACGACGGAGGTTTTCTGCCGGGCAAGAATGCCAACTGGGCAGCCACCCGCTTTGATCCCTGAGTGGTTAATGCTTTGTTGTCAGCCATAAAAAAACGCCCATCAGGGTGTTTTTTGATTTTAGCAGCCTGCTGAATCATCAGGGTAGATGATTAGTGCCCCAGAATCTGGCTGAGGAACAGTTGGGTGCGCTCGTGCTGTGGGTTATCGAAGAAGGCGTGTGGCTCATTCTGTTCGATGATTTTTCCCTCATCCATAAAGATCACCCGGTCGGCTACAGTCTTGGCGAACCCCATCTCATGGGTTACGCAGAGCATGGTCATGCCTTCATCAGCTAACTCCACCTACCTCCTTGATCATCTCCGGATCGAGGGCCGAGGTGGGTTCGTCAAACAACATGATCTTGGGTGCCATGCAAAGAGAGCGGGCGATCGCAACGAAAAATCAGTTTATCGGGGCATAATAATCCTGACTATGCAGGCAGCGCCGGTGAAATGCCGGTGTTGCTATTCTTAGCCCCAGCCAGGTAAATACTATCCGTAAAATTTGTGAGGCTGGTCGCTGGCTTAACGCCGATGCAAGGCAACGCTTTCAAACACTATTCCGCGCCAACCATCCCGCATGAAACGGCGAATATTCGCGTGATCAACGCCCTCGGGATTCCCCAATACGTCACTACGATAGTAATCGCCAAAACAGGCCAGAGTTTGAGCTTCGCTTAGATTATGCATGCGGGCGAATGAGAATATACGGCACGATCCTTCATTGCTTCCCTCGGCATTTGTAACCCGATCAACACCCAGTCCATTGGTGAATGAGGTGGGTTGAAAAAGATAGTTATCGTTAATTACCTGTTGCACTTCGTCAAATGAAATATCGTGTGACTGGGTTTTAATGACGTTTAACAGCTGTTGTAGCGATGACATGTTGGCTCCAGCACTAAATGTTTAGTGGCACTTAAAGTTTAGGAAAGCAGGGACAATAAACCGGGAGGGTGCAGGGGCAGCCTATGATGAATGTTATCCATAATCCGCACCGGCACTGTTTAATCAAACAGTATCAATATATCAGGCAGAGGGCGTCAAATTCCTGGATCAGCAACCTGTGGTTCTATAACCGATGCCAAAATATGATAACCCTTTGTTTGTCAGGGGAATCTCATTATTATAAGAGGCAAGGTATTGAAATAAAAAGCAAGAAGAAATAATACGCACAGGCACTATATCCCGTCACAAGCATTGCACCCCGAAGCATATCTATCGCACAAAACGTTGTTTTTATAGTAAAAAACGGAATACCAGCGCCACTGATACGCCGTGGATAGGGTGCCAAAGTGATATAGTGCACGAGTCTTTTGAATTAACGGTTAGGTGCCTGTGTGAGCAGAAACAAACTATCGAGAAATAAATGGAAATGAAATTATCTTTATTCAACTCATCACATACTCAGGAAGTGGTTGAGTTATTTACTAAAGTATTCTCTGCATCAGAAAATGAATCGGAAGGTCAGATAATTGGCAATTTAGTTTCAGACTTAATTGCTACAACCGAACCACAAGATTTAACTGGCTGTGTTGCAACTTCTAATGATCGCATTATTGGATGCATATTCTTTAGCCGTTTTGTTGTGCCTGGTGGCGAAGTTGCTTCTATTTTGTCTCCTGTTGCGATTTCTACCAGCGTCCAGGGTTCTGGTATAGGACAGCAATTAATAAACTATGGGCTTAATCACTTAAAATCTTTAAGTGTTAATTTGGTTTTCACATACGGCGATCCGAAGTATTATTCCAAAACAGGCTTTAAGCAAATCAGTGAAAGTATTGTGAAAGCCCCCTTTGAATTAAGCCAACCAGAAGGTTGGTTGGCACAACCACTTGATGGTAATCCTATTAAAACTATGCAAGGTGCCACCAAATGTGTTGAGGCACTAAGTGATCAAAAATACTGGTAGTGTAATGCGCGTAACCAATAAGCAAAGGCAGCATCGCCCTTCGGGCTGGATGCGCT
>JAUXFT010000087.1 GCA_030622755.1 Aestuariirhabdus sp. | reverse complement strand
GCCAAAGGTTCTAAACGAGAAGACATCAGGACGACGCCCATGCCTGACACCAGTGCTATTATCGAAAGACGCACCGCTAAAATACAGGCATAATGACTAACTTATACAGTACCAAGCTAACTCCTACATGCCTCGTAAACTGATCAAGCGCTACCTTCCGGATCCGCGAGTTATCAAAGAAAACCGATACCTGGCCTTTCTTGGACATCGTATTCATGATGCTAATTTATGGCATCTAAATCGTCGATCGGCAGCGACTGCATTTTTTGTAGGAATCTTCTGTGCATTTATGCCAATCCCCTTTCAAATGGTGCTGGCAGCAACACTTGCAGTGATTTTCCGCTGTAATCTCCCTGTGTCTGTTGCATTAGTCTGGATAACTAACCCACTTACCATGCCGGCTATTTTCTATTTCACCTATAAGGTCGGCTGCTATATTCTGGCAACACCAATACGGGCTATTCCTTTTGAGCCATCATACGAATGGCTTCAGGCGGAGCTGAGCGTAATATGGCAACCTTTGATTCTCGGGTCATTAATCACCGGCCTTATTGCTGGTGCTTTGTGTTATTTATTAATTCGCTTCTACTGGCGCTGGTCAGTGGGGCGTAGCTGGCGTAATCGCCAGCGTCTGCGAAACGCTAAAACGGATCGCAAGGAGTGAGCACTTTAATGAACAAACGTAATTTTTCAAAGCGCCCCCAAAAACAACAAGCCAAAGGCACACTGAATAAAATTGATACAGACGGACCTCACAGTGAATGGCTGGGCATGCCTGATTACTATATCCACACTCTCAGTGTCGATGAAGAAGAGTACAGCTACCTCAGTTCTGATGAAATCCTGGATGTTAAAGTTGGAGATATTGTTGTATTTCGTTACCAAGAAGTCGGAAAAAGCAAACGCATAGACAAGCGTTCGCTGGGAATATGGATAGACCCAGCCACTTACAATCAGTAATCGCTGATACTTTAAACCCCAGGCTAATTAACCTGTTTTAGCTCACCACTTTCCAGCTGATAGGTTTTATCCATGCTCAAGGCAAGCTCCATATTATGAGTCACCATAATAAAAGCCGTACTAAGCTGCATACTCAATTCCAGCATTAGCTCATGAATTGATTGTGCCGTTGTTTGGTCCAGGTTACCCGTTGGCTCGTCCAACAACACCAGCGCAGGCTCTGTTACCAGAGCACGGGCAATAGCGACCCTCTGCCTTTCGCCTCCGGAGAGCTCCGCAGGCTTATGAGCCGAGCGAGCCTCTAGCCCTACACGCCCTAACATAAATTGAGCCTTCGTTCTGGCCGTTTTTACGTCAACACCTGTCCGCAACAACAACGGAATTGCGACATTTTCCAGCGCAGTGAATTCAGGCAGCAGATGATGAAACTGATAGACAAAGCCCATGCTCTGGTTTCGTAAAGCGGCCTTAGCGCTATCTTTCAACTCGCTTAAATCTGAACCTGTGATCAAAACCTTACCACCGGATGGCGAATCAAGACCTGCAAGCAAATTAAGCAATGTTGTCTTACCAGAGCCTGAAGTACCTATGATGGATATGCGCTCGCCAGAATCCACTGTGAGGTTTATATTTTTCAATATTTCAAGATCTACGGGGCCTTCATTATAGCTCTTGGCAAGTGACACACATTGAAGTACAGGCATCTTATTCATAGCGAAGGGCCTCCGCTGGCTGAGTCCTTGAAGCCCGGTAGGCAGGATACAGGGTCGCAAGAAAGCTCATGCTAAGCCCGGCAATAGCGACCATTGAAACATCAGACCATTCCAGTTGCGACGGTAAATAACTGATGAAATATACGTCTGAATTTAGAAAGCTGCTGCCTAACAAGCTTTCAAGAGCAGACACCAGAAAAGGAACGTTAGGCGCTAAAACCACACCAAGCACAACACCCAGCAAGGTGCCAAAGATACCAATTACTGATCCTTGAACCATGAATATGCCCATTATCGTGTTGGACGTTGCTCCGAAGGTCCTCAAAATTGCAATATCGGCCTGCTTGTCCGTAACGACCATCACCAGAGTGGCTACAATATTAAATGCTGCAACCGCAATAATCAGGGTAAGCAACAATCCAACCATGGTTTTTTCCATCTTGATAGCCTGAAACAGGCTGCCATGAGTTCTGGTCCAGTCTCTAACGTAGTATTGGCCTGACATACTGCTGGCGACATCCCAGGCTATTTTTGGTGCTTTGAACAAATCATCAGTTAACAAACGTATGCCTTCAACACCCTCTTTTATGCGCTTCAGGCGAGCAGCGTCATCGATATGAATCATTGCCAGATTACTGTCAAGCTCAGCACCGACAGCAAAGGTGCCAACAAGAGTAAATCGTTTGAGTCTGGGAAACACGCCTGCAGGGCTTGTTGTGGCTTCAGGCAATACCAGGGTAACTCGATCACCTATTGCAACCCCCAGCCTCCTGGCAAGGATGGCACCAAGAACGATACCAAACTCCCCTCCTTTCAACGCATCTAGAGATCCCTGCTTAATATGCTGCTCTACAATTGATACTGACTTTTCATACACAGGATCAATACCGTAAATTGATGCACCATCGACTCTGCCACCTGCAGTTAACATGCCCTGGGTGTTAATAAACGGCGCAGCATGAACAATACCAGGCTGTTTTTCTATCTCTGCAATTACATCCGGCCAATCATTAATCGTTCCATAGGCAGCACTTATTGTTGCGTGTGGAACCATACCGAGAATGCGCTGCTTTAATTCACGATCAAATCCATTCATCACTGAAAGAACGACTATTAAGACCATGACACCAAGTGTTAAACCCGTCATAGAGGTCAACGATATAAAAGAGATAAAATGATTTCGTCTTTTGGCTCTGGTATAGCGCAAGCCGATATACAGCGGTAAAGGTTTAAACATCCACGGAAGTCCAGTATAAAGCTTTATTTGGAGGGGCTAAAATACTAAAGTAACTAGGCTTGTTTGCATAGTAGAAGAGATACAAAATGAATAATAATGAACGTCGTAATTACTACCGCATAACAGACAAGATAGCCTTACAGTACCAGTTACTGGATAAAGCTATCCACCCGAAGGAACAGGGATTTCCTTTTCAACATGATCAGGAGGTCCATTCTATTGCCGATGAAATTCAAACCATAGAGAGTGAGTCACAGCACCTTTTAAGAGCTATAAGTGAAGATTCCAGCCTGATAGCTAATTACTTAAAAAATATCGATAAACGCATTCATCTATTAAGCAACATGATCGGTTCGCTTAGCTCAAATAATGAGCGGCTCGAACTTATTCAAGCAGACTTTAGTGAAGGCGGCATCTCGTGTCTGCTACCACTATCGTTTGCGGAACAACAATATCTTGCGCTAAAAATCACTCTATTTCCCAGTCGTTCAAAAATTATGCTTACCGGACGAGTACTTGAACAATACAAAATAGACGATTTATATAGATGCAGTATTATTTTTGAAGAAATCACTGAAGCTGATCGTCATATCCTTGCTCGACACATTGATAACTTTCAACCCCCACCTACCGCTTTATAGTCTCAGGATGACTCATGAAAAAAACATTACTAACGCTCATTTTATTCGGCAGTTGTACCGCACAAGTATTGCAAGCAGAAACAATACGTATCGATGTAGGAAGCCAGAGCCCGGAATTACAAGCTATTGATCGTCCGATAGCTGGAATGGATATGAACGAGGTGAAGGAAAAATTTGGCGAACCTTTGAACCAATCGACTATAGGTTCACCAGCAATAACAACATGGAAGTACGCACATTTCAGCGTCTATTTTGAAAAAAACATTGTACTGCATAGTGTTCTGATTAAAACAGAGCATTAATAAAAACCCCAATAAAAAGGGTGTATTAGCTTCATGTCTAATACACCCTTTTTATTACGTTATAAACCGTTCAGCCCCTAATAACATAAGAAGCACAGTTGAAGATTTAAAACAGACGATTCAATCCATCAAGCGCAGCCACCCGATACGTTTCAGCCATGGTAGGATAGTTGAACGTCGTATTAACGAAATAACGCAACGTATTCCCCTCACCTGGCTGACTCATAATAGCCTGGCCTATGTGGATTATCTCAGAAGCCTGATCCCCAAAGCAGTGAATACCAAGGATTTTCAACGTTTCGGAATGGAATAATATTTTCAGGATACCAACTGGCTCACCTGATATCTGAGCCCGAGCCATAGCACTGAAATAGGCCCTTCCTATCTCGTAGGGAACCTTCGCATTGGTAAGTTCTTTCTCAGTTTTTCCGACAGAACTGATTTCAGGAATGGTATAGATGCCCGTTGGAACATCATCAACGAAACGCCACGCTTCATCGCTGCAAATATTTCCTGAAGCAGAACGCCCTTGATCAAATGCGGCACTCGCAAGGCTTGGCCACCCAATAACATCACCCGCAGCAGAAACGCCTTCCACCGACGTTTGATATAGCTCATTTACTTCAATCTGGCCGCGAGAGTTAGTTTCAAGACCAATATTTTCTAAACCAATCCCCTGGGTATTGCCTGAACGACCATTGGCCCAGAGCAAAGCATCTGCTTTGAGTTTTTTACCAGATTGCATGTGCATAATCACGCCATCATCACATGCTTCGATTTTCTCATACTCTTCGTTATGACGGATCAATACATTACTTTTACGCAGGTGATAACTTAATGCGTCAGAAATTTCGACGTCGAGGAAAGATAGTAACTTATCCCGACTATCGATCAATTCAACCTTTACCCCAAGGCCACTGAAAATAGAAGCATACTCACAACCAATCACACCTGCACCATAAATAATCAAGCGTCGAGGTGTATGACTTAGTTTAAGGATAGTGTCGCTGTCATACACTCTACTGTGATTAAAATCGACATCCGCAGGACGGTAAGGATGTGAGCCGGTAGCGATAACAACATTTTTAGCCTGCAGCCGCTCCACACTACCGTTGTGCTCTATTATTTCGATCGTATTAGCATCAACGAAGCTACCACGGCCAAAGTAGATATCAACACGATTGCGAGCCAAAAAACTGGTACGCGATTCAACTTGCTTCTGAATAACCTTTTCAGCACTGCGCAATACGTTCTGAAAACTAAAGTAACGCGGCTCACCTACCTCTCTAAACATGGGATTGGTGTTAAACCGAATGATCTGCTTTACTGAGTCACGTAACGCTTTCGATGGAATCGTTCCAAGGTGTGTACAGCTCCCGCCTACCTGAGCCGCCGATTCGACAACAGCAACTCGTTTACCCAGCTTTACTGAATTGATTGCAGCACCCTCACTGGCAGGCCCTGACCCCAACACAATCAAGTCGTAAGTCTTAACACTCATTCAGCCACTCCCTGATCAAAATATACTTACATAAAAAATAAAAAAGCTATTAAAAACACATATTCTAATGGCTGTAAGATAGCCTATCGCGATGCATCATAAAATTGGTCTTTAGTGCCACTGTCACTTTGCTGTTTGCCCTGCTCTTCTTCACATTTATTTGGATTGCCACCACAAATTTCACATTCAGAATCAATACCTACGGCCCCAAGCCCACCACATGAACCCTTGATCGGTTTATTTGAGAATATAACCCCGAGAGCCATACCTGCCACGATTAGCAAAAGAACAAAAAATGTAAGCAAAAAAACGGTCATAACAAATTCCTCATTCAAGCGTATTCAAGACATATTGCTTGAAACCTGGGGTCGCGTGATAAGCGAAGCCATCATGCGTTTTAGATATAAAATAAGCAGCAATATTTTCGCTATTGGCCACCTGTATGCCTTCATCGGTACCAAGGACCATAAAAAGCGTTGCTAAACCATCAGCGAGTGCTGTTGATTCATCAATGATAGTTACCGACACCAAATTATGATCAATCGGATATCCGGTACGCGGGTCTATAGTATGAGAATAGCGCTTACCTTCAACTTCATAATAATTGCGATAGTCTCCAGAAGTAGCTATTCCCCGATCTTCCGCGCTGATGATAATACTTGCCCGACGCTGATCTAATGTTGGCCTTTCAACACCAATACGCCAGGGAGTGCCATCAACTTTGACGCCTTTCATCCGCACTTCGCCACCGACTTCAACAAGATAGCTAGTGATGCCTAACGTCTCGATGTCAGCAGCAACTCTATCTACCCCATAACCTTTAGCAATAGCTGAAAGATCAATATATATGGGACGTTTCTTTTGCAAAGTGTTTGTTTTTGCATCAACGGATAAGTAGCCAAATCCAACATTTAGCAACGCTTTTTCGACCTCATCGGTCGATGGTAAACGATTTAGATGCTTTTCAGGCCCAAAGCCCCACAGATTCACCAAAGGACCTACTGTCACATCAAAAGCACCACCACTGATACGAGACAAATATTGACTTACCTGAAGCAATTCAAATAGATCAGAGGAAACAGTAGCGCTAGTATTTATAGGAAGATAATTGAACTGCATCAATTCCGAATCGTCGCGGTAGGTGGACATCCGCAGATCAACATCATCGAGTGCAGCCTTTGCAGCGCGCTCAACTTCGCCGGAATTAACACCATCTACCGAAACGTATTTAACATGGAACGTAGTACCCATCGTCGAGCCGGCAAAAGCAACAATCTTATTATCACTTTCAAGCGAGCAACCCGTAATACCTAACTGCAAGAAAAGCAGCACCAATAATACGGGCTTAAACCCCTTAGCCGATCCTCTGAAAGGACGGTTAAGGGGTTTAAGCGACGAACCATACTCCATAAAAAACCTATAGAGCAGGTTAACCACCAAAGTCATCAAGCATGATGTTTTCAGGTTCTACGCCCAAATCTTCAAGCATTTTGATAACGGCTGCGTTCATCATAGGTGGACCACACATGTAGAATTCGCAGTCTTCAGGCGCAGGATGATCTTTCAAATAGTTCTCTAAAAGAACATTGTGAATGAAGCCTGTGTAACCTTCCCAGTTATCTTCCGGCTGCGGATCAGATAGAGCAACATGGTATTGGAAGTTCTCATTTTCCGCAGAGAGCGCTTCAAACTCCTCGGTATAGAACATTTCTCTAAGACTACGTGCGCCATACCAGAAAGTCATTTTACGATCGCTATTCAATCGTTTCAGCTGATCAAATACGTGTGAACGCATAGGTGCCATGCCCGCACCACCACCGACAAACACCATCTCATTTTCGGTATCTTTGGCAAAAAACTCACCAAACGGACCATAAACATCAATCTTGTCACCCGGTTTCAGATTGAACGTGTAAGAAGACATGATCCCTGGTGGATAGTCCGTTCCAGGAGGTGGTGAAGCGATACGAATATTAAACTTAACAATACCCTTCTCTTCTGGATAATTCGCCATAGAGTAAGCACGAATGCAGGGCTCAGTAACCGTAGACTTATATTGCCAAATATCGAACTTATCCCAATCCGGGCGATACTCTTCCTCTATATCAAAGTTCTTGTAATCAACCTCATGGGGTGGGCACTCAAGCTGTACATAACCGCCAGCACGAAAATTGACGTTTTCGCCTTCCGGTAGCTCAAGAACCAACTCTTTGATAAAGGTCGCAACGTTGTGGTTGGAACGAACAGTACATTCCCACTTCTTAACACCAAAGACTTCGTCTTCGACTTCAATTTTCATGTCTCCTTTAACAGGTACCTGACATGAAAGTCTCCAGCCTTCGGCTGCTTCGCGTTTTGTAAAGTATGATTCTTCAGTGGGCAGCATGGAGCCACCCCCTTCAAAAACCTTACATTTACACTGCGCACATGTACCACCACCACCACAGGCAGATGAGAGAAATATTCCCTCCCCTGACAGGGTGTTCAGCAACTTGCCGCCACCGGCTGCATTAATACTCTTTTCCGGATCTCCATTGATCTCTATAGAAACATCACCAGAACTTACCAGCTTGGATCTAGCTACCAGAATAACAGCCACCAAAACCAGCACGATGATGGTAAACATGGCAACGCCGACAATAATTACACCAATTCCAGACATAGTATCGAAACCTGCTTATTAGAGTTGGATGCCAGAGAATGACATGAAGCCAAGAGACATCAGGCCAACCGTCAGAAATGTAATACCAAGGCCGCGTAAACCTTCAGGCACATCACTGTATTTCATTTTTTCACGAATACCCGCAAGTGAAGCAATCGCGAGAGCCCAGCCAATACCTGCCCCCAAGCCATATACTGTACTTTCAGCAAAATTATAATCTCGCTCAACCATAAACAAAGAGCCAGCCATAATTGCACAGTTAACCGTGATCAATGGCAAGAATACACCCAAGGCGTTATAGAGAGCCGGCACATACTTATCGAGAACCATCTCAAGTATTTGCACCAAGGCAGCGATAACACCAATATAACTCAGCAGGCCCAGAAAGCTAAGATCCACATCTGGCAGACCAGCCCACGCTAACGCCCCATCTTTAAGCAGGTAAGTGAAAATCAAATTGTTAATAGGTACGGTAATTGTTAATACTACAATTACCGCAATTCCAAGACCGATAGCCGTCTGTATCTTCTTTGATATAGCCAGGAACGTACACATTCCCAAGAAGAAAGCCAGCGCCATATTTTCGATAAATATAGCCTTAATCAAAAGGCTTAAGTAATACTCAATCATGATTACGCTGCCTCTACCACTTTGCTATTGGGTGCGATCTTGAAGTCTGGGCTTTCTACCTGATCTGTCTTCCAAACCCGCAGGGCCCAAATCAACAAGGCGATGATGAAAAATGCACT
This sequence comes from Aestuariirhabdus sp., assembly GCA_030622755.1. Classification (GTDB taxonomy): domain Bacteria; phylum Pseudomonadota; class Gammaproteobacteria; order Pseudomonadales; family Aestuariirhabdaceae; genus Aestuariirhabdus. Next base: position 4,538 of record JAUXFT010000087.1, on the reverse strand, counting down.
TGGTGGTAACAGGAGCATACCGTTTGGAACATACCAACCACCGTCATTAACGACGGGAAGAATAGCTACACCAAATAGCTTTCCGGCACCCAACAATTCACGAATAAATGCCATAGCAAGTAACACAATGCTATAGCCCAAACCATTACCTACACCATCAAAAAAGCTGATGACGGGTGGGTTTTTCATCGCAAACGCTTCTGCACGCCCCATTACTATACAGTTAGTAATAATCAGACCCACAAATACCGACAGCTGCTTACTGATCTCATAAGCAAAAGCCTTGAGTGCCTGGTCAACAACAATCACCAGTGAAGCAATGATAATCATCTGACAGATGATACGAATATTGTTCGGTATCTGAGAACGAATGACGGACACAAACAGGTTAGAAAATGCACATACGATAATTACCGCCAGGCACATAACAATCGTAACCTGCAAACTACTTGTAACAGCAAGTGCTGAGCAAATCCCCAGGATTTGAAGGCCTATCGGGTTATTAGCGAAGATCGGATTTAGCAGTACTTCTTTAATCGTTGGTGATGACATATCAAGCCTCCCCTGCCCTTAAGTTAGCCAAGAACGGACCGAATCCGTTTTTGCTAAGCCAAAATTCAACCAGATTTTGTACCCCACGAGTCGTAAGCGTTGCTCCGGCTAAACCATCGATTTGACGGTCAAATTCTGGACTATTACGATTAGCTCCGGTCTTTGGAAAATCCAGTTGAAAGCTGAAATCTTCGTCATAGACCTTCTTGCCCGGCCATAAAGCTTTCCACCTGGGATTATCGACCTCACCACCAAGCCCCGGAGTTTCACCCTGGTCATAAAAACCAAAACCAGCAACAGTACGAGTATCTCCTTCAAGCGCTAAAAATCCGTACATGGTTGACCAGAGACCATAGCCATGAACCGGGATAATCACCTTCTCAACCTGACCGTTATTTTCAATCAGATATACCGTAGCAAAATTAGCACGGCGCTTAATGCTGGCAATATCTTCAGACCCTTCAAGAGCAACAGACCGCTCTGGGTCTTTAGCTGCAGTACGCTGATCATAATCGACAGCCGATACGGCATCAGTGTATTTTCCAGTACGAAGATCAACAACCTTTTGCGTTATGGCATTAAATTTCTCAGGAATTTCAGCCTTGCTGCCAACCTGAATACCGGCAATCTCAAGGATTGCTCCCTGTTTGGCAAGTAGCTTATTTTTTTCCTGCATCGGCTTAAGCAAAACTGCAGAACCAGCAACAATCACAGCACAAACCAGACAGAGTAAAACAGTAACCGTTAAAGTTTTTTGAATCGTGTCGTTATTAGCTGACATTGGTACGAGCCTCCCGACGTTTAATATTGGCCTGAACCACGTAGTGATCAATCAATGGGGCGAATAAGTTGGCAAACAATATTGCCAGCATCATCCCTTCAGGGAATGCGGGATTCACCACACGAATGAGTACTACCATGATGCCGATAAGCGCACCGAAATATAGCTTGCCCGTATCCGTCATAGATGCAGACACCGGGTCTGTCGCCATGAAATACATACCAAAAGCAAAGCCACCCAATACCAGATGCCAGTGCCAAGGCACAGTAAACATCGGATTACTCTCAGAGCCAATTCCGTTGAACAGTAAAGAGGTTGCGATCATACCGATCATGACACCGGCAACGATTCTCCAGGAAGCAATTCCCATCAGCATCAACGCAATACCACCAATCGACAATGCAATAAAGGAGGTCTCACCGATAGAACCCTGGATACTGCCTGCAGCTGCATCGAACCAGGTAATACCATTTGCGATAATCTCATCGACACCACCACTGGCAGCCATGCTCAATGCAGTAGCGCCACTGAAGCCATCAACCGCAGTCCATACAGTGTCACCGGAAATTTGCGCCGGATAAGCGAAGAACAGGAAGGCCCTGCCCGCAAGCGCCGGGTTCATAAAGTTCTTACCGGTACCACCAAAGACTTCTTTAGCGATTACGGTACCAAACGTGATACCCAATGCTGCCTGCCAAAGAGGAATATCTGGCGGAACGATCAGGGCGAACAAAATAGAGGTAACAAAGAAACCTTCATTAACTTCATGGCCGCGAACCATAGCAAACAATACCTCCCAAAACCCACCTACGATAAAGACCGTGGCGTAAATAGGAAGGAAGTACGCTGCGCCGTGGATACTGTTATCCCAAACGCTATTAGCATCATAACCTGCTAACAATTCGATAAACCAACCACGCCAGCCTTCCGCGCTGGCAATGCCGAGGGTTTGCATGGCTTCATTAGCCTGAAAGCCAACGTTGTACATTCCATAAAACATCGCAGGGAAAACGCAAAACCAGACGGTAATCATGACCCGCTTCAGGTCAATACCATCACGCACGTGAGCAGTTGTTTTTGTTACGGACGCGGGAGTATAGAAGATTGTGTCAGCCGCTTCATACAAAGCGAACCACTTCTCATACTTCCCACCTTTTTCAAAGTTTGGCTCGATCTTGTCGAGAAAAGCTCTCAAGCCCATGGATCAGCCCTCAATAAATATACGGTTAAGGTTGTCACGCAAAATTGGGCCATATTCGTACTTACCCACGCATGCGTATGTGCACAATGCCAAATCCTCTTCATCAAGTTCCAGGCAACCTAGTTGTTGAGCTACCTCGGTATCACCGACGACAATCGCGCGCAGTAATTGGGTAGGCAGGATATCAAGGGGCATTACCTTCTCATAATTACCAATAGGTACCATTGCTCGTTCACTACCGTTGGTTGTTGTAGTGAATTTCAATTTTGCGGGGCCGATCAGCTTGGACAGATAAATATTCATCAGGGAGTGTTTTTTGGCTCCCGGGGTCAGCCAGCCAAATAATTCGCGCCGATCTCCCTCTTCCAACAAGGAAATCTGGCTGTGATAACGGCCCAAAAATCCAAGTGGTCCTTTAGCCGTACGTCCACCAAAGACAGACCCGGAAATAGCACGGGTTCCTTCTGGTTTCTGCTCACCAGAGAGTAAATCTTCAAGGCTCGCACCGATCCTGGTATTTACCAAACGAGGTTTGTTAGCCTGGGGACCGCCAATGGCAACCACGCGATCCACAAACAATTTACCGGATGTAAAAAGGTGAGCTATTGCAATAACGTCTTGATATCCAATAGTCCAGACTGTCTTATTTACGCCAACGGCATCAAGAAAGTGAATGTGAGTACCCGCAAGGCCTGCGGGATGAGGGCCGTCAAACTCCTCAACGCGAGCATTACCTGCTGGAATTTCTGCACCTGGCGCCTTACATACAAAGACGGTAGGTGCGAGACGAGACAGCAACGATAGGCCCTGTTCGAAGGCTTCCTTCTGCCCGGCAATTATCACTTGAGGATCTGCGGCTAAAGGACTGCTGTCCATTGCATTTACGAAGATAGAGTTAGGACGTGAACCTACAGCCGGCACTCGGGAATAAGGTCTAGTACGAAAAACAGACCACATTCCTGAATCCAGTAAATTTTTCTCTACCTGTTCGCCGGATAAATCAGCTAGACCTTCTGCCTTATAACTGGCAAAGGATTCAGTTTCATCGCCATCCAGTTCAATTACAACAGATTGAAGAACGCGCTTTTCACCACGATTTACTGCAGATACGACACCAGCACCCGGTGCAGTATAATTCACCCCCGGTGTTTTCTTATCAGAGAACAACACTTGACCTAGTTTGACGCGATCACCGACAGCTACAGCCATGCTAGGCTTCATGCCCACATAGTCAGGACCAAGCACAGCAACAGATTTAACATCATTGCCCTGCTCAATACTCTGTTTAGGAGCGCCGGTTATCGGAAGATCAAGGCCCCGTTTGATTTTGATCATACGTCTCGCCTGTTTCTGGTTAAAATTCTTGAGGCATACCTGCCGGATATTCTTAACAAAAGGCAATTTCAGGGCAATTTAAAGCCTGAAATCATTCGAAAATGAATTAAAAGGAACGAAAAATCACCGTAATCCTTCACGCTATTTGGTAAATACCTACACCAGATAGTTTAAACCTCGTAATAATCGTCGAAATTATAATGATCGGCGCAGGAATATGCCACATATACTGCTGAATTTATTTAAGTTTTAGCCTTAAACCTAATAAAAGATCATTCTTAAATCACACTTTTTCAGTATAGCGCTTCACTCAAATGCTGCTGAATCCTATAACCCCCAAAAACCCCTTCCTTCTCTAATGGCCAGCAACAGAAAGATTCAAAATAAGAAGATCGAGTAGGAGGCGCACCGTCCTCTCACACCGCCGGACTTCGGCATTTCTACCTTGCGCACCGGTTGTGGTTGATAGCGCCCATTCGGTAATGCTTCTTTATGCGTAGGCCAATAGATTTTCAGATAAGATTTTAATTCACCTGCTGTCAGCCCATCGACGTCCGGCGCACCTTTGTTGCGCATCACCCGGTGTAGGCCCGAAACATATTCGGTCGCCCCAGTACCGCCGACAATAGAGCCATCGGCTCCTCACGGAAATAATCCGCCCCCGCCGTG
>JAUXFT010000143.1 GCA_030622755.1 Aestuariirhabdus sp. | reverse complement strand
CCTGATCGTAAATGAACCCTGGACAGTGGAGAATGGCATGATGACACCCACCTTGAAAATTAAACGAAATCGAGTTGAGGAGATTTACCAGCAATGGATTGAATCGCCTCGTGTAGCATCCATTGAGTGGGAGACTGATCGATTATGAGTGGTGCGCTAGCCTCGCTGAAAATTCTCGACTTTTCAACTCTGTTGCCTGGTCCATATGCCACCATGATGTTGGCTGATATGGGCGCCGATGTGTTAAGGGTAGAGTCACCTACAAGACCGGATCTGGTAAAAATGCTCCCTCCGATGGATGCCGGAATTTCAACATCGCATGCCTACCTGAATAGAGGTAAGCGGTCATTAGCGCTTGATTTAAAACAGCCGCAGGCTATCGATGTTATCAAGCGATTGATAGCAGATTATGATGTGCTTGTTGAGCAATTCAGGCCGGGGGTGATGGCCCGTCTGGGTCTGGATTATGACACCTTGCGTGAGCTGAATCCTCGCCTTATCTATTGTTCTATCACCGGATATGGGCAAACCGGTCCGTTTCGTGAGCGTGCGGGGCATGATATTAATTATCTGGCTACAGCGGGTGTTAGTAGCTACACCGGCCGTGTTGACGGCGGCCCAGCTTTGATGGGTGTTCAGGTAGCCGATGTGGCTGGCGGCAGTTTTCATGGTGTTATGGCCATACTGGCTGCCGTGATTGAGCGGCAAAATAGCGGAGTCGGTCAGGCTATCGATATCAGTATGACGGATGCCAGTTTTGCTATGAACGCGATGTCTGGCGCTGCATGGCTGGCGGGTGGAAAAGAAGCGGGTTTGGAGACGACGGTACTGAATGGAGGATCCTTTTACGACTACTACCAGACGCGTGATGGCCGCTATATGTCGGTAGGAAGCCTGGAACCCCAGTTTATGGCGCAAATATGTGATGTTTTAGGATGTCCAGAGTTTGCACATCAAGGTTTGTCACCAGATCCTGGTGTGCAAAAAGCTATCAAACAGCGATTTAAATCAGCATTTTTAGAAAGGGATTTTGATTATTGGTGTCAGGCCTTTGCCGGCCAGGATGCCTGCGTTGAACCGGTATTAAGCCTGTCGGAAGCGAGCGAGCATCCGCAACTAAAGGACAGGGGCATGGTGATTGAAGTGGAGCGTTCAACTGGCCAGCCCCAGCAACAAGCCGCTTGCCCAATTCGTTTTTCTCGCAGCAGCAGCTCGGCTGCCTTTACTGGTGTTGGGTTGGGTGTTGATGGCGATCAGGTACTGGCTGATGCGGGCTATAACCCGGAACAAATAGCGCAATTAAAAAACGAAAAGGTCACCCTTTAGTGGGTACGTTCGCTCAATGACTTTTGTTGTTAAAAAGAAAATTTTGCCGTCAAAAAGAGGATTTGCTGCGCAAAAGAAATAGACGGTAAAGCTTCTCATGTTGCGCGAAGGGAAACCCTGTCTATTCTTCCAGTTTGAGGTGGCTGGTATCGGGTGGCGGTGGTACTTCTTTTTGCTCGGGCTCCACCAGATTACCTTGCATAGGACGCAAGGACAGGTGGCTGGTGTCCGGTGCAGGTGTGTCATGCGGTTGATATTCATCTTGCATATCGCTACCCGTTGGCGCTATATCCCAATTTGGGGTTTCGACCCCTACTTGTGCGCTGGCAGTACCGATAATTGCATTGGCTGGGCGTTCTGCAACGTTGTCAGAGGGTTTATAAGCCGCTTTAACCAGGGTGTTATTGGGAGTGGTTTCGCTTGTAGCCGAGATTGTTGAGGCGACAGATGAGACTTCAGTCGTGGCTGGAGTAGCTGGCTCTTGTTGTTGATGATCAATCCATTCTTGCCTGGTGGTCATATCATACAAGCGACCAACGACTCCGGACTTCTTCAGTATTTGCAGGTATTTGCGTCCTGCGGAAAGCTCCAGATTGTTTTTAATGACTGTACGTTGGCCGGAGAATAACCGGTCTAGTTGTGCGTCGTTGGCTTTAAACAGTTGACCCAGGTTGGCTCGAGCTTGTGCTAAATTTGCCCCATCGATCAATTCGCCTGAAAAAGCAAGTTCGTAGTGAGTTGTCGCCATAATTCTATCAAGTCGTCCGTAGTGCGAATTATCAAGTATAAACGTACTCTAATAATTCATACGGTGCCATGTCAAATTCTGCCTATGATTCTGAGAACCCTTCGCCCTAAGATAGTTAGTCGCAGCCATTTACAACTGAATCGTAGGTTGTTGTGGAGGTTTAAGGTTGTAGTGTATCAGGCGATTTGTTGTCTGAAATGATGGAAGAATGATGAAGGGGTGATGGAGGTAAAAATAGTTGAGATGCACCGATCTACTCATTTTTCGATCTAGTGCAGTTGCAAGGTCTTGTTAATTCAGCATTAGCAGGAAGGGGGGCGGCTCTCAAAAAGATTTTAGATGATATAAGCTCATTTTTAATGATTAGCGTTCAATAATGGTTTTTGAATAGCATCTGTACGCTGATTTTCTTGATTTTTCCCTTTTAGTTATAGAGCGGATATTGCGCTAGAAGTAAAGAAGTAAAGAAGTAGAGAAGAGGGGACGATGTGAAAAAGTTGTATTAAAAAGCAAACCAATAAACCCGCTCCAAGGAGGGTTTTGAAAAGTAAATCAGATTTGTTTTATAGATATTGTCTTTATTCTAAAAGCTAACAATGGTTGCTGTGCCAATGGATATGGCACTAACAACTGACGTGTAGCTCTTAACGCTTGTTAGATCCGAAGGGTTTTGACTTTCCGGTTTTACCTGAGGCTGAAGAATTGAATCCGGGTTTTTCCTCAGGCGCCTGATAATGTAAGTAAAGCTCGGTAAGTACCTGCGGTAATTGATGGCACATATCCTCGACCAAATTGGCGTCTCGCGCCATCTCGGCAAACTCTTCACTCTCTTCTTCGAATAATCCGGAAATTACGAATAATGGCAAAAGAAGCTCGCTGGCCAATTGTTCATCGCGTTCGTACCAGGACTCTTCATTAAGAAAATGCCCGGCCAGAAACCCAACGCACCAGGCTCGAATATCCGATTCTTCAGGATCGTTACCCGGATCCAACTCGCAAGGCAGTTGAAGTTGACTATCAGAGTACAGGGTGCGGTGAATTTGTGCTTTTAATTGGCAAAGTGCCTTTTGCACGTCAGGATGATTAAGCTCATCCGAGCTATCTACACCAAACAGTTCGCTCAACCACTCCGGCTCGTCTGTTTGCGAAGGCGATATATTGATAGCGGTTAGAAAACCGTGACTCTCCATTAAATCAAGCGCATCTTCCGGTAACAGATCTGATGAAAAAAACTGCTCGAGTAATGGGCTGAATGGTGATTCTTGATTCATGAAAGGTAGCGCTCTCGGAAAACTAGCATTGTAGTCGTTCATTATGGTTTTCGAAAGCATGCTTATAAGAGAGGGGGCGCTTGATAAAGAGGAGGTCAGGCTCCATAGTCAATTGCATGTTTTAACTTTGGTAAGACAGTAATGAAATCACAAAGAGCTGTGTGGATCGGCATCCTGATCAGTGCACTGATCGCATGGTACTTGACCACCTTGTATCACAGCGATATTTCAATTAAAGAGGATGATGGTGTTGAAGTCGAAGCAATCGATCCCGCTTTATTAAGCAAACCTTTACCTGACTTTGCTGTAATCACTGATGTAAACGAAAAGAAACAACGTTTTTTTGATTATCTTGAACCATTCATTGATCATGAAAATACTTTGTTGGCTGCGAAACGTGAGCGTTTGAAAACACTAAATGCTCAAAGTAACTACTCGGCACAGGATCGCCAATGGTTACTGGATATGGTGCAACGTTACCGTATACATGCACAATTATCGGAAGATTCTGTTATCGAAGATAAAGTATTTGCTGAATTGTTGCTTAAGATTGACCAGATTCCACCCTCACTAGTAATGGCGCAAGCAGCTAATGAATCAGGTTGGGGCACCTCTCGTTTTGCTCGCGAAGCTAACAATCTGTTCGGACAATGGTGTTTTAAGATTGGTTGCGGTCTTGTACCTGCATCTCGCCCGGAGGGTGAAACCTATGAGGTAAGGCGATTCGATTCAATGTCGGGCTCAGTATCCGGCTATTTCCATAATATTAACAGTCAACCCAGTTATCACAGTTTACGTGCTCTGAGACGTAATTTTCGTTTGGTAGGACGGGGACACGAGGCTGGAGAGTGGTTGGCAGAAGGTTTGTTGGCATACTCCTCCCGTGGAGAAGAGTACGTACGTGAAATTCAGGCGATGATTCGTGTAAATAAACTATCCCAATACGACATTGGTGTTCTTGGTAATGATCCCGGTTGATCTGTCCCGGCTTTACCTGTCTCAAAGATTGCATCGACTGAATGAAATAGAAAACCCAGTGATCCGATCCTGATATCAGTTCCTATTGTTGTCAGCTCTTAAATATCAAGAATACAATTAACGCGCCGCATCTTTTTTCCGGATACTTTTTCGAATGTTAATTAAACTTATCTTGTCTTATCAATTTACTGATTAAAAAGCTTAACCGGGGGAAGAGTGAATTTACGACTATGCGCTAGTGTGACGACCTTTGTTTTTTTACTGTGTGTTTCTTTTTCCGCCAGAAGTGCCCCGAACGCTGAGCTATGGGATTTTTGGCTATCAGATAATACAGCTTCCAATCGACAGGTTAACCACTCCACTTGGCAGCAAATACTGGATCGATATCTAGATGTTAGTCCGACTCATAGTTTATTTGATTACCGTTCTGTCACGAATTCGGACAAAAAGCTCCTGAAGCAATACCTCGCTACATTATCCATGGAAGATCCAGGATCTTTGTCCAGGGAGCAGCAGTTTGCGTATTGGGTGAATCTATATAATTCGCTAACGGTCCAGCTCATTATTCAAAATTATCCGGTTGAAAGTATCCGCTCATTAGGCAAAGGGTTGTTCAGCTTCGGCCCCTGGAATGATCCCTTGATTACTGTTGCAGGCCAGCCGCTAACACTAAACGATATCGAGCACAGAATTTTACGACCTATTTGGGCTGATGCTCGCATTCATTACGTTGTGAATTGTGCAAGCCTTGGGTGTCCGGATCTGCCCGCTGAGGCTTTTACAGGGGATAATAATGAACGTTTGCTTGAAGCGGCAGCCACAGGGTTTATTAACCAGGATAAAGGAGTATTACTCGAGGAGGATACTATTCGGTTATCCAGTATATTTGACTGGTATAGCAGTGATTTTGGTGATCAATCGCAACGGGTATCTCACCTTGCCAGATATGCATCAGAGCCGCGAAGGGGCAGGTTAAAAACACACAGCGAATCGTTCAGTTTTGGCTACAATTGGGACCTGAACGAAGTGGTTCACTGATTTTTGATGAACCTGCCTGACTTTAAATTATAAATTTACGATATTCACCACCTGCGAGGGTGATATCACTTTGTCATTTTTCCCCTCTGGGTGACTGACGACGAATTGGCCGGGTTGCTCAGGTTCATCGAAAGCCGTGTCACCATCGGCGAAGGGTGTTGATTGGGTAGCAAGGTTTTTAAAGTCGAATAGATTGATGTCGGCCATATGTGATGGAACGATGTTCTGCATTGCAGTAAACATGCTTTCAATCCGTCCTGGGAAACGGCTATCCCACTCTCCCAACATCTGTTTTATGGCCTGTCGTTGCAGGTTTTCCTGAGACCCACAAAGGTTACAGGGGATAATGGGGAATTGCTTGAGTGCGGCGTATCGAATAATGTCTTTTTCACAACAATATGCAAGGGGGCGTATTACCATTTGCTGACCGTCATCGCTGACCAGTTTGGGTGGCATGCCTTTCATTTTTCCACCATAAAACATGTTTAACATCAGGGTTTCCAGAATGTCATCGCGATGATGGCCCAGTGCTATTTTTGTAGCACCCAATTCAGTGGCTGTGCGGTACAGGATTCCCCTTCTTAATCTGGAGCATAGGGCGCAGGTGGTTTTGCCTTCTGCTACTTTTTCTTTAACAATGCTGTAAGTGTCTTCCTCTACGATACAATATTCTACTCCCAGTTGTTCCAGATAGGTGGGGAGTATGTCTTCAGGGAAACCGGGTTGCTTCTGGTCCAGATTGACAGCCACAATATCAAACGTGACCGGCGCATATTTTTGCAGGTTCATAAGAATGTCGAGCATTACGAAGCTGTCTTTACCTCCAGACAGGCAGCACATTATACGATCCCCATCTTCGATCATATCGAAGTCGGAAATGGCGCGACCTACATTGCGGCGTATACGCTTTTGCAGTTTATTCTGGTTGACGCTGGTGCTTCGATGATCTGTGGACATGCGTGCTTGACTTCAAAGTGGCTAGGTCGAGGGGCGGCTATTATATCTGAAGGGTGATGGGCAAGTAAGGGGGTTTCAGGGCCTGCAGGCCTTTGTTTATTGGCTATCTAAATGGTTTTTATGGGAGATGTCGGGGTGGAATCTTTTGTTATGATTGAACGGCGGGCTATTACTCATTGGGGCGAGCAACACCTGGCTGCTCGTCTGCCGAAGGTGGCTGGTTCGGATGTTCTGCTATTGAAGGGCGATGAGCTTTATCTCTCGGCAATGGTTCGCAGAGTATTCAGAGCTGGTTTGAAACATAGCTTGGTAGACAGTAAATGGCCGGCCTTTGAAAAAGCTTTATGGGGGTTCAAGCCTGCTTCGCTGGCTTTGCTTAATGAAGAGCAAATAGATCGGCTGATGGGTAATTCTTCGTTGATACGGCACCGTGGCAAATTACGAACCATCCCTGTTAATGCTCAGATGGTGCTGGATATAGCAGCGGAACATGGCAGTGTTGGGTCTTTTATAAGTGACTGGCCTTGCTCGGATATTATTGGGTTATGGAGGTATTTCAAAAAGCGTGGGGCTCACCTTGGCGGGAATTCGGCATCAGCATTTCTGCGGATGGTCGGCAAGGATACCTTTATGTTGTCAAACGATGTGGTTGGTGCGCTCAAGGCGCAATCTATTGTCGATAAATTACCAACGTCGCAAAGAGACCTTTCGGCCGTTCAGCAGGCATTTAATTTATGGCACGAAGAGTCTGGAAGGCCGTTGTGTGAATTAAGTATGATTTTGGCTTGCAGTCAGAGTGCGCCTCGATGAAGGCATTAATTCTGTTTGATCTGTATCAGCCATAGTTGTGCATAGACAAACTACAATAAAGCTTGGAATCACGAAATGCCCTATGTCTGGTACATGTGCAAACATCAGGAGTTACCATGAAACACGCAGAAGTCCGTGAAAGTCTGCTTAGCAAGCAAAATGAACTTGAAGATCGTCTGGGTCGTATTACCCAGCATTTGACCAAGCCAGGCAACCAGGATTGGTCAGAGCAAGCCCAGGAGCGAGAGAATGACGAAGTGCTTGAGGCAATAGGGCAAGAGGCGAAACACGAACTTATCAATATCAGTGCTGCTTTGAGGCGTATTGATGAGGATGCGTACGAAATTTGTGATAGCTGTGGGGAATCTATTCCTCAAGCCAGGTTATTAGCGATGCCCTATACCCAGTACTGCATCGGATGTGCGGAGAAGCAGCAGGGGTGATCTAGGCGTCTGTCGGGCTCAGGGTTGCCCTACTGCGAAAAAGCCGGATTTGGTCATTTTGTATGCTCTTTTTTGTTGAATAGAGTGTTGAATAGAGTGTTTAACAGAATGACTATTCACCTCAAAAGAGTCTAAAAATTGCCTCAAACCGGGCTTTCTCTCGTAACAGAACCTAAGTCAGACAGACTCTAGTATCATTTATCCGACCAAGGTGTTTGGTCAGATAAAGAAAGTTCAAGGCTGCAAGCATATTAGAGCTTGTTAGAATGAATGATATTCAAAACTCTTGGCTATTCGTATTTAGCTTTTGAGGCAACCCATAGACGAATTACCTGGCTGATACAGCGATCCAGCATTTCAGGTGCATTTTTCATTGCTCGTTGAAGATCCTGAGCGTCATCGATAATGCTGAATATGCTGGTTATTCCTTCCTGGTGGGTAAGCTCTGCTCCAGACCCTAGTTTTCCTACAATGGCAATTACCGGTATGTTTCGTTGAGCTGCCAATCTCGCTATTCCTACCGGAAGTTTGCCTTGCAGGGTTTGTTCATTGATCTCCCCTTCACCGGTTATGATGAGGTCGTATTTTTCCTTATCGAGTTGGTTTTCCAGTTTCAAAGTGTCAGCAATGATGCCGAATCCTGGTTTTAATGTTGCACTAAGGCATGCAGCCAATCCAGCTCCCAGTCCCCCGGCGGCTCCACCCCCGGTGTTTGAAAATAACCCGATGGGGTAATTGCAATCGTTGCTGGCTACCTGACTGAAATTTTCAAGTGCTTGTTCGAGCTGAGGCATTTGCTCATCCGTCGCCCCCTTTTGTGTGGCGTATACCGCGGTTGCCCCGTTAATACCGAGAAGAGGGTTTTCAACATCACAGGCAATATCGATTTTGCACCTGGAGAGTTTGGGGTGAGCTTGCTGTGTGGAGATATGATCAAGGCTTAATAGCCCTTCTGCTCCAGGTAAGATTGGCTCCCCAAATTCATCGAGCAGTAAAACTCCCAGTGCTGCCATCGCTCCGGCACCAGCGTCATGGGTAGCGCTACCCCCAATGCCAAGAATGATATGTTGGCAGTCACGCTCAAGGGCATCAACAATCAGTTCGCCGGTGCCGTAGGTTGATGTGTGCATTGGGTTACGTTCAGAAGGCTTTATCAATGGCAAGCCGGAAGCGCTAGCCATCTCTATGATTGCAGTATGGCCATCACCAAGAATGCCGTAGGTTGCATT
>JAUXFT010000167.1 GCA_030622755.1 Aestuariirhabdus sp. | reverse complement strand
TGATCATTACCCAGACCTCGCGCCTGAACGCGATTGGATAATAGTAAAATTCGCGCATTCTCCATACCGCCTGTTGCCAGTACAAAGATTTTTGCCGAGACCGAGAATGTTGGACCTTCGATACACGCCAGCTTCAAGCCCGTTACTTTGCTAGCCTCATCATTAGTCTCTATCTCCAACACATTGGCGTTCAGGTATACCTCTATATTGCTGGCCTTTTCGAGCGCCTCACGATAGGCCTGGCCAAACCGTGTCGGTGGGCTCTGGTTGTATACCACGGTATTCAACCGCTTGTGATCGAGCTTCAGGCTCGGCAGGTTGAGTTCACTTTGCCAAAAATTCAGGTTTTCATATTCATAAGGGCCAAGCCCTACGATTGGCTGTGCGCGAAGATAATAAGGATCCAGCTCACGCCGACTGATGGGCCAGCCACTATGGGGTATCCAGTTCCGTTTCTCAAAATCAATCGCATCAAGGGGACGACAGTGCCCGGCCCAATGATTGGTGGTGCCGCCAAAATAGCGTAAGCGATTGACGTTTACGTCGAACGACGGCAAACCGATGTTTTCACCTTCATACAAGGACTGGCTTTTTTCGTCAAAAGCCAGTCCGCCGGACTCAAGCAGAGCCACTCGGGTTGATTCGCCAATGAATTCTCGCGCCATGGCGATGCCCGCTGCACCCGCACCAATAATGCAGATATCCGCATCAATAGTATGGCCTTGCTCAAGTTGTCTGGCATCAATAAACATAAGGAATTAAGTGGATTCAAAGGTGGCGCTATTATGGATGAAATACGCGTGCATTTAAACGTTTAAGGCTGCCTTGCAGTTTAAACGCGTCTTTTCCGTACGCTATAATTTCAGGAATTTTCTGTGCACGTATTACATGTTTTATCCCGTGCCGCCGGACATCTGTTTTAACCGAACACTTTTGCCGCGAAGTACGCAGCTTCGAATCGTTCTAGCTCTACCGGCCGTATTCGGCTCGCTGTATAATAGAGCTACGCCTGAAAAAACCCGGGAATTAATGCTCGGCTAGATATTGGCTACACCCTGTTAACGTACTTACTATTTAATGAATGACTGGACCTGGCTGGGTTTTGACTCCACACCTGTACAGTTGAATAAAGCAGATCGCTTATTCGACCAGGGCGCTCGCGTGCGACGAATGCACATTATAGTGAATGGTAGGGTTAAGTTGATTCGGCATCCTGTTGATGGCGAGGACGTAGTTTTGCACGTCGCAACAGCGGGTGAAATGATCGCAGAAGCATCCTTTTTTTCGGAGGTGTATCATTGCAGCGCAATTGCCGATTTACCCTCCGAAATACAATGCATAGATCGAGATGAAGCACTAAAGAAAATTCTGAGCGACGCCCAAATCAGCCGGGATGTGATGCGTTTGTTCGCGCAGCAAATTCGTGATCTACGCGGCTTGCATGAACTGCGAAATATTCGTTCAGCACAGTCTCGAATTCTCGCATACCTGGCGACACAGGTAGATTCATCAGGAAAAATAATCGTGAATATGTCGTTGCGTGACATGGCTTATAAGCTGGGGTTGGCGCATGAAACTTTGTACAGAGAGTTGCGCAAGCTCGAAACCAGCGGCCAGCTTGAACGTCCCGCGTCGGGCGAGATCATTTTAAGGGATCCTATCTAACTGGAAAAAGCCGCTACGCTGGTTGTTGGCTTATTTAGGCACGGCGTTTTATTTGGCAACCACGACCAGCAGTATCAAAAAACCCAGCATAAGCTGGCTAAAATGATCCTTTATCACAAATAAAACAGGATCGCTGTGGATCTCATTTTTATGCGCGGCCCACCATACCCGGAATATCCATAAAAAAACCAGTGGTATCAACCACCAGAGCCATTGGGTATGAGCATACAGGGCAAGCGCATCACTACTGGCAACATACAGCGCCAGCACCACTACTGCCAGACACCCACTTAGAAGACCGAACCACTGAATGAGGCGAATATCCCTTATATCGTATTGTCTGCCGGGTATGGGGCCCGACAGGCCAGCTTCTTTCATGGAAACCAGGTCTGCATAGCGTTTAACCAGGGACAGGTTAAGAAAGAAAAGCATGGAAAAGGTCAACAGCCAGGCTGAGAGAGGAACATTGACGGCTGCTGCCCCGGCAATGATGCGAATGGTATACAGGCTGGCCAGCACCAGAATATCGATAATTTTAACTCTCTTTAACTTGAGCGAATAAGCGAGCGTCAGGGCATAGTAAACCCCTAGCCAAAACATAAAACCGGGGCCGACCCAGGCTGCAATGGAAAATCCTCCCACAAGCAGGCCAATGAGCGTGATGATACCACCCACAATACTGGCTTTACCCGCTGCAAATGGGCGGTTTTGTTTGTGCTGATGTAGTCTGTCCTCCTCCAGATCCAGCAGGTCATTTAGTATGTAAACACTGGACGCACACATGCTCATGGATATGAAGGCTGCCAGCGCAGTCAGCAGAACACTTTCATTGAAAAAGGTGTGAGAGGTTAAAAGCGGCACAAATAAAAGTACGTTTTTTAACCATTGATGTGGCCTGAGCGCCGCCAGGGAAAATCCACTTTGCGTGCTGGGGAAAATACGCTCGATGTGGGTGAGCGCACTGGCTGATCGGATCAGTTCCTCCGAATTGCTGACAATGATTGCTGCATGCGCAACAGCCCAAACTTTAAGGTCTGCTTTTGAATCACCCGCGTAATCAAAGCCTTTTTCGCCTGATTCTTCAACCAGGCAACGTGCTTTACGCTTACCTTTAAGGTTTACATGTTCGTCACTTGCAAGTACGCGGTTGAATAGCCCCAGGTGCGCAGCGATTGCTTCAGCATATTTTCGATGGCTCGCCGTCGCCAGAATGATATCCCTGCCCCGAGATTTTTCCTGCGCGAGCCATTCAATCAACGGTTCATTGTAAGGAAGGGTAAGAATGTCGATTTCCGCGCGCTCGGCAATCTGCGCTTTCATATATTGACGCCCGCCTTTCATCAACCAGTAGATTGCCATGAAAATAGCAAACGGGTTTATCCTGAACAGTCGCAGGAAAGATTCATACAGGCAGTCTGAATAGATTAACGTACCATCCAGGTCTACATACAGAGGAATGGTCTGGCGGTCAGGCATTGACATTCAATGGGTTGTGTTCAAAATGATAGGAAAAGAAATGGGAATGAAGGCGTTTTTTCCGCAAGGTAGTCAATACGGTTCAATACCAGGTAATCATTGAGTTCCCCAGAGGTTGTATAGCGTATTATTTCCCGAGTGTCCCTTACTACTAGGCAGGCGGTAATACGTGCCAGCATCCTTAATGAAGCTGATCGCGCCCATACTACGATGGTATGATAGCGAGGCTTCCCATAACGAATCCGTTCGCAAAGCTCTGATTGCTTAACTCTTTCCGCGCGGCTAATTTTGCTCAATAACGCAAGTACACGCGTCGGTTTTTGAGAAACAATCCAGCGTACAGTAATAAAATGGCCTACTACGTAGGCTATTGAGACGAGCAACGAGCCGAAGAATACAGCGGATAGCATATAGAACATGACAATGTCCCACAGGCGTTCAGTTGTAAGGTGAATAGATGACACTTAATATTTGTTGCTAAACTGCATATTGAAGGGAAATTTGTGGCGTGTATTTTATCATCGCTATTCTATTAGAAATACCTTGTTAGCGATATCTGACGACTAATAGATTAATAGACTGATGCGCAATTACATTGTGTTGATATAATAGCCCCTCAAATTTGTCCTCCTCTTATGTAATGCTCGTAAATTTAGTTCCCTATATAAAAATTGCTCGATTTGACCACTGGTTTAAAAATATTTTCATGGTGCCCGGCATACTGGTGGCATGCTACATTGATCCAGCACTGATAGGCGTAGGCCTCATCTGGCCAATCATCATCGGATTTCTTTCGGCCGGGCTGGTAGCTTCCAGCAATTATGTACTTAATGAAGTACTGGATGCAGATTTTGATCGCCTGCACCCGGTAAAAAAATATCGACCAGTACCCTCCGGTGAAGTGATTATTCGCTGGGCTTACCTGGAGTGGCTGCTCCTTGCCGGGTTGGGGTTGGCATTGGCATATTCCCTGGGCACCCCGTTTTTTCTAAGTGCATTGGCCCTGTGGGTGATGGGGTGTCTGTACAATATACCCCCTGTTCGCAGCAAAGATAAGCCTTATCTGGATGTGTTGTCCGAATCCGTCAATAACCCGCTGCGGCTACTGTTAGGCTGGTTTTTGACCGGGATTACTTTATGGCCTCCTCTGTCCCTGATCTTCGCCTACTGGATGATTGGCGCTTTTTTTATGACCCTTAAACGTTATGCTGAATTCCAACGCATTGGAGACCATATTGCTGCCGCGAATTATCGTGCATCCTTCAGGTACTATACTGCTGAACGCCTGATGATTAGCGCGGTCTATTATGTCGCCGCTTTCGGTCTGTTTTTTGGAATTTTTCTAATTCGTTATCGCGTAGAATTTATTTTAGGCATCCCTTTGATTGCCGGTTTTATCGCCTGGTATATGCACCTGGCTTTTCTTGAAGATAGCCCGGTACAGTATCCTGAAAAATTATATAAAGAGAGGGGGTTTGTCGCTTATGCGATGCTGTGTATGGGCGTTTTACTTGTGCTTTTATACTGGGATATCCCCTATCTGGATACATTGTTTTCAAAAACAACGCTTTAAGCTATAGGTATTCCTATCCCAGTGAAGCGAGCATCTCTTCAGCTTCAGATTTCAGATCAGCGCTACCGGCATTAATGACGTCCAGCAGGAAATCCCTGGCTATATCTTCTTCACCCAGTTCGATATAAGCCTTTGCCAGGGCCAATGCTGTATCCGGTTCATGCTGATTGACCTCTGCCACCGCGTCATCAAGCTCTTCTTCCAGTTGCAAAGCTGAGTCTGAATCCGCTGAAAGATCCAGGCTTTCATTATCACTAAATGCGTCAAGTAAAGCCGCTTCTTCGTCAGCATCCTCTTTGGCTGCCGATTCAAGATCAGGCTCCAGATCGGCAAAATCATCGTCCTGTAAGTCGTCTAAATCTTCAGTTTCGCTTGCCATTGATAGTTTTGATTTGACCGGGGTTTCAACTTCCGCATCAGGCTCAACACTATCCGTTTCTTCAGTTTCTTCCTTGACCTCGTCCAGCAATACAGGAATGGAACTATCGAAATCATCCACCAGCATTTGATGCCCGGGTACGAACTCCTGCGCCATCAGTTTAATTTTATTCCAGTCACTATCATTTTCGACATGTTCAGCAGATGATTCAAACAAACGGGTGAAACCCTCTATGTTCTCACTTGCCTGATATAAACCGAGTAACTTAATCACCACTGCGCTTTGATTTGGGTCGCTCGACAGAGCCTGTTCGAGTACTTCGATGGCCTGTTCCTTCCTATCGTAAGCCAGATATACATCCGCCTCAGCAATTGGATCAACGTCAACAACCTGCGTGATTGCTGATGGTGACCCAATCTGGGTTGAATCCATGTCAGTCAGAGAGTCAAAATCATCATTATCGTCCATTGAAAATAAGGAAGAATCATCCTGAATTGCTTCGCTGGCCATGAATGACTCATCACTTAAATCGAATAAAGATGAACCATGTAATTCTTCTTCAAGATCTTCATCTTCCTCGGGTTCGTGCTGCATGCTCTTAGTAGCGATATCTGCCACGTCAGGTGTAGTACTCTCGGAAAACGCGCTGTTTAGGGGCTCTTCTTTTTCCTTTATCTTGCTCCCATCTTTGCGACGGCGAAGGCCAAGCAGCACCATAAAACCGATCACTGCCGCGCCGATGCCGCCAATCAGGCGCCAGGTATCCTGAGATACGCTGCTTGTCATGGACGTCAGCGTGTTTAACCCGCCTTTGGCCTGATCTGCGATAGAAACCGCCAGGTCTGTTGCCGCTTCATCATTCGCTGCTATCTCGGTTTTCTCAATTCCTGCTTCGCTTGCTTCTGGCTTGGAAACGGCACTGGTTGGTGAGGTTGAAGTATCAACAGCCGTTTCTTCTGAGGCGTCAATTTTGGCCTGTAGCTGTGTTTGTAGTTCGGCGATGCGTGCTTCACTTTTCTGAATTTGGCTGCGATCCTCAGCATTTAAGGCATCGATATAAGCACTATCCTGGCTCGCAATATTTACTTCTGTTTTTAGGGTGTCAGGTGCTGCCATGCTGCCTGATGAATCTGCTGCGTCGTCTAGTGATGCTCTGACATTCGCTAACATGCTTGCCGTCTCCTGATCGGCCGAGATAGTCGGGCTAGCAGGTTTTTTAGCCGCAGCTTTGGCCTCCATTTCGGGCGTAACCGGGTTGTCATCTTTCTGACCAATGGACGTTGACGATTGCTCGAGGACTTCCTCAATATAATTGACGTCCTCTTCCGGAGCATCAGAGATAGCAGCATCTAGTAGTTGCTCGTAATATGTTTTGGCAGTGTCATCGCCCTGGGTAGCGGGCGTCACGGGTGCGACTTCTACGACTTCCGGCACCGCGGCTGGTACAACAGGTTCTGCCGATTCTAGCTGGTTGAGCGTCAGTCCGGGTGCGGGCGTTTCCTGACTCCCTCCAAGGTTGCTATTAATCGCTTCCAGCGCATTGCTTTGCAATTCAAGCAACTGGCTCATTCTGTCAAGTTGTGCTTCGAGGCGAGCCATTCGACCTGTCAGGACTCTGTTTTCGCCACGTGTTGCGATCAGTTCTTCCTTAAGTAGTGAATCGCGATCGCGCGACTCTTTGATCTCCTGCTTAATAGTTTGCGTAAATGAACCCAGTTCAGTTACGATTGATGCAAGTTGATCGTAACCTTCAAGGTCACTCAAGGCAGCAATGTCCTGTGTGACAGATTCATTAATCTGGGTTGCTTCCGTCGATACTTCCGCGACCTCGTCAGGTTCCGTATTACCGCCCACCACCAGCGTTGCCGGTTTGGGCTTTTGCACAGGTGGCTCGGCTACAACGGCAGATTCTTTGGGCTCAGCGGTACTCAGGGGCCGAGAAAGCTTTTTCACTTCTCTGGTCGCTTCCGCCTGAGATATCGCTCTCATTTGTGCATCATTCGGAATTCTCAGGCGCGCACCTTTTTCGATATTATTCAGGTTTGAATCTGGAAAAGCATCCTGATTAAGTCGGTAAAACGCTATCCAGGCCTGTTGGATAGACACATCAGATGGGCGATATAATGCAGCAATAGAGGATAAGGTATCCCCACTTTTAACCGGTCGAAACAGTTCTTCTGTCGATCTTTCATTTGAAGCTGGATCGACCTTCGCTTTTGTCATACCTATGCCGGCCGCAGGGGCAGCAGCTTGCACTATGGGTTCCAGCTGATAATCGGCCGGATCGATCAGTG
>JAUXFT010000071.1 GCA_030622755.1 Aestuariirhabdus sp. | reverse complement strand
GTCTTGTCTTCCTAAGACCGCTTGGCCTCCGACTTAGCGATTTTCACGGACTACTCCAATTAAAAGTGCTTCACCAATATAGCTGCTTAAGGTGTATGCCTTACTTAGAATTCTTGATAGGTTCAGTTTGGCATTCAGGTTGGAGGTTAAAGTCCCGGAAGAGCGCGTAGAATCCGGAAATATTAAGTTTGCTGTTTGTAGTGTGGCTGCACCAGGCAAGTATTATAGAAAACCAAGGCAATGCCTTCGATGCTAGATACCTTTTTCGAAGAATCTTTGCTCGTGTAACATATAGTGCTGAACAATATCCGTCAGAATATTTATAGGGTTATCATGTCTATGGAATTGGTTGTTATCGCTGAACACTCGAGTTTGACTGAGCCTGCCCGGAGGACGGCTGATAGTCTGAGTGTTCCATTTAGAGCGGTAGAATCGGTTAGTGATCTCTCAGAGGTCAAGGCGGCCCTGATACTTGGTATTCAGGGTTGGTCGATGCAGCAACTGGGTAAGGGGTCGCCTGGAGCGGTCCGTGTAGATTTTGTTAGCGGCGCTGCTGATCATCGGCGTAAGTATGGTGGTGGTAAGAGTCAGGCGGTGGTAAAAGCGCTTGGTCTTAAGGGGGCATATCGTCCATCAGTGCTAGATGCTACTGCTGGGCTAGGGCGTGATGCCTTTGTGTTGGCAACTCAGGGTTGTGAAGTCCAGTTGTTAGAGCGTTCGCCGGTAATTCATTGCTTGTTGCATGATGGCCTTCTGCGCGCTGAAAATGATCCTGAAGTTGCTGTTATTGTCTCCCGAATGAGTGATTACTGTATCAGTGCGCACGAGCATTTAATGGCCATGCAAGAAACGGGAGAAAGGGTAGATATTGTTTATCTTGATCCCATGTTTCCTCATAGAACTAAATCTGCGCTGGTTAAAAAGGAGATGCGCATTTTTCGCGAACTGATCGGCAATGATAATGATGCTGATGAGTTGTTGCCTTTGGCGCGGCAGGTCGCACGGTATCGAGTAATCGTCAAGCGGCCACGCAATGCCCCCTGGCTCGCTGACCGCAAGCCTCAGTACTCTTTGGAAGGTAAGTCAGGACGGTTTGATCTCTATGTCAAAGAGGCATTACCTTCTTCTGTGAACGCATGATGTAAGCGCCGGTCTCGCCTCTCTTATCCCAACTATTCGGGTAGCTGGAGGAGACGGTGGCACAGGGCCTTGTTATTGGTTTCCCCGCGTCACCTGAACAATGCTGTGGCGAACATCTGCAGACAGTATTTGCCGAGCTTGAGAAGTCACCTTGTGGAGCTGGTCGCTGCATGAAAGCGTACCACCTTCCTGGCTTGTTACCAGGCTGCGCTGTTGCAGGGTAGCGATAAAGTTTTTGAACAGAGATTTATCGAAAAACTCAGGAGCGTTTAAACCGTTAATAATTGATAAACGTTGTGCCAGATCTCGACATTTATTCTCAAGTTCTTCGGCAGTCATCGCTTGTTGGTTATCACTCAATAAACTGGTGGCGATATAAAATCGTTCCAGGGTTTGTACAATGCAGCGCGCAAGTAAATTCAGGACAACAAATTCAGTTGAGCCGCTGTCTGGTTTTGAGTAGATGTCATTGTTAGAGATCAATAAGCCCTGTTCCACCATGGCGTCAAGCCAGCTGACAACCAGGTCTGATATCTGTTGCTCATCGTAGTGGAGAAATAATTCAGCGCTTAGGTAGGGGTAAAGTAATGATGCAAAATCTACTAACTCTTGTTTTGTAGCTCGATATTTATTCACAAAATAGTTAGCCAGCAATGATGGAATAGCAAACAGGTGCAGTATGTTATTGCGGTAGTAAGTCATTAGAACTGCGCTGTCGCCTTCAAGATAGATGATGTCACCTAAAGAATCTGTTCGCCTCTGGATGAGGTCTAGCTTTTCAACGTGGGCGATAAGTTCTCTTGCGCTGATATCGGGGCGAGTTACATGTGGCGCATAGGGAACCTGTTCGAGTAAGCGATTGTAGCTATCAAGCTGGGCAATTAATGCTTCTTCGCCAAGCGCCTGGTTACGGGTAGATAATAGAACCATAGCCACCAGATTGACGGGATTTATGGCAGCCGCACCATTAATATGGCTCGCAATACGGGTTGCTAATGTACCTGAGGTTTGTGACAGCCATGCTGATCGCTCTTCGGGAAGTTGTGCTGCGTTGCTTTCCCAGTCAGGGCTTTGTTTGTCTAGGAATTTTTTCAACTCGAGCGGCTCGCCAAAGTTTACTCGCACCTTTCCGAAAGAGTTTTTAAGGCTTGCAAGTGTACGGATGATATCCAGTGGAGATTCTTTCTTTTTGTTTTTACCTTTCAGCTCTCCAAGATAGGTATTGCCCTCAAGCAGTCTTTCGTAGCCAATATATACAGGGATGAAGGTAATCGGCCGCCGATGATCACGTAAAAAGCTGCTCAGGGTAATGGCCAGCATCCCGGTTTTGGGTTTCAGGGTTCGTCCTGTACGGCTGCGTCCACCCTCCACAAAGTATTCAACCGGGAATCCTCGAGTGAATAACGTATGAAGGTATTCATTGAATACGGTAGTGTAAAGGGCGTTGTCGCGGAAACTTCGGCGCATAAAAAACGCCCCGCACCTTCTTAATAAGCCGCCGACAAGTGGCATATTAAGATTAATTCCGGCCGCTATATGCGGTGGAGTTAGTCCGTTGTGGTGCAGTAGATAGGAAACCACCAGATAATCTATGTGACTACGATGGCAGGGAACATAGATTAAGGTGTGCTGGCGTTTAGAATAATCTTTAACTACATCCAGATTGTTAAGTTCGATGCCCTGATAAATCTTATTCCAGAACCAGCCGAGTAAGGTTTCCACAAAGTGAATGGCTGACGTTGTGTAATCAGAAGCAATTTCATTGGCGTAGTGGCGGGCACGCCCTTCTATTTGATACTCCTCGAGGCCGCTAGCGGCGATCTCTTCAGCAATTGCGGCTTGCACAACAGGTGTTTGAATCAGGCCGTTTACCAAGGTGCGGCGGTGAGACAAATCTGGACCCACAACGGAAGCGCGTTGCTGTCTGAAATGAACGCGAAGAATACGGTGAACTTTACGAGTGGTGCGTTGGTGCTCGAGTCCTTCGTCAACAAGCTCTCTAAGCGACATCGGTTGGTTGAAGTGTAACCGTGTCTGTCTACCCAATAACAAGGTAGTAAAGAATTTGCGAAACCTTCCTCCTACGCTGTAGTTATAGGCAAACAGTAATTTCAGGGCAGAATCTTCTTTATCGGGTGCGCGGCCCCAGAAAAAGCTTACAGGAATTAATTTAACATCACGGCCATCTTCAGCTTCTACCCATTTCAGCAAACGTTCGAGGCGGTCCGCAGTTAACTTCCGTTCTCGCTGGAGTATTAACCCATGATGCTGGGATAAAGAAAAAAATGCGTGATTTTCATGGCCATCCTCAAGGGGCATTTCGCAGTAGGCGCGCGGCAACCTGGCTTTCTTGCATTGTTGCTCGAGTATTAATAGATCGCTCAGAGAATGTTGAGACAGAACATAACAGACGGGAGTATTTGCATCGAGATCCTGAAGGTTATCCAGACCATCAACAGTAGGGCGCACCCATAGGCTGATGATCTTTCTCAGTAAATTAATGATGAAGGCTGAGTTAACAAGTTGTTTCATAGGAAATTAATGCGAACATATTTAATAGAGTGCTAGTTGGATAATCATACGGTTTTAGCGTGATGATCGGATGATTATTAATGAGAATCATATAACTTCCCGGGAGTTTTAAGCGCTGTTATCTGGCCATTGAATGGTTTGTTCACCTTCATGATTAACCTCTAACCATCTATTTTCATCAGAATTGCCATCTTGCCAAAACCCCCCATTACAACGAATGGTCTTATTTATTTTCTGGTTTGTATCGCGTGCACAGCTCACATCGTCGTTCCAGGGGGTTTCACTGGAGTCAAACCACACGCTGGTGAAATGCTTCCCTGCCGCTTTTTCAACAACCATTACAGGAATCGCATGACCATTGCTGAACACCTGAAAGTTATAGATATTGCCACGGTGCTGACCCTCTTCAAACGAATCAAAGCATCCAGTTAACCAGTCCTTGATTGCTTTGAGTCCGGCGTCCTGGATATAAATTTCAATATCAGGTTGTAGCATCGTTATCTACTCTATTGGTTACAGGAAAAATTGTGAGAAATGCTCTGTTTGGTTAAACAGATGTATCGATTATGTCCAACTCAATTGTGCTTGACCAAGCATAAGATGAAGATGAAATAACATAATTCTTTACCAGTATAGAGTATAGTGCTGCCCTTGATAGAAAGCAGGAAAAAGCATTGACAAGAAAAAGTCTCAAAATAGCCAGCAGATGCTATTTTGAGACGTTGCCCTTATTGCTGAGGTTTTTCCAAATCCCGGATGTTGGGAAAGAGGGCTTGTGACGGAAAATTTGAATGCGAAAATCGACCCGGGTAGTGAGATGCATTCTTTCGGATAGCTGCTCACGTTGTTGTGGCGATATATTCCAATAGTGAGGCGTCATAGCAAGAAGGTCGTGAATTTCAGAAGGGCTTTTTAGCTTTATTTCGAAATGACAGCGCTGTAGCTCGATTGGCTCAATATAGTCCGGTAATTCATTCAGGGTTTTATCCACCTGATAAGGGCGAACATCGTTATAGATGGCTTGCCGTAATTCGATCAGGTGATCGCTTCCGGGTGAAACACTGATAACAATCCCGTTATCTTGTAAAACACGGGCAAACTCTGGCCAATCAATACGAGAGAATATACTCAGAATCATGGTTTGAGAGTTTTCTAAGAGAGGGATATCGGCAACGCTGGCCACGGCCCATTCAACAGAGCCATTACTCACCAATTCATCGTCAGTACTTTTACTATCTAAAGCAGTAGAACTAGCCCTGACAGTGCTGTCCATGGCTGTATTGTTCATGTCGGTACTAACGAAGCCGGTGTCATTTATGCTGGAGTTACGTTTGCAGCATGCGTTGATCGCCGGTTTGGATATATCAAATGCGAATGCTGTCAGCTGTGCAATTGATTGGGCAATAGCTGATGTATACCACCCCTCACCGCAGCCAGCGTCAAGCCATGCACCCTTGGCATCCGTCAGATACTGCTTTGAGATAGTGCATAGCTGTTGACGAAGGGGGAGGTAAAAGCCGGCATCAAGAAAGCGGCTACGAGCTTGAACCATTTCAGCATTATCGCCAGGCTGTTTGCTGTGTTTTTTGTGGCTTGGTAATAGATTAACGTACCCTTGTCGAGCACAGTCAAAACTATGATTCTGTGCGCACAGCCACTGCTGTTGCTGTTTGCGTAGTGGCAAGCGGCAGTGAGGACACTGCCAGCTTTTGTTCGACGTTTCAGGCATTTATATCTGGAGCTCCATCAAGAAGCAGGTTATGCAGTAGTTTTTGGTAGACGTTGCTGAGATGATCAAGGTCGCTGGCACGTACGCATTCATTCACTTTGTGTATTGTGGCATTGCAGGGGCCGAGCTCAATCACTTCGGTCCCTGTAGGGGCAATATAGCGCCCATCGGAAGTGCCGCCAGAAGTTGATAGTTGGGTTTCGATCTTCATGACATCACGAATAGCGTTTACCGTTGCATCGATTAATTTACCGGAGCTGGTCAGGAATGGCAGGCCAAACAGTCGCCACTTAATTTCATAGTCAAGGCCGTGTTTATCGAGAAGCGCCTCGACATGGGATCTGAGTTCAGTGTCTGTGGTTTCGGTTGAAAAACGAAAGTTAAACATGATATGAGCTTCACCCGGGATAACGTTCGTCGCTCCAGTGCCGCTTTGGATGTTGGATATTTGAAAGCTGGTCGGTGGGAAGAAATCGTTGCCTTGATCCCATTCGGTAGTGGCTATTTCTTGTAGAAACGCCAGGCCATGATGGATTGGGTTCTTCGCCAGGTGAGGATATGCGACATGGCCCTGTACGCCTTTGATCCAAAGATCGGCGCCTAGTGATCCACGACGACCATTTTTGACAACATCACCCAGCTGATCGGTGCTGGAAGGTTCACCAACAAGGCACCAGTCTATGTGTTCGTTGCGTTGTTGCAGGTGCTCAACGACTTTTTGCGTGCCATTGATTGCTGGACCCTCTTCGTCTGCGGTAATCAGCAGCGCGATGGAACCTTTGTGGTCAGGGTGAAGCTGCACGAAACGTTCGCACGCAGTTATAAATGCTGCGAGGCTACCCTTCATGTCGGCTGCGCCACGTCCATAAAGATTGCCATCGTGTATCTCTGGTTGGAATGGGTTGGTGTGCCATTGCTCTAATGGGCCAGTGGGGACGACATCGGTGTGGCCAGCGAATGCAAATACTGGTCCCTCAGTCCCACGGCGTAGCCAGATATTATCGACCTCTCCAAATCGTAAGCGTTCTACCTTAAAACCCAGGGGTTCAAGGCGAGAGATAATCATCTCTTGGCATTCAGCATCTTCCGGAGTCACTGAAGGTCGGCGCAGCAAATCCATAGCGAATTGCAGGGTCGGAGAAAGGTCAGACATAGTTTGGTTCTTCTTGTGGGCTAGCTGTTATGTACCGGTCGTGCATTCTAGCAAAAGCGCTTTGATTATGCAGTGTGACTTGCCATAGGTCGTGGGAGATGTGATAGAGTGAGGTTATAAGGGAACACCGTCGTTGAGAGCTAGGGATATGGCTTCAAAATATAATTATAGCGGGCAACAAGACCGTCGCATGAAGGAGCGTTTTCCGATACCGAATCTGGGTATCAAGATGCGCCAACGCTCTATTTTTTCAATTGCTAGTGAATGGAAAATAGCCAATGGTGTCGATTTCAATCGTTATGGCGTAGCGGTCGTCTGCAATACTCCCTACAAAGTGGGGAATCGTGTCTACCTTAACTTCCAGGGTCCCTATATTTCTCTCGATAATGTCGCCGCTCAGGTAGTTAATTGCCAGCGTAGTGGTGATGGTTTTCGTTTAGGGGTGGTGTTTCTCTACTGGCAGCAAGAGGAGCACTATGATCTCGCTTTTGATAATGGTTTGGCGAGGATTGAGAGGATCTATCATGACCAATATTACTGCGAAGCCAGCGCCTGATTTATCATCAGTTTTGGTGCGTAAATCAATCTAAATAATTAGTTAATCGGCCTGTTTGATATCAATTTGGTTAGATTAAAAGTCAGTTGTTTTCTGACGATATTCACACAGGTCTTCAATAAGGCAAGATTCGCACTGGGGCTTTCTTGCTTTACAGGTATAGCGTCCATGTAATATCAGCCAGTGGTGTGCGTCCAGCAGGAACTCTTCCGGCACTAGGCGAAGTAAGCGTTGTTCAACTTCCAGTACATTTTTACCTGGAGCTATCCGGGTACGATTTGCTACGCGGAAAATATGAGTATCTACTGCCATGGCAACCTGGCGGAATGCAGTATTGAGAACGACGTTGGCTGTTTTCCTTCCGACGCCTGGAAGCGCTTCAAGCGCTTCACGGGTTTGTGGGATTTCGCTGTTGTGTTGGTCGATTAGAATCTTGCAGGTTTTAATCAGGTTTTCTGCTTTGCTGTTAAATAGCCCGATAGTTTTGATGTACTCTTTGAGTCCATCAACTCCCAATGCATAGATCGTTTGCGGAGTGTTGGCGGCAGGGAACAGCTTTGCTGTAGCTTTATTCACCCCAACATCCGTTGCTTGTGCAGACAATAACACCGCCGCTAACAACTCAAAGGCCGAACTGTAGTTTAGTTCGGTTTCAGGGTTTGGGTTTTGTTCTCTCCAACGATTAAATATCTCATGGCGTTTCGTTTTGTTCATTCGTTAAACGCCTGAATTTGGAAGGGTATCGGAAGCTGCTTGTGCTGCAGTATTCACATCAGCTTTAGCGGCTCGTGTTTTGAGGTGAGCGTCGATCAAGTTTTTAAGGGCGATAATAAAGCCCATGATGACGAAAGCTCCAGGCGGCAAAATGGCAAACAGGAATTTTTGGTAATCTGCAAACACCACAATTTCCCAGGTTGCAGCCATTGGCCCCACCAATAAGTCCAGGCCTGAGAACAGGGTTCCTTTGCCGATAATCTCTCGTAATGCCCCCAGTAAAAACAAAACTAACGCAAAACCACAGCCCATCATAAAACCGTCTAGGGCCGAAGGTAGAACCGGATTTTTTGCAGCATAAGCTTCTGCTCTGCCGAGGATGGCGCAATTGGTCACGATCAGTGGAATGAATATTCCCAGAATCTGGTATAGCTCATAGGTATAAGCCTGCATCAACAGCTCTACGCAGGTAGTGAGTGATGCGATGATCATGACGAAAGCTGGTAGGCGAATAGCGTCGTTGGTTTTTTTGCGGATCAATGACACAGCGATGTTGGATCCAGTCATCACGAAAATTGTGGCAATACCTAAACCGAGGGCGTTAACGACTGAGTTGGATACGCCCAAAAGAGGGCAGAGGCCTAACAGTTGAACGAGTGCCGGGTTGTTATGCCATAACCCGTTCAGGGTGATTTCTTTATAATTGCTGGTAGACATTAGATCTCCTCCGCTGGAGAAGGGGCAGACAGTTGTGCCCGTGCCTCATCGTAGAGCTGCTCACGATGATCATGGAAATAGATCAAGGCCCGGTGAACAGCTTTGGTCACGGCTCTGGGTGTAATAGTGGCCCCAGTGAATTGATCAAATTGACCACCATCCTTTTTCACCGTCCAGTCTTGTTCTGGAGTGTTTTGCAAAGAGCGACCAGCAAACTGATCTATCCAGGATGATATTTTGGTATCGATACCGTCACCTAGCCCCGGTGTTTCTTTATGGGTGATAACGCGGACGGCTGCAATATCTCCGTTATGACGGATACCCACCAGCAGACTGATCCGTCCATTGTAACCATCCGGAGCGCGCACTGGCAGAATTGCACCAATGGCTTGCCCCTGTTTGAAGGCAACATAGGCTTTCTGTTGACTGTCTAATCCGAGTAACGGCATATTCTCAACCATGATTGCGCTATCAAGGAGGCTTCGGTCATGTTGATCGGCGGGAACAATTTCGTTGAGTGCTTTGAGTTCGAATTTTTGAACCTGCTGGGCAATACGAGTTTCGGTCATTACGAAAATGAGGGAAATTAATCCGACCGTAATAATAGAGAAAATGCCTAATGAAAGACTATTGCTGACAATGGATTGTTTGAGCGTGCTCATTCATCAGTCCTGTTTAGCCAGACCCTTCTTGGGTTTTTTGTGTCCGTAGGTACGAGGTTGGGTGTAATAGTCGATCGTTGGTGCCGCCATATTCATTAATAATACCGCGAAGGCTACGCCATCGGGATACCCCCCCCAGCAGCGAATGATATATATGATCATGCCGATTCCCGCCCCGTAGATGAGGCGTCCACGATTACTAACCGCAGAGGTAACAGGGTCGGTAGCGATGAAGAATGCTCCCAGCATGGTGGCGCCGCTGAGCAAGTGGAACGCCGTAGAACCATTGCCGGTAGAACCATCACCTCCATAAAAGATAATACTCATTAACGTCAAGCTACCGAGCATGGCTACTGGCGTATGCCAGGTAAATACACGGCGATACAGGAGGAATAACCCTCCGGCTAAAAACGCTAAATTCACCCAAATCCATCCTCTGCCGCCTACGCCCCAGAATATGGGGTTGCTTGCCCACAACTCATCGATGGTAAGGCCTTTATTTTCTCGCATAACATCCAGAGGCGTTGCCAGAGTGTAGGCATCGATCTCCAGGACATTGCCGAAAATAGGGAAAATGGAGTTGAATGCTTGTGCAAACCCCTGCACACCACTCACTCCGTCGATACCTGTCGGAGCTGCCCATGCTGTCATCTGCGCCGGAAATGAGATCAGCAATAAAACATACCCAAGCATGGCAGGATTGAAGGGGTTATAACCCATTCCACCATAGAGTTGCTTGCCAATAATGATCGCAAACGAAACGCCAATCAGGGTTATCCACCAGGGTGCCAGGGGCGGTATTGCCAGAGCGAGGAGAACTGCGGAGAGTAGAGCGCTATAATCACCAAGATAGAAGGCTACGGGTCGATTGCGCAGTTTTAGCACTAAAGCTTCGCAGGTGATGGCAACCAATCCAGCCCAAATCAAGTTGATGAGGGTTCCCCAGCCAAAAAATAGACATAGCGTTATGGCCCCGGGCACCGTCGCTAGAATGACAAGTTTCATCAAGCGGGCGGTTGATCCTGGACCGTGACTGTGTGGAGAACTCACATTAAGCAGTGACATATTCCGCTTATCCTTCCACCGGCTTATCGGCAGTAAAATCATTTAAGGCTTTAGTGGCGGCATCCAGTTTTTTCCGGGCCTCTACTATAGAGCGTTGTTGCCCCGGATCACCCTGCGTTGTGGGCTCTGCAGCACGCTGTGCTTTTTTGACAGCTGCGTTAGCCATAGCGTGGAGGATTTTCAGTTTTTTTAATTCATCAGAAGAGTTTTTTTCCTGAAATTTTCCCTGTTCTGGTTCCTGCTCCACTTTATTAGAGGCGTTTGATGACGGTGCAGTGGGGGCGTCTGCAGGTGCACTGATGTTTGCCAGATTCTTGTTGGCTTCGGTCACAATCTGCTTGCACTTTTCAACTTCAGCTGCGCGTAGATCCGTTTCAGCTGTTTGGTTTTCTGCCGCATCGGCGTAGGCTCGCTCTGCTTTCCTAAGGGCAGCATTGGCTATGGCTGCAGCAATTTTTAATTTTTTCTCTTCACCGCCAAGTTTGGTGATCAGGGTTTTATCTTCATCAGCAGCGGTACCCTGTTTTGTCGTTGGAGGAGCATGACCAACGGCCAAAGTTATTTCCAGTTGCTTGAGTTTTGTTTCCTGTGATTCCAGTTCGCTACGAAGCGATACCGCTTCATTACTTTCACTATCAATTTTTGCCAGTGCACGTCGTGTCTTTTTCACAGCAGCTTTTGCCATCGCGTGCTTTATGTTGTTCTCTTTATCTATTTTTAGCGTGGCTGGAGTAATGGGAGTCGCTGCAGAGGGGGAATTATCGGGAGATAATTTCAGCAGTTGCTGATTAAGTCGTTCTATATCGCGTTCAAGTTTTTCTTGCTCATCGGCCGGGCAGTTTGCACACTGACGTTGCAGTTTTTTGAGCTGTGCATTGACCATTGAGCGTTGAATTTTTAACGCTTTTTCCTCTGTTGATAATGCTTGATCTTCGGAAACATCTTTTATTTTTCGGCTGCGTGCTACCGCCGCATCAATTTCAGTTTTGGCATCGTTGGGTGGTGCTTCGCTATCGTTTTTAAGCGCCGCACTTTCTTTGGATGCTTTTAATTTCGCTGCCCGTTCGGCGTTCGCTTTGCGTTTGGCCGCTTTCTCGTCTTCTATCTGTTGTAAGCGGGCTTCTCGGGCTTCGAAGCGTATTTTCGAATATTCTGCTTTTTGTTGCATCGCTTCGTGGGCCCGGATATCGGCTTTCGATGCCCGGTAGTATTGTACCAGCGGAATGTGGCTTGGGCAGCTATAAAAGCATGCACCACACTCAATACAATCGAACAGGTTGTGATGTTTTAGTTGGCTATAATCCTTGGCTCGCGAATGCCAATAGAGTTGTTGTGGTAATAAGTTGACCGGGCAGACTTCAGAGCATGCTCCACAGCGAATACAGGCTTGTGCTGGAGCCGGAGAGGGGAGCTCTTCAGCCGTACTGGCAATGACGCAGTTGACTGTTTTTACAATTGGCGATGCTATGTCATGTAAGGTGTAGCCCATCATAGGGCCGCCGATGATCAGCCGTTGAATTTTGTTAGGTTCAGCACCGGCAAAGGTTAATAAGTCGTCAATCGGGGTGCCGATCAGCACATCCACGTTTCCAGGTTCTGCAAGCGCTTCGCCGGTAAGTGTGGTGATTCTGGATATTAATGGCTTGCCTGTGATTATGGCGTCGTGAATTGCTTTGACGGTTCCAACGTTTTGACAGACGATGCCCAGATCCGCTGGTAATTCACCGCTGGGTACTTCTTTGCCGGTTAAAATCTGTATAAGCTGTTTTTCGCCACCGGATGGATATTTAGTCGGCAGGGGGACTACGTCAAAATTTAGCGATCTGGATTTTATAGCTTGCTGTAACTGTTGGATGGCTTGGGGCTTGTTGTCTTCTACGCCAATCAAGACTTCCGAAGGTGTGACAATTTTGCAAAGGATCTCAATGCCGGTGATTATCTTTTCACTGTGTTCTTGCATGAGAAGATCGTCGGCAGTTATATAGGGTTCGCACTCGGTACCATTAATTATAAGTGTGTTGATTTCCTGCTCTGGTCGGGCTCGCAGCTTTACGGCGGAAGGAAAACCGGCGCCACCAAGTCCTGCGATGCCTGCATCACGTATACGGTTTACCAGATCCTCTGACTCAATTGAGCGAAAGTTTTCGACCGCGTCCAAAGCGCACCAGCGATCATCCCCGTCTGTTTCTATGACAATGCATGGTTCAGCCATTCCTGAAGGGTGAGGAATGGCATGCGCAGTGATTTCGACCACGGTACCCGAGCTTGGGGCGTGAAGGGGCAGACTGACGAAACCGTCAGCATCTGCAATTTTTTGCCCTTTCAGTACTTTGTCTCCAGGGTTAACCAGAGGCATTGCGGGAGCGCCAATATGTTGTTGCAGAGGCAGTATCAAGCGTTTTGGTAAAGGTGCTTTACGAATGGCTTGATGGTCAGAGAGTTTCTTTCGTTGAGGTGGGTGTACACCGCCGGGAATATCCCAAATTTTTTGAGTCATGCAACTTCCCCTCTTCCTGCATCTGAAATGATCAGGTTTTCAGGCGCAGTGGGTAGCTGCCAGCTCCAGCTTTTCGAAGTGGTTTGAATTGGAATCATGTCGATGCAGTCTACGGGGCAAGGTTCTACGCAGAGCTCGCAACCGGTACATTCTGATGCAATGACCGTGTGCATCTGTTTGGCTGCACCAAGAATCGCATCGACAGGGCACGCTTGAATGCACTTGGTGCAGCCGATGCATTCTGGTTCTCTGATGACAGCAAGTGTGCGTGTTTTTTCTTCCCCGTGCTCGCTGTCCAGCGGCATGGGTTCTACGTCAAGAAGGTCTGCAAGGGCTGCGATGGTGGCTTCGCCTCCGGGTGGACACTTGTTGATCATATCCCCGGCAGCAATGGCTTCCGAGTATGGTCGACAACCTGCATAGCCACATTGCCCACACTGGGTTTGTGGAAGCAGTTCGTTGATACGGTCGCTTAGCGGATCACCTTCAACCTTGAATCGTATAGAAGCAAAGCCAAGGATGGCTCCAAATATCAGGGAGAGTCCCAACATGACGCAAATAGCAAAGAGAAGAATTTCCATAAATGCGTTCAGTCGTTGCCCTGGTTCATAACTTGATTAGTCCGGTAAAACCCATGAAGGCCAAAGACATCAACCCCGCCGTAATCATAGCGATAGCGGTACCCTGGAAAGGTAATGGGACATCGGCAGCAGCAAGCCGTTCGCGCATGGCAGAAAACAGTATAAGTACCAGGGAAAAGCCTGCAGCAGCACCAAAGCCGTAGGTCGCAGAATCAACGAATGTACTATTGATGCGGTTGCTATTTAGTAGAGCGACCCCCAGAACCGCACAGTTGGTAGTAATCAATGGGAGGAAAACACCCAGCACGCGATGCAATAAAGGGCTGACTTTTTTCACAACTATTTCGGTAAATTGCACCACTACCGCGATCACCACGATAAAGGTGACCGTTTTTAGAAATTCAAGCTGTAAGGGTTTGAGTATGTATTCGAAGCTGATATAGCTGCAGATGGATGCAAGTGTCAGCACAAAGGTGGTTGCCAGCGACATTCCCATAGCTGTTTCGAGTTTGCTGGAAACGCCCATAAAGGGGCAGAGTCCAAGAAACTGAACTAATACGAAATTATTTACCAGAATGGCACTGATTAGAATCAGTGTCAGTTCTGTGGCGACGTCTGGCATTTAGAAGTTCCGGATTTTCGCGTGTAACGTATCTTTTAGAATAGTGCACTACCGATTAATCAATCGATGGGTAGGGGTATTATCCGGCACCAGGTTATCCCATACAAGGCATATAGCTCGGCTATATAAGTCAAAATAAGTATAAGCTTAAATATTAAAGGCCTGAACAGCCACCATAAAAAGGGTGGCTGTTCAGGAACCCCGGAATTAGCTGATTCTCATGCCCGGCTGAGCCCCTTCGTGAGGTTCAAGAATCCATAACTCTTTACCACCCGGGCCTGCGGCTAATACCATTCCTTCGGATACACCAAATTTCATTTTGCGTGGTTTCAGGTTGGCCACCATAACGGTGAGCTTGCCTTCAAGTTGCTCAGGGCTGTAGGCGTTTTTGATACCCGCAAATACATTTCGGGTTTCCCCGCCGAGATCCAGGGTTAACTGCAAAAGCTTATTGGCACCTTCCACGTGCTGTGCTTTTGTTATACGCACGATACGCAGGTCAACCTTGGCAAAGTCGGGGAATTCTATCTCGTCTGAGATAGGGTCTCGGCCAAGCTCAGAATTTGCAACGGTCGGAGCTGTCAGTTCGGCAAGCAACTCCTTCGACGCTTCAACCATAGCCTCAACTTTATCGCTCTCAACACGGGTAAGAAGAGGCTTGAATTTATTAATAGGGTGT
>JAUXFT010000084.1 GCA_030622755.1 Aestuariirhabdus sp. | reverse complement strand
TGTTATTGAGTTCATGAGCAATAGGACGCAAAACATCGTCAGCAAATTGTCGTGCTTCCTTACGAATTTTAATGGTTTCTTCAGGAAGAAAAACATCACTGTAGATAATATCGGACCAACGCTTGTCCACTGCTGCTGTGTTCATTTCAATACCTTATTGTAAGTGGTGGCTCTGAAGGCATAGCAGCCTTCCATAATGCCGTTAGATGTTTCTCAGGGTTCCAGGTGTGCCACTCTGGCGCAAAATCACTAAAACCCAACTCAATTATTGTTGTGTTTTTTACTCGTATAACACGGCTTGGCACTCCAACCATTAATGGCCAGACCTGTGCGTACACCTGTCTTTTCTAATGCGTGCTATTTGTCTCGCCTGGATTAGCTCAATGCAATCAGGTTTTGGCGCACAGTCTCTCGAGCCTCAGCCACCATGCGTTCAATTAATTCTGCACAGGTGGGAATGTCATTAATCAAGCCGACCACCATGCCGCCCCACATTAGGCCATCATCAGTGGCGCCCTGCTCAATCACCCGCTCACGACCTCTATTGCCCGCGACCAGCGGCTGTATCTCACTGAAGTCGGTATCGCCTGGACGCGCTTCAATTTCGAGTACCTGCCTGGCTATATCATTGTTAATCACCCGCCCCGTATTATTGAGGCTGCGGAAGATCAGAGTGGTATCCCGTTCGGTCGCCTCAACCATACGACGCTTAACCGCTTCATGTACTGGTGCCTCTTGTGTCGCGACAAAGCGCGTACCCATGTTGACGCCCTCGGCACCCAGCGCAAAAGCTGCTGCCATCTGCTGACCATTGCCGATTCCCCCCGAGGCCACCATGGGAATACTCAGTTTGGCCGCCGCCACCGGCAACAGAATCAGGTTGGTAACATCGTCTTCGCCAGGGTGACCGGCGCACTCAAACCCATCCACACTCACCGCATCACAACCTATGGCCTCTGCCTTTAATGCGAAGCGGACAGAGGTGCATTTGTGAATCACCTTGATGCCATGGGCGTGGAAACCAGGAATAAAGGCCTGTGGGTTCCGACCGGCGGTTTCCACTATTTTTACGCCACTGTCGATTATCACTTGAGCGTACTCTTCATAGGGCGGCGGCGTGCTGGTCGGCAGTATGGTGATATTGACACCGAAGGGCTTGTCGGTCATCTCACGACAGCGTGCAATCTCCTGGCGTAACGCTTCCGGGGTCGGCTGTGTTAAAGCCGTTAACATGCCCAGGCCACCAGCGTTGGAAACCGCCGCTGCCATTTCGGCGCGGCCCACCCACTGCATGCCACCCTGAATAATTGGGTACTGAATACCAAATAATTCGGTAATACGTGTCTTCATATAAAATACCTTTTGGGTGACGGAATATTCCGTGTAACTCTAATTGAGGTGTTATTGCCTCGGTGGGCGCTAGTTTAAGGATGGGACAGACCGGCCGGCAACTGTCATAATTGACTAATAAATGGTGAGATTGGACTCTGATAACTTAATCAGCATTCTGGCAGCGACAGGCCCAAGCGTATGACAACAGCACTTCAGCAGGAGCACAAACAAACAACTCCCAGCCTGGCTCATATAGGTGTGCTGGCGCTCGATGGCTGTTACACCTCAAGCCTCATGGGTATTATTGATAGCTTACAGATCGCCAATGCCCTTATTAGAAATCAAAGCATCAGTCCCACTGACGAGCAGCCAGCCCAGTTCAGCTGGGAACTCATCAGCCCCACCGGTGACGCAGTGACTGCCAGTAGTGGCCTGACCATATCCGTCAACCAATCGCTGACCAGCGCCTCTCGCTGTCAAGTTATCTATATTCCAGCGTTTTTTTATCCTGGCAAACGCACCTTTAATCAGTGGCTGGAACAACAGCGGGGTATATGTGACTGGCTGGCAGAGCGCTGGCAACAGGGCGCGTATTTGGCCGCCAATTGCACCGGCACATTCTTGCTCGCTGAAACCGGACTGCTTAATAGTCGCAACGCCACCACCACCTGGTGGCTGGAGCAGCAGTTTCGCCTGCGCTACCCGCGTGTGAACCTGAACGTAAATCAACTATTAAGTGAAGACGATCGCCTTATCTGTGCTGGCGCAATGAGCTCCTACCTGCACCTGGCCACCCATCTGATAGCTCTCTACAGTAACAGTGACATTGCCGCCAGCTGTGCCAAAGCCATGCTCATAGACACAGGGCAGAGCATACAGGCGCCCTATCAAAGTCTATCTAACAGAGGGAATAGCAGTGACCCTGTCACCGCCCGTGCGCAGCTTTGGTTACAGGCGAACCTGCACAAAAAAGTGGCCATGTCCCAGTTGGCCTTGGACATGAACGTCAGCCAGCGCACCCTGATTCGCAAATTTAAATCCGAGTTCGAACTGTCGCCACTGGCCTACTTACAACATCTGCGGCTAGAAGCCGCCAAGAAACTACTGGAGGGAACCAGCCTACCCTTAACCGATATTATCGAGCAGGTGGGCTACAGTGATGCCAGCTCCTTCAGCCGCCTCTTTCAAAAACATCAGGGCATAACACCCACCATGTACCGGCATAGATTTCGTCCCCGAAGCTAAACGTCTTTATTCTGGCCAATTTTCTACTATCTGACGGGCAAAGAGTAGTTTCGCTGCCGCTGCACTGGACGTTATTGAATGTCGGCTAATGGCGGTGATTTCAACCCATAACAAACATTCGAATACACAGGCTATAACAGGTTAAAAATTTTCCAGAATAAATCTTGATTCAAGGTTATAATTTATTAGGAAAAAATAAAAATAACATCGGCGGACACGTCGACAAATAAATACTACAAAGAGAATTCCCATGATGCCAGAAAGTGAAGCTTTTCAGTTTGTTTTTCTCGCTGCGCTAGTTTATATGGTGCTTTCGTTTATGGCTTTAAAATTTCTAGCTGATGCTCCATATGGCCAAATGGATGATACGGAAAAGAAAGCGATACGTATCCCACAGAAAATAGCCTGGATTATTATGGAGGCTCCGGCACCTTTGGTGTTCACATACTGCATGCTTTCTAAAGGCTTACCGACAGACATTGCGCCGTGGGTTCTTTTTGCAATGTGGTCTATTCACTATTATCACCGCGCCTTTATCTACCCGTTCACTCTAAAGGGTGACGCCACCTTACCTATGATTGTGATTGTTTCAGGTTTTTTATGGTGTGCAATGAATGGTTACCTGAATGGCTTATGGGTTGGTGTTTATGGGGATTATCCTGACAGTTGGTTGACGGATATCCGCTTTATCGCAGGCGTGCTTTTATTTGTCAGTGGGTTTGTACTGAACAAACACTCAGATAGAATTCTAAAGAAGCTTCTTTCCGGCAATGAATCGTCAGGAAGTACAGAGTATAAGATTCCATACGGAGGTGCTTTCCGCTATGTCAGCACACCGCATTACTTAGGTGAAATAGTAACTTGGGTTGGATTTTTACTCGCCAGCTGGTCTCTTCCGGCCCTGTTATTTGCGCTGATGACAATGGCGAATCTAATCCCCAGATCTTTAGCTCTTCATCAATGGTATAAAGAGAATTTCCCAGAGTACCCGAGTGAACGCAAAGCGATCATCCCTTATATTCTCTGAATCAAATAAAACCAAAGGCCAGCGTGAATAACTTAGTTATTCACGCTGGCCTTTGGTTAAACGTAGCTTAATTTAGTTCAAATAATCACGGCTGATTGAACTGTTTACTGCAGCAGCAACAGCACAAACAGCCGCTGCTCCTTAACATAACGAACAACCGCTACGCCTTAACATAACTACCAGGCGCATCCTCTATAGCACTGTGCTCTTCACTGCCCGCCTTTTCTGGCGCTGCGATTTTCTTACCTGCACGCTTACCAATCCAGGTTGACCAATCTGCCCACCAGGTCTTGTTGTGTTTTTCGGCGGAATCTAACCATTCCTGTGGGTTTTCCGGATAGGCTTTTTCATTGGCGTAGAACGAAGCCTTGGGATGCGGAGGGTTAACCATGCCAGCAATATGACCAGAGGAACTCAACACATAACGTACTTTACCCGCCAACAACTGAGTCGCTTTGTAAGATGACTGCCAAGGCACAATATGGTCTGCTTCTGCACCAACGACATAGGTATCCTGCTTAATAGCCGTAACTTTTAACTGCTCGCCGCACAACTCCATTTTGTCCTGTGCCAAGGCGTTATCAACGTAACATTTCCTCAAATAAAACGAATGCATTTTCGCTGGCAGACGGGTGTTATCGCTGTTCCAGGCAAGCAAGTCAAAGGCAGGAGGAGCATCACCCAACAACCAGCCTGAACTGACATAATTCCAGATCAACTCACGCCCGCGTAATAAATTAAAGGTTCGGGAGAAAGTATCGCCTTCAGCGTAGCCATCTTTTTCCATTCTACGCTCAAGCGCCATAATGGTATCGATGTCTGCAAATACACCCAAATCGCCCGGTATGGTGAAATCCATATGAGAATTGAGCAGCGTTGAGGTATTAACCCAATCCTTACCGATTGCATCTAAATACGCGAGAGTAGCGGTGGTTAAAGTGCCGCCCAGACAAACGCTGATCATATTGACCTTTTTCTGTCCGGTGACTTCCTGAACAACCTGAATCGCGGCCATTGGGCCGTCCGTCATGTAATCTTCAAATGTCACATCGCGCATACTTTCATCGGGGTTGCGGTAGCTAATGGCAAACACAGTGTGGCCATGCTGAACAGCCCACTCAATAAAGCTCTTTCCAGGCGCCAGATCCAATATGTAATAACGGTTGATCCATGCCGGGTTGTACAGCAGCGGCATTTCATGCACCTGCTCAGTTTGTGCATCGTACTGAATCAGCTCAATCAAATCATTTCGAAACACCACTTTACCCGGTGTGAGGGCCATATTTTCGCCCACTGCAAATTTGCTTTTATCCACCATTGTTGGCCAACCGCCATTTTCGAGCAAATCCCGCATGCGGTTCTTAGTTCCGGCAACCATGCTGCTGCCACCCGTTTCAAAAGCACGAATTAATGCTTCCGGACTGGTTGGGAAAAAGTTTGTCGGGGAGAGCGCATCGGTCATGCCCTCAAGAGTAAATTTGGCTTTTTTACTTGTGCGGTCATCCAGCGAGGCAATGTCTACAAGATCCTGACTAAAATCCTGCATCAACAGATAATTCTGCAGGACGTAGCTATAATAAGCATTATCTTCCCAAGCCCTATGCTTAAAGCGCTTATCGCTTTTGTCAGGGCTTATCACTGGTGGGGCTTCATCACCGACCAAACGCTTTAGGCTGGACTTCCAAGCCTTAGACATGTCTTTATTAAGCTGCTTAACGCGGCTTACCGTCTCTGACGAATGACTGCGAAGGCCCTTGGCTGTAGCACCGACAGAGCCAATAAATGATACTGGATCAATAGTGTCATGAGCCTTAGTGAGTAATTTCCCTACTTTCTCGGGGAGAGGGAATGACTGGTAACCTTCCCTAACCGGATCAGTTTTAAACTCTTCTGCTGTGTTACTCGCGCCTTTGGGCGTAGAACTGCTCTTTTTTTTACTCATTGGGGTACCATTTTGTTTGGGTAACACAGCTCCAGGAAACAGGCTGCCTAGACAAATCAACGACTATTAGAGCATAGAGCATATGACAGGAAATTGTTTTGAATCAATGAGACATCTGATAAGGAACTGAATTATCGGTTCATAACTCAGCCTCAGAACAGTAATAATAGGTACTGTCAGCTCAATTCAGCTGAACTAGAGCAGCCGACGAAGCCCATTATAAATTCAGGGACAGACTCCCAGCACAGATCTGGACGGGCCTTTATGTCCGGTGGGCCTTTATATCCGGTGGACCAAGGCTTTGACTTTCCAGCGGCTAACGACACGAACAAGTGCCCATAAGTTATACTGCCTCCCATAAATCCATAAACAGAGTTTTATTGTGAAAAAAGTACTTATCACACTGTGCCTGATCATTCTGATAGGAGTAGCCGTAAACATACTCCTGAATTCACTCTATTACATAGTTCCGCATCCAGCGGATGAGTTTACGGAAGTCGAGCCGCCACCGGCACCCGATTACAGCGATGGACGCTTCTGGGCCGCACTTCCAGAACGAGAAGACCTGGCAGACCTCGTGCCAAAAAACACGGAGGCCAGAGACAACCAAAAAGACGCAGAGGTTGATGTATTTTTCATCCACCCGACGACATTTCTGTTTACTCACAACTGGAACGCGACTGCAGACGATGAATGGGCCGCCGATATGGTCGATAACGGCATAATGCCCTCAATGGCATCGGTGTTTAATGGCGTCGGTAAAATCTATGCACCCCGCTATCGCCAGTCTTCTATAGGAGCTCAACTTCAGTCTGATAAACCAGAAGACATGGAGCAGTCTTTAGCGATAGGAACCAGCGATATTATCCGCGCCTTCGAGTACTTCCTTAAGCATCAAAATAACAACCGCCCATTTATTATTGCCGGCCACAGTCAGGGAGCCACCCACGGCGGTGAACTGTTAAAATATCTTTTTGCTGAAAAGCCGGAAACTACCGAGCGGCTCATTGCCGCCTATTTACTCGGCAACACCGTGGACAGGGAAAACTTAGATAAACATCTTCATATCTGTAATTCCAAGACAGACACAGGCTGTTATTTAAGCTGGAATACTGTCCTGGAAGGAGGAGATGCAGGCCTCGTCACCAAAAGAGGCGAAACGGTTTGTGTCAATCCACTGACATGGAAACACGATGAAATACTTGCAGAAGCCAGCCTGCATATTGGCGCCTTGCCCATGGGTGGCTCTGCAGAATTAAAAGAACCCTATCCCCAGTTGATTTCTGCCCAATGCAAAGACGAAATACTCTGGATCAGTAAACCTGGCCGCGAGGAATACAACATAGTTGTTTTACCTGGGGACATGTACCACATGCACGATGTTGGCCTGTTTTATATGGACATCCGTGCAAACCTCAAAGAGCGCGTCCAGGCATACTTCGACAGACACCAATAAAGCCAGTGAGCAGTTGCGTTAATCTATTGGCCCCTGGCTCGAGTCCAGGTACCGGAGCCATATTTCAAAAAGCGGCTTTTATGACGACCCGTATGGCGGCTTTTTTACACCCGCCTGATGGTTCGGAGACCAGTACGCAGCCAGCACGCAAATAGCGTGGCAATATTTTAGTTTTTCGCTTCTTTTGCCGCACTCCGGTATTCCTGCATCGATTCATTCATACACTTAATATAAAAATCAACATCGGCCATCACCGCACCATCGCTAATCACGTTCAGGCTGATCAGGGGCCCCATGCCGGTAATTGCGTGCGTTACGGCGGCGCCTTCAAATACATTGGCCAACAGGTGCGCCCGCACTATTTTGGCACCTGAGAAGTACTGGGTCTTACGAGGGCCGGGGACGTTAGTGATTGTGGTATTGAAGGGGGAGAGTAAAGCAGAGAGATCAACCCCCTCTTTTTTCTCCTCGCTCAAGACAACCCTGAAGTCTTTTTCATGGGTGATTGGCATCAGCGCCATAAAGGCCGAATTCCACTCCCCAATGACGTCTTCACCCAAAGATATACCCCGGGTCGTGCGCTCATGTATTTTTTTCAGGCGCTCTACAGGGTTAGCGATATCAGTACCCAGGCTAATGAGCATCATCGACAACTGATTGCCGCCCTCCTCACTTGCTTCCGAGTGACGGATTGATATCGGACTAATAGCCACCAGAGATTTTTCAGCTGGGAAATCGTCATGGGAAATCAAATAACGACGCATACCTCCCGCGATAATAGCGGTTAATACATCATTTAAACTCACCCCTTGCTGCAATTTCCGTATCGCTTTCAAGTCAGTTATTTTCCAACTAACGGCATCAAAAATACGATCGTTGGTTAACTTAGCGCTGAACATGGTATGCGGTACACCAAGCTGATCCGGCCGACTTCCAGAGGTAAGTCGACTCACCAGTTCCCAGCTCTTTTTGACACTGGTCATTCCCGCCTGCCAGCGCTTCAAGCCCCTCTTCCAGGGTATGATTAAGTGTTCCAGCCCGTCGACTTCAGGCTCAGTCAGGCAGGACTCAGGCAGCTCAGCCGGCTCAAAGACCGGCGTTTCACTGGTCAGGCCATCGAGTAGCTCCATCAATGCCTTGCCATCCACAAAGGCATGGTGAAAGCGAAACATGAGGGCAAAGCTGCCAGGCCCGGTGCCTTTCATGCCATCAAGCCCATCAATTACATAGATTTCCCAGAGCGGGCGACTGTGATCCATATGACGATTGTGCAGCGACCCTACCAGAGTGCTGAGCTCCTTCCAGCCGCCCGGCTCTGGCAAAACCAGGTGCCTGATATGATGGACAAAATCGATATCTGTATGGGGTACCCAGTAAGGGTAATCGATATCGTCTGGCACTCTGTACAGCTTGCACTGAAAGCCCGGATCAGCTTCTACCCTGGATTTTAGAAACTCAAAAATTTCTTTATAACTGAGAGCGCCCAAAGGACTGGTGCCCGGATCGCAGACCCAGAGCATGGCAATAGCAATTGGATTACAGGGCGTTTCCGAGCTGAGAAACATAGTATCAACAGGAGACAGCTGATTTACCGTCATAAAATATTTTCTCTTTGTTCGTGGCTCACACCCGCCTGCTTAAAATCGATAAGACCAGATTTGAGTTCACCGAGAAAGCATCATTTACCCATAGGCCTGGCGTAAAAAGCGAAGGGGATCAGTTCAACAATAACCCCGTCCGGGTCGCGAATTACTGCAATGTCACTAGGATTGCCAGGTATAGGGGCCTGTACAATGGCGTTCGGGGCAAAGCCCAAACTTTGCAACCGTGCGACGGTTTCATGAACATCCGTAACAAAAGAAATGAGAGAGAAGCCGTTGGTTGGCTCTTCTATATCTGGCCTGTCAGCATGACCACCCTCAAAGGCAACCAGCTCGACAATACCGGCATCAGGTTGATCGGGATCACCCAGAAAAATGCTATGCAGTTTGTTACCTCGTGCGTTGAAAACTGCCGGGAAGTCACCCTCCAACTCCATATCCAGCAACACCTTCAGGCCAATACCTTCCGTATAAAACCTGAGGGTCTCATCCATATTTTTCGCATTCAGGGCGACATGATGCAGAATTCTGTTTTTATCCGGGTCATGCAGCGTGACACCCACCTGACCGG
The DNA here is from genome assembly GCA_030622755.1 of Aestuariirhabdus sp. Taxonomy (GTDB): domain Bacteria; phylum Pseudomonadota; class Gammaproteobacteria; order Pseudomonadales; family Aestuariirhabdaceae; genus Aestuariirhabdus. The sequence goes on along the minus strand of JAUXFT010000084.1, from coordinate 4,392 downwards.
TTGCAAAGAGAGTACCAACAACGCTGACCAGAATGACTACAGGCAGACCCAGAATCAGTAAAAACTTTTTCATACTATCCCCATTTCCATATCAGAACATTGAAGATCAGGGTTCAAGAACAACTTTAATAGAACCTGACTTTCTGTCCGCAGCCACCTCAAACGCTTTAGCCGCTTCCTCCAATGGGAATCTGTGAGTAATTAAGCTCTCAGCAATTTCTGGCCTTCTCGCCATCAGCATGGCCGCCAGATCACAATCCCGACCAATACCATTGACGGCGTAGAGCATGGCGGTGTGAATGGTCAGCCCCTTCTGTGAGATTTCCATATGAGGGAAGTTAAGGCCATCCCAGTAAGTCCCCAGCAACAGCAGGTGACCATTTGGCTCACACAGTTCGACGGCCTTGCTCATGGCACTGCTGGTACCGGCGCACTCAACCACCAGGTCATAAGTGCCTTCAGGCGCATGGGCACCAAGCTTTTCTCCAGCTTCTATCTGATGCGGGTGGCGGGCATGCAGTCCAACATCACTGCAAACATCATGGGCACAGGCAACCGCACAAAGTCCCACTACGCCACCACCGACAACGGCAACCCGCATGCGCGGATTCAAGCCGGCTTTTCTGAGGCCGTGCATGGCGACTGAGAGTGGTTCAATCAAGCTGGCGTCTTTGGGGTCAACATCACTGGGCAGATAAATCAGACTGTTGCGGGGCACTATGACCTCTTCCGCCATGCCACCATCCCGGCCCACACCCAATATCATAGCCGGCCCCACTTCACACATGTTATAAGCGCCGAGACGACACTGCTCACAGGTGCCGCAGGGAGCCAGCGGCTCAACTGCCACCGCAGATCCGTCCTCCAACTCTCCGGCAAATTCATGACCGCAGACTACGGGCATACCAAAACCCATATTCAGCATGTGAATGTCAGAGCCGCAAATGCCAGCCGAGCTAACTTTGATTCGCACACCTTCACCTTCTGGCGATTCCACATCCACAACTTCAACTTTGCTATTCAGTAATTTAACCGCTTTCATGACCCGTCCTTTTAAAAATTAATAACAGCCGGTAACTTCTTTCAGCCCGTATTGTTCGACAAGATGGCGAATATCAACCATATCATCTTCGTTTGTTGCAGGAATATTACCCAGCGAATAGGTCATTCCATACTCGTCATACTTGGAACTACCCATGGTGTGGTAGGGCATCATTTCTATCTGGGTGAGCCCTTGTTCTGCAACAAAAATCGCCGTCGCTTTGATGTTTTCAAGTGAGTCATTACAGCCGGGAATAACAGGCACTCTTACCACAACTTCCTCAGGCTGCTTAACCGTTAGCACCTGACGAATATTATTCAAAATAACCTCGTTAGACTGGCCTGTTAACTCTTCGTGGACTTTTGGGTCCATGTGCTTCAAGTCAATATAGAGGCGATCGACATACTGAATGGCATTTTTAAAATGCTCCCAGGAAACCAGTGCGCAAGTCTCCAGTGCCGTGTGCACATATTCATCTCGAGCCGCCTTGAGTACAGCCGTGGCAAAAGCATGCTGCATCAGAGGCTCACCACCACCCAGAGTGACACCACCACCCGAACGCCGGTAAAACATCCGGTCTTTTTCTATTTCGGCCATTACTTCGGCAACGGTCATTTCGCGACCGACAACCTTGAGCGCATCTTCAGGGCAGACTTTTTCGCATTCACCACAAGCGGTGCATTTATCACGATAAATCACAGGTTTGCCACTGGCTGATATGGCTATGGCTTTTTCCGGGCACGATGCAACACAGGGCGCATCACATTCCGGTGTGCCTTTACACTTGGGCTCGATAAACCCCAGCTCCGGGCCGTGTTTCTGCGATTCAGGATTTGAACACCATTGACAGGCCAGCGGACAGCCTTTCAGAAAAACCAGTGTACGAATCCCCTCCCCATCGTGCATGGAGAAACGCTGAATATTAAATACTTCACCACGCTCGGCTGATTTCATATCTGCATGTCGTTTTTAAAATTACATCAAGAAAACGGCCAGCATCAGCGCCAGCCGTTTCGGTTCAGTTACAAACTATCAGGTATGTTCAGTTCGGCTGATAATATCATCCTGAACCGGCTTACCCAGATTAACAAAGAAAGCACTGTAGCCAACAACCCGGACAACCAGATTTTTATATTCTTCTGGCGTCAACTGCGCAGCTTTGAGCGTCTCGGCGTCAACGATATTAAACTGGATTTCCCAGCCGCCCATATCAAAATAAGTTCTGACAAGGTCGGCCCATTTCATCAGGCCCGTTCGGTTGGCCAGCGCCGCTGGATGCATACGCATATTAAAGATAGTGCCCTGAGCCAGGTTAATGTGCTCAAGATTAGCGACGGACTTAACGGTCGCTGTTGGTCCATTAATATCACTGCCCTGAGCCGGAGAACAACCCTCCGACAGAGGCACCCCCATATTTCTGCCATCTGGGGTTGCACCACACATCATGCCGTAGGCAATGTGCGCTGATACAGGCGAGATGGTTGCCTGGAAACGGCCGCCCACATCGGTTTTGTACTTGCGCAGCTCTTTCACCATGATGTTCAGAAGATCTTTGGTGATATTGTCGACATACGGGTCGTCATTACCATATTTGGGCGCATGCAGACAAAGCTGCTGAATTTCAGCACCTGTAGGCGCTGTGGTACCGTCCATAAAATTGGTGTCGAGTGCATGTTTGAGCTGCCCCGTGGTCAGCAGCTTGTCATCAAAGACCAGCTTTTTGATCGCGGCAATGGAATTACCCAGACTGCCTATACCCACGATACAGGTATTAACAACACCGTTACCGTAAAGGGCGCCACCGGTGTAATAGCTCTTACCGTTACTAATACAGTCACGGGTTACCGAAGAGAGATAAGGACACGGAGTGAACTCGCCGTGAACCTCATACATGGGCAACTGCTGCATGAACAGAGCCTTGGCCACCATTTCCACCTGCTCACGGAAAGCCTGCATCATGTCTTCGGCGTGCTTCCAGGAGAGTATATCTCCTACGCCGGACGTTTTGGGCTTTGCGGTGAACACATCGGTGCCGGCCATTGTCAGCTCCAGCATTCGGCCACAACTCCAGCCCTGGTAAGCGAAACCTTCAGTACCCTTACCGCCAAAGGCAATTTCTGAACAGCCAATGACGCAGTAATCGTAGGCATCCTCTTTGGTAATACCGGGCACATTCGCCAGCTGACTGGGGATAACCACGTCGTCATTGAAGAGTGCCGGCAAACCACCCGCATGGGAACGAACCGCTTCGCCACATTTCATCAAAAATTTCTCAGGCGTGCGCTTGTGAATCCGGGCTGACAGTGTCGGGTTGGCCAACTGCATATTGGTGGTGGCCTGCAAGATGAGATAAGAAAGCTCATTGGTCGCGTCGTAAGCATCCTGTGTCTGCCCACCGATGGTGACTTGCACCCAGAACGGATAGCCGCTGTGATTGGCTGTGAGCATTTCGGGACAGGCGCGAATGGACTCGCCCAACTTGATCCACAGGCACTCTGTCAATTCAAGGGCATGCTGCTCGTCAAGAGCACCACTTTCAATATCCTTGCGATAGAAAGGCAGTGTGTACTGATCGAGCCTGCCAACACCGACCGAAACACCATTGGATTCTATCTGTACAGCCGCAAAAACAAACTCAATACATTGCAGGGCTTCCCTGTAACTGCCGGCAGGATTTGCTGGCACCCGACGGCAGACGTCGGCCAACTCCTCCAGCTCCTGTTTACGAACTTGATCTGTACAGGCCTCAGCCTGTTCGAGAGCAAGATCGGCAAAGCGATTAGCCCACGCAATCACTGCCTTATCGGCAATAATTGTCGCCTCAAGGAAACGCATCTTTTTGTAATCTTCAGGATTGGCAGCATCCAGAGCATCCCACTGTTCCTGAGCCTGCTCTATGTAATTGTTCAGGCCGCGCTGAAGAACGCCTTCAAAATCTGCAGCAATATGACCGATACCGCCTATTTTGCCCATGTCCGCCAGAGCAAAAGTACTGCGCTCAGAGATTTTAACAATGTCCGGAGTGATTGCGTCTGCATGGGAGGACAGGTTGTTACCACGCCAGTAGTCCTGAGTCGCCCTGATGCGCACCTTGTCCTCATCACACAATACCCACGGATCACCATCACGGTTCTCAATAGTGCCGTATTCACACTCAAGCCAGGTCTGGTCAAATTCGGGAAACAGGTAGGAGCCTCTCGGACGGCTGGCGATATTGCCGACAATAAGCTCGCCCTCCTGAATCCAGATTGGAGCTTCTGTAAGCACCTTAGCAAAGGCTTTTGCCTGCCTCAGCACATGGGGCTCAGCTTCGGTTGCCTGATAGGAAGCGGTAAACAGCTCACTTCGCT
>JAUXFT010000078.1 GCA_030622755.1 Aestuariirhabdus sp. | reverse complement strand
GTTGCCCATCGGCGCCGAGTATACGTTTACTGGCGTTATCGACTTGCTTCGAATGCGAGCACTGGTCTGGGAAGATGATCTTGGCAACGTCGTTCATGAGGAACCCATTCCTGATGAATTAACTACTGCCAGCGAACAGGCCAGATCGATATTGATTGAACGCCTCGCCGAAGAGGACGAACTGCTACTTGAAATCTATCTCGATGGACGGGTACCGGATCCGGAGCAACTACTAAAAGTGGTGCGTCGCGGCACAGTGGCAGGCCGATTATTTCCTGTGCTGTGCGGGGCCTGCCTACGCAACCGTGGTGTACAGCCACTACTGGATGCCATTGTTGACTTCCTGCCCTCCCCCGCAGACATCAATGATATCGAAGGTATCAGCCCTGATAATAACCAACCCATCAGCTTGCCAGCCGACAGTAACGCGCCCCTTGCAGCATTGATTTTCAAGGTTGTATCAGACCCTTACGCCGGACATATGGCTTACGTAAGAGTCTATTCCGGTACTTTACGCAGTGGGCAAAAAGTCTGGATTCCCCGACGCAAAAGAGAAGAACGGATCGGCCGTATGGTTCGAGTTTATGCTGATCGGCGGGAAAACATTGATGAGATTCCCGCCGGGGAAATAGATGCCATCATCGGCCTCAAGGAAGGCTTCACCGGAGACACATTGTGCAACCGACATTCTCCGATCATTCTTGAAAACATAGAGTTCCCTGAACCCGTCGTTAACCTGGCGCTGGAACCCGCAACACCAAAAGATCGTGAGCAGATCAACCATGCACTGAAACTGCTCGCTGAAGAAGATCCCACTTTTCGCGTTCACACCGACCAGGAGACAGGACAAACCATCCTGTCAGGCATGGGTGAACTGCACCTCGAAGTGCTAGTAAACCGGTTGCAACGGGAACACCATGTTCAGGTACGCACAGGGCGACCCAGGGTCAGCTACAAGGAAACCCTGGATGCGCCTGTTATGGGTATTCGTGGACGCCTCATTCACCAGAGTGGAGGGCATGGACAATATGGTGACGTCATTATCAATGTGTCTCCCACAAAACGTGGCAGTGGCGTCAGCTTCAGCAGTGAGATCAAGGGCGGCATTATTCCCACGGAGTTTATCCCTGCCATCGAGAAAGGCATTCGTGAAGCTGTAACTACCGGACTCATTGGCGGGCACGATATCACTGACATTGATGTGCAACTGGTGGGTGGTTCAACCCATGAAGTTGATTCCAGTGAACAGGCCTTTCGTAGCGCCGCCACTATCGCCCTGAAACGTGCGATGAATGAAGCAGGTTCACGATTGCTGGAACCCATATTTGATCTTGAAGTTAACGTACCCGATGAAAATATGGGAGAGCTACTGGGTTTGCTCGCACAAATTCGCTGTCAGGTTACCGAGACGCTGAGCACGACACATCACATGCAGATCATTAAAGGTATCGTACCACTGGCGGAAATGTTCGGTTTCACTACCCGGCTACGCTCCCTGAGCCATGGCCGGGGTATCTTTTCCATGCACTTCAAGCACTTTGCACTGGTGCCAAAGTCACTCCAGAAAGAGCTCCTTACAACCCTTTAAGTAATTTTTTTATACAATAGTGATTATAAAAATCCCCCCCACCTGACAGTGTTGACCCATTAATTACCTGTTATTACTATATGGCCTCAAAACAGGTTCCCGATAGCTCAGCAGGTAGAGAAAATAACTGTTAATCATTGGGTCGCTGATTCTAGTCCAGCTCGGAGAGCCATTCGAATTTAAAGTTTGTCGCTACCCGGTTTTTGAAATTTTGTTAATGGCAACAATTTGTCATTAACTTAAACCCGCAAACGCCTCCTGCACCAATTTCAGCATTGCTCAATATCACGTATATAATATTCCCATGATACAGTCTTGGCGTTGCAGGCTGCTCTTTAGGTATTTGCAGCCTGTTCTATACAACGACAACCAAGTGAGCTGTGACGCTTCCTGTTTCTAATCTGGATAGTCTCGACAAAGGATTTGATCGTGTCTTTCGAAAGCGCCCTGACTTTTTTTATCGCTATATTTATCTTCGGCATTACTCCAGGACCCGGCGTTTTTGCCATTCTGGCCCGCGCCATGACCGAAGGCGCAGCAAGCTGCTTTAACCTGGCCCTGGGTATGTCGATCAGCGATATTATTTACCTTGTGCTGGCTTGCTTCGGCCTGGCGGCTATTGCAGGACACTGGGGCGGATTATTTTTGGTGATCCGGTTTGTCGGGGCGGCGTACCTGATTTATCTCGGCTGGATAATGTGGCGTCAAACAGTAACCATCGATGAAGAGCAGGAAGAAAAGGTGCAACGTAGTGAATTGATGAGTTTCGTACAGGGCTTTCTGATTTCTGCATCCAACCCCAAAGTTATTCTGTTTTACATCGCGTTTTTGCCGACGTTTATGGATCTTGGTAGCCTAACCGCGCACGATATCGCACTGGCCGCCGGGTTAACCCTGATCGCCTTGATGCTTGGCCTGATGCTCATTGCATTAAGTGCTTCCTGGGCTCGTCGATACTTCCGCTCTGAACGGGCTATGACAGGACTCAACCGGATTGCGGGAACCATAATGGCAAGTGCAGGCGGCTATTTACTGTTGCGTTAACACCCTCTCAGGAGAATCAAAGCCTGAATCATTAGCAAGAAACTACAGGCAATTAACTCAACTATTTACCAGTTAGTTCCTGCGGGGCGTTCCTCATTGTCAATCATCTTATCCAGGGCCTTGGATGTTGTGGCTCGGGCGGCTTCGGTTTCATCTTTAATTGCTTCATCTCGCAATTCAGATTCAGTGGTTTCCTTACCTATACGAAAGATCACAAATCCCGGACTAACGAACTGGTTCACAGCCATCCCCAGGACAGTACCGGCATAAGGGGCTTTGACCTTTTCTTTGGCGTTGGTCACAGGGTTGATTATCTCAGCCAGGACTTCTCCATCCTTGACCTTATCGCCAAGCTTAACACTCGCCAGCAAAATACCGCTGTGATTTGACATCACCCACTGGGATTCATAAAAAACCGGTTGAGGTGCTTTCCAGAATGAGAGTCTCTTGGTCATGCCTAATTCACCCAAAAACGTATTGATCGCCTTGACGCCAAACTCTACCGCTTCCAGCTCCAGACTAAGCGGCCCACCCACCTCCATAGTAACCGCAGGAATACCCATCGCTACGGCAGCATTACGTAACATACCAGGCTTACCAGCGCTCTGCAGAACGGTCATACCGCCGAAACGAGTCACCATGCGAGCAACTTTTTCATCTTTCAGGTCAGCCCGTAACTGTGGCAAATTAGTACGATAAAAAGACCCTGTATGCAGATCAATCAATGCGTCACAGTGTTGAATTACCATTTCCATCAAAGCATAGGCAAACCGTGCGGGCGTCACTCCATTGGGATCACCCGGAAAGAATCGATTCATGTCACGACGGTCGGCCATGTAGCGTTGTTGCTTCATAAAGCCTTCCATATTGACGATCGGCACAGCAACGACCGTACCCGCCAATTTTTCAGGATCGAGACCGTAGATAACCCGTCGCGCAATTTCGATGCCGTTTAACTCATCGCCATGTACTGCTGCTGTCATACACATGACAGGTCCTTGACGCGCACCATGGGCCACAATAACCGGGATATTAAACTGCAAACTGTTAATCATTACCGGCCAGAACACCGTATCCCGAACACCGGGAGCAAAGCTCTTCTCCATCATCATAAACGGTTCAAGCTGCTCTGCTTTGGGCTTAACCTGTTTATCAACCGGCTTCTTGGTTTCTTTAACTTTTTTAATACGTTCAGGATCAACTTCAACAGGAGCTTCCGGATCTGCCACCAACGTTTGAGTTTTGGAGGCAGACTCGATTTCCACTATCGAATCGTCGTCAGCTGATGTCGCTGTTGCAGTTTCATCAGCCGAGAGAGTAAGTGGGAAAAGAGTGAATGCCAGAGCAACGGTCCACACTTTAAAAACACCTGAATAAATAGGAGTGTTTCGATATATCACGGCTTTGCTCCTGAGGGTAAAGCGACATAGAAATCAACAAAGCCAGAGGCTTTTATGATTACGTTCATCCATAGAGGGTAGTATAAATGCATTTAATGAAGAAACACTATCAACGAAATATATCATCTGATTCTGAGTGTAATCCCCTTCCAGTAAATAATGATATAAGGCATTGTAGATTCTATTGTGGACAAATAAAGAATGAGTGACGCAGCTATTATTTATCAGGATTTAAAAAAATGGAGACAGCAAACCCCCATAAACTACTTATGAGCAGGTTTCAGTTCTGTCATTAGTCATCAAAAGCGTGAGAAGAGCATAAAAAAGCTACCCCTATGGAGGTGGCTTTTCCTTCGAATGGATTAAATTCCTTCAGGAATACCCGGGATTAAAAATTCAGGGAAATATCACGATGGGAAGACCGGCATCTGGCAACCGCTTTTGCCTGCTCAGGCGTCATACGTTTTTGCATACGCAAGCCAATAGAGTGTTTGATCGCTGCATCGTAATCAGCCAACACTCCACCGATATTTTCTGCGCCAGTACGACGCCAGCTAACCTCTGCTTGATACAACTCCAACGCTTCGACCAATAACTGCTGGGCTTTATCCCGCTTGGGGCTATCACCTTTCATCGCACGACGTGCCTTGGAAAGCCTGGATTTAATTTTAGAGGCATCCTTGATAGCACCAACCGAACTTTCAACCACTTTAATTTTGCCCATAGCAACTTCACTTCCGTCGTTATCAATAACCTGCTGCAAGCCTTGTATGCCAGATTCTAACGCCGCCAGGGACTCTGTATCAGCCAACACCTGAGTCAGATTCGCAACGGGCTCATAAGCACTATCTGCATTATTTCGGTATTTGCTACGCGCAGTTTTTCCAGCTTTCTGCAATGCCACAAACTGTTCCCTGGCATCTTTCCATTGTGCAGGAATGGTTGCTTCCAACTCACTGCGTTCACTCTCGAGTTTTTCTATGGTGAGTTTTATATTGTTAATGCTTGCTTCATCTGGATTATCACTACGGGTTAAGCGACCCATTGTCTGCTTCCATGCGTCGATCTGCTTATCCAGCACACGCATACTTTGCTGAGTGCGTCGTACTTCACTATGCAGGGGACGATAATCCGGCGTATACACTAGCATGGCTTGCTCCGCTTCACGCACCCTTGCTACCAGTGCAAAAGTTGCTGCTGCCTGATCCGCACTTTCAGTCAGTGCTGTTTGCCACTTCTCAGGCAAACTACTCAGGTCAGCAGCCCGCAACTCAGCAATACTGGCGTTTAAGCTGTCCCCTTCTTCGTCATAGTATTGGAATAACTCCTCTTCCAGACACATCTGTAACCGCGGATTCATTGGAGGCGGCGCATTATCCGACGTCAGGTAAGTACGGTTTGGCATATAGTTCACCAGACTCGGATAGAATCCGGCAATAACCAATGCCAACAACTGCAAACCGATGAATGCCACGGCACCCTTATAGATTGACAACGTCTTCACAATTTTGGGCGCAACACCACGCAGGTAAAACAGTGCAAACCCAAAAGGTGGTGTCAAAAATGAGGTCTGGATATTAAGCCCGATCATTACCCCGAGCCAAACCGCGGTAACGTTAGCACCGGGATCCGACAACAAAATCGGAGCAACAATAGGAACGACAACGACCGCAATTTCAATGAAGTCCAGGAAGAAACCGAGCAGAAAAATAACGGCCATCACCACGATGAACTGGGCCCAGAAACCTCCAGGCAATCCGGTCAGGAAATGCTTGACCAGCTCCTCGCCGCCAAAGCCTCGAAACGCAGACGTCAGCATCGCCGCACCGATCAGAATAACAAATACCATAGAGGTTGTTTTAGCCGTTTCGAGCATTACCTCATTCAGGGTATTTTCGATTCTGTAGGTTCGAATAACGCTCCAACCCACCGCTGCAAACAGCCCTGTAACAGCGATGAACGCAAGTACAATACCGACCATATTATCGCCAATATTTTTAATATTCAGCTCGTATAAACCAAGAATAACAATCAGGGCAATAGTCGACGAAATACCCAGAATAGCCGGGTAATAACTGTTCTTCTGGCCTTCAGTCAGGCGGTAGCCTCCCATGATCATGGCACCAACAGCACCAATCGCACCGGCCTGATTAACCGTGGCCACGCCCATAATGATCGAACCCAACACAACAAAAATGAGGGTTAAAGGCGGTGTTAGTGCCATCAGTATTTTCTTGAGAAACTGCCTATCGTAATTGCCCTCATAAGGGACCGGAGGCGCCGATTCAGGACGAATGAGCGCAACGATCAGGATGTATCCAACGTAGAGGCTAACCAGAATCAGACCAGGAATCAGGGCGCCCATGAACATATCACCGGCACTGGCCGACGTAATATCAAACACCGAAGGCATCGAATATTCGCCGGTTGCTTCCTTATAAGCAGCCTTCCGAATGGTACTTGCCTGATCCGCTGCACTGGAAAGCTGGTCGGCCAGAATGATCAGTACAATCGAGGGTGGAATAATCTGCCCGAGGGTACCCGACGCGCAGATGGTTCCCGTGGCCAGCGAGTGACTGTAATTATTGCGTAACATGGCAGGCAGGGAGATCAGACCCATCGCAATTACGGTAGCGCCGACGATGCCGGTTGTTGCCGCCAACAGCGCGCCCACCAGTACCACAGAGATACCTAAACCACCGGGAACCGGGCCAAACAGCTGGGCCATGGCGACCAGGAGATCTTCGGCAATTTTAGAGCGCTGCAACATAATTCCCATGAAAATAAACAGGGGAATCGCTATCAAGGTGTCTCGCTCTACATCCCAATACAAACTTCGAAAGTTAGTGACGCCTGCACTGAGCCATTGCACTGGCCCACCCTGAGCAAAATAGGCGCTACTGTCGCCGGCGAATATATAGCCGCATGCAGCGGCCAAACCGATGGAAATTATTGCAGAGCCAGGCAAGGAAAAAGCTACCGGAAACCCTGATGTCAGAGCAAAAACCATCAGCAGCACAAGAATGGCTAGAAAAACGAGTTCCATGAAACGAGTCCTATCGCGTTATTACTATTGCCCGGACGCGACAGTGATGTCGTTATCGGAGCTAGTGTCCTCAACCCGCATTCCATGCTCATCACCCTCTACATCTTCTTCACGAAGATCAGCGACATTACTCAGCAGGTAGCTGGCAAACTGAACAATCATGGACAGTGCGAACACCACCAGAAAGCCCACCATAAGGTACTTCACATACAGCCCATAACCACTTTGGGTGATCTCAAAACTCAGTAATGGACTATTAATACTGCTGCCCTTGTTCCACATACCCATGGTCAAAATCACCCAACATAGCGGCAACCCAAGTAGTGATAATCCGAGAATATTGGCCCAGGCTTTTGCTCGATGATTAAAATGGGCGTAGAGCACATCAACCCGCACATGACCGTCATGCAACAACGTGTATGAACTGGCAAACAGGAACAGTGCCGCGTACCAAAAGCGCACAAGATCCCCCATAAAAGCCTGCTCATAGGAGAATACAAAACGGGAAATTACGATCTGGAACTCTGCCAGCACCACTAGTATTGCCAGCCAGGTAAAGCTCAGGGTGCGAAAAAAGAAAGACAGTATCAGGGCAATTGCTATTAAGGGCGCGTGGACATAAGTGCCCCGAAACTTTGGACGCCCCAGCTGTTTGGTTAACTCATCACCCACCACAAACTGTAAAAAACCCTCAATCCGCAAAAATGAGATCAGGCTGTCTACAACACCCACCAAGACCACAGTCCAGAAAGCAACGCGCACGATATAGGCAGAGAAATTCGTTAAATACTCGGCGTCCAGCCGTAGTCCGCGCTGAGGAGTCATCAACACAGCGATAACAACCGCTGCCAAACCGCCAATATAGATAAACAACTGCGACCAGCCATAGCCCACCAGCGAATCATCCATGGTTGCTGAACCCACCCAGCCAAGATGGGCATAAAGGCTCATCACTCCGGGCCAGTCTCGCCAAAACGTAAGGTAATTGTTGAAAAGATAAAGTAGAGCCATAGCAACCAGACTGCCAGCCAGTATGCGTACGAGCATTGTGCTCATCCTGCGCTGTGGATCACTGGCCCCTGCGGATCTATTCAAGCTACCGGTGGTGCCCGATACAGCCGTGGTATCTGATTGGTTCATGATTTATTCGCCTGGTATTCATTAGCAACGGTCAACGAGCTGTCTGTCCAATTATTTAAAATTTGGGCCTTAGACAGCAACAAAATCATTAATCGAATCGTCTGTAAAAATATTCTGATTCCCCGTGAGGCGGGAAAAAACATAACGCAGTGCTTCATGCACCACGTTATATCAACGTGCAGAGTCGTTATAAACCCAGTACACGGTTACGCTGGGACACGTAGGCCTGATCAGAGATCCGAGCCCAGGAACCCACTTCTTTACGTGAATGCACGAAGCTGTCATGAATTTTAGCTACCAGCGGACTGTGCTCGCGAGTTTCCGCAAACACCTCTTCGGCCGCTTCACCAAAGCTATCGTAAATATCATCACTGAATGCGCGCAGCTTAACGCCTTGCTCATCCACCAACTGGCGTAAGGCCGCACCGTTTTTGGCATTGTACTCTGACATCATAACGTCATTTTCCATGGAGGCTGCGGCATTTATCATCAGCTGATCAGCCTTGGTTAAACCTTCCCACCATGACTTATTCATACCGATCGACAGCATGGCACCAGGCTCATGCATACCAGGGTAATAATAATACTTGGCGGCCTCATAGAACTTCATGAACTGATCGTTCCATGGACCAACCCACTCGGTAGCATCAATAGAACCGGATATCAGGTTCTCATAAATCTGGGTTCCTGGCAGGGAAACAGGCGAACCGCCCAGCTTGGCAAGCACATCGCCACCCAGCCCTGGCATACGCATTTTAAGCCCCTTGAGATCATCTGCAGAATTGATCTCCTTACGAAACCAACCACCCATTTGTACACCGGTGTTTCCGCACATCAAGCCTTTGATGCCATACTCGCCAGATAGCTTATCCCACAGTTCCTGACCACCACCGAAGCGAATCCATGCGTTCATTTCGGTATAGGTAAGACCAAAAGGTACTGAGGTGAAATAGGCAAAACCGGGGTTCTTGCCTTTCCAGTAATACTCTGCTCCGTGATAGATTTGAGCGTTGCCTGAGGCAACCTCATCGAAAGAGTCGAACGCTTTTACCCGCTCGCCGCTGGCGTAATAATTAATCTGAATGCGACCATCACTCATATCGGTCACACGCTTGGCAAAACGTTGAGCGCCAGTACCCAGGCCTGGAAAGTCACGACCCCAGGTTGAGACCATATTGACTTCCATGCGCTCCCTGGCAATGGCTGGGGCTGAAATGACACTTGCTGCAGCTACACCGCCAACGCCAATCAAGCCTTTCTTTATTACATCACGTCTATCCATTCTACCCTTCTCCTTGCTGTTATTATTTGAATAGCAAACAGGTCGTCGCCTGATTTTTACTGATGAGGCAAAACAGCATCGCTGCCAAACCTCAATAGATCCCACTTTATTGCCCTCCAGAATTCTCCGAGCCCCGTCAGCGGGTGCTCCTTCACTGGATAAAAGTACTCTCTCAGATCCTGCTACTGACCAAACGATGCTACTTACCAATAGGTAGCAATAATTAGCAATGGGAACTAAACATTAGTACTCAGGTAAAACCTGAGTTTAAACGTCAACAATATATTCACTAAACTCTAGTTAAAGCGATGCTGCCGATTGAATAAAGCCCCTTCCCTGATCCTTAGACTAAAGTAGGAACAAATACCCAAAACAGCTATTTGAGCGCTTCATTCTGACTGCTTCAATCTGGAACGATGACTCAACGGCATAAGCAGCGGTCTGAGCAATTGTTAAAGCTCTTAAGTCTGTCGCAAAATTCAACATGAATAATACGACATCCCCGAGCAGAACCCACGAAAGTTACCGCATCCTGCTCAAGAAGGGTTGAACAGCCAATAACAACATTCGCGCCCGGCTTACCAACATCGCAACAAATACCAGTGCGCAGCCTGCGAATTGAGCTCCGCTCATTGTTTCAGCAAACCACATGGATGCCAGCAATGCCGTGAACACAGGCTCAAGCGTCATTATCAATGCGGCATGACTGGCACTGGTGAGTCCTTGCGCATAGACCTGTAAAAAGAAACGTAAACTGGTGGCAACCAGAGCGCTTATTAATAACCATCCCCAGATCGCTCCAGCTACCTCTGAAGGCCACTGTTCTGTAAATAATGAGAGTAGCAAGGCCGTGGCACCCACAATTAATAACTGTACAGCGCTAAGCGGCAAGGCTCGTACAGAGCCCGACAAACGCGTAATCAAACAAATATTCCAGGCAAACAATGCTGCTGCAAACAGAAAATAGAGTTGGCTATTCTCAAGGCGAAATCCATTTTCGAGAGACAATAAACCTAACCCACACAACGCCACAGGCAAGGCAATCCAGGTAGTCAGGGGTTGTGGATCACCAAAACCCCAGCGGGCGACCAATGGCACCAATATAAACGAAAGGCTATGGATGAAAGCACTTTCACCCAAATGACTTGATGCATTAAGCCCCTTCACCCAAAAGATCATTCCAGCAGCCATAATAAACCCGGTCAGCACAGTGTTGGGAACTCTGGAACGACCAAACTCTAACCAATCCCGCCCCGCTATAATCGCTAAGACCCCACCGGCGATCAGAAAGCGTATTCCTATAAACAACAAGGGGGGAAGACCAGCCAATGCTTCCTTGGAAAACACCCAGCCTGTTGCTGCAATCAGGGTAACCCCGACCAACATCACATCGGCTTTTAATGAGTACCGGTTGTTCAAAAACAACCTCATGTAATCTATGGCTAATAGAAATAAAAAATGGTGTGAAAATAACAACAAATAATTAATATTTATGCCTAATAGAAACTGGTAAACTTCAACAGCCTTCAAAACATTGATCTACCTCACATTTATCTAGGAATCTTGGCGTTTTGGTTGGTTTGTATATTTCAACAGATCTATATCAATAAACTGCAATAAAAAAAGTAATCTACTGTAGTTACGGCTTTGGAGCATGACGCTTGTTTAGCTTCAGTGTGACTTTAGACTTTTAAGGATGAACATAATGAAAACTTTTACAAAAACCGCAACTGCTCTTGCTTGTGCTTCTGCAGCCCTTTTGCTGACCCAGTCAGTCCAGGCTGCGAATCAACAGCTTGTCAGCGTTAAAACTGACACAACCATCACACTCGACGGGACACCCGACGCAGCCTGGGATGCAGCAAAAGCCCTGAATGTCCGTGTAGACAACTTGCCTTACAAGCCCGATAACTACAAAGGCATGAAAGCCACCGATGTAACCATGAAGTCTCTCTATGACGACCAGAACGTGTATTTCCTGGTTCAGTATAAAGACGACACCAAGAGTCTGGCTCGCTCTCCCTGGACAAAGCAAGCCGACGGTAGCTGGAAACAACTGAAAGACAAGGATCACACCGGTCACGATAATGTCTACTACGAAGACAAGTTCGCCATCTTGTGGGATATCAACGCCCGTGGCTTTGCCAAGAAAGGTTGTGATGCCGCCTGCCACATGCAGGATGACAATGGCATGATCAACGGTATCGACCAGAAAGGTATAGCGCCAGGGCGTAAATACACCCGTAAGGATCAGACTATCGATATGTGGCACTGGAAAGGTGTGCGCATGAACCCTCTGGGTATTACCGATGACCAGTACATCGATAGCGTTAAAGATCCGAAGGTTAGCAAGAACTGGGGCCGTCATGGCGATGCTAAAACTGGCGGTGGCTACGTCAACAACATGAACGAGGCCAAGAATGGTCCAGCGTTCATGAACCGTACCAACGATGGTCTTAATGACTATACCGTTACTCCAGACCAGAAGACCGAGTTTGTAGATACCTTTAAACCAGGCGATCAGGTACCCGGCATCATGTCTACGGTGTTCACCGGATCACGCGGTGATATCTGGACCAAGGGTGCATATAATGATGGTATGTGGACGCTTGAAATGAAGCGTGCGCTGGTCACCACTGGTGAGAAAGCTGACATTCAAGACGTTCAGTTCTCTGACCTGGACAAGACCTATCCCTTCGGTGTGTCTGTGTTTGATAACTCACAAATCAACCACATCTATCACGAAGGCGTCCTGGAGTTCACTTTTCAGAAGTAAATGAACCGGAGGCTCGTCCCTTGGGGCGAGCCTTTTTTTGCGCCTGCTTTCATAATAATAAATAGCAGCACCCATATTGAACACTGCATTAAATGAGGACTGTCATTATGCGCTTAGATACTCTCAACTTTCAGGCACGGCTTGGCTTATCGGGATTCCTCATAACAGTGATTCTCGGAGCGCTCAGTGCTGCCACCCTGATCGGCTTACTCTATTCAAGCCAAACCAGTGGATTTAACATTCCTGACATAAATAAGGTCAAAGCAAAATACAGTGACCCAATGCTGGTTGGATCCATGAAGAGCTCTATGTATGAATACGTCGCCGAAGATGGTGACATTGATATTATTGCGCAGTGGATAAAAGATGGTGCCAAAGACGATGAGTATTTTAAAGAAGAGGTCATGTACATCATCGAAGAAGACTGCCAGAAGTGCCACAGCCGAAACTCAACGATGAGCAAAGCAATTACCTCCATACCCTTTAGTAGTCACGAAGACCTGATGAAGTATGTTGAAGGGGGGTATAGCTGGACACACATGGCGAAAACCGCTCATATTCACTTGTTTGGCATGTCAGTGTTCCTGGTGATTGTTTCATTAGCCTTTGCCTTCAGCTCTTACATCGGCTCCATAAAAACCCTGTTAATCGGGCTAGGTTGGTTAGGACTGTGGGGCGATATCGCTTCCTGGTGGCTGGCTAAATACTCTGATGTGTTTGCCTATGTAATTTCCGCATCCGGCGCAGTAGAAATTGGATCCGTCATCGCGATGAGCGGACTCTGCCTGCTCAACATGTGGTTCAAGCTGCCTGCTGCAGTATTGGAAAAAAACAGTGATTAAGAAACTTGGACTATCTACGTAATTCAGTGCTGGCATCAACATCAGTATCAGCATCAGCATCAGCATGGCTCGTATCACAATAAGCCATGCTGATGCTTACTCCTACTATTCCTGCAGACGAATACGGTCGACGTTTTTGGCGAGAGTTCTCTCGCCTATACCCTTCACCGCAGTCAACTCTTCGATGGCGACAAAATTTCCATTTTGCTCACGATAGGCAACAATTGCCTGAGCTTTCGACAATCCGACACCTTGTAAACTTTGTGCAATCACCTCTGCATCAGCAGTATTAAGATTAATCGTCTGCACCGTTTCTGTTGCAGTTTCTGTTACCGCTTCTGAAGGTGCCGGCACCTCTTCATTAGCCCAGGTAACCGGGGTGAATAACAGGGTTACAACCAGCATCCATTGCTTTATCAACTTGATCATATCTTCCTCCTTAAAGAATTGTGTAAAAGCCTGAATAGAATAGCGATGCACTTGAAATCGGTATGTAGGAAAACCAACATGAACCTCTAACGCTTACACAATGCATTAATAAGATAAAGCCACGAATAAAGCACATTCCTACAGAGATAACCCACGAGATATATCTGTGATAACTCCTCATCGCATCCAGGCATTACAGCAATATTCTTCAACTACCACTGCAGTTGAAAACTGCCAAATGGTACACTAGCCGCACATTTAAATTAGGGCATATATGGACCGGCCTGCAC
>JAUXFT010000039.1 GCA_030622755.1 Aestuariirhabdus sp. | reverse complement strand
TGGCTACGATCCGACTTCACAGTTGATAGGCTAATATCGACACCTGATCTCACTTGGGAAACATTAACGTGAAGGTAAATTGAACATTGTAATTTCCGACATTGTCAGGCTTCTCTACGTTGTAATAGTAGGCGCCCTTCAAGTTTACCGCCTGCTTTCCCCAATGCATGATCCGACCGACCCCACCACCTATTGGGACCGTCCACTCTTCATCACTCCTGGCTTCCCAGTTAGCGGTGATAACCGGTGCAGTTGAGACGTACCAACCCTTTTTACCGATGTTGTAATTGACGAAAGGCTGAAGCGTCATAAGGCTAATGTCAGGCTCACTACTGGGCCCGGCAACGTCCCATATCTGCGATGCCAGCATGCCTGTCACCCAATGTCCGGGTGTCGTTAAAATGACCGCGGTGGGCCCTGCGGCAACCTGCTCATTGCCTAACGAATCGTTGGTGTGAGTCGGTATTTGCAGCTGAGGGCCAAAACCATAAATCCACTTATTCGCCTTCGATGGCGTAAAGAACGCCTGATAGGTGGTATCACCCAAGCCATTCCTACGTCCTTCAAAACCTCGAGGCTGCGATACCACGGGAAGGATCAAACGATTCACCAGGTTCCAGTTTTCCGTTAAGGAGATCGGAATAACCGGTTTAATATTCATTACATTTTGAACCCTATCGTCTGGCCCCGCGTTGAAAAACATGTTGTTCTCAAATGGCACGCTGATCAAACTGGAGATCGGATTTTGGGAATCCTTGGCCAGGGAATGTTCCGGGTGCGGGTGGTCTTTAACTTCATGCGCTATTGCACTGCCAGCTATTAGAAAAAATCCGAGTAAGACCAATGAAGCTGATTTCAATCGATATTTTTTTTTAGCATTACCATTTGAGTCCCCTAAAGCACCAAAACATCATCCGTGGCTTGAGCTACTGTATGCTTTGATAGCAATAAACCCTTATTTTTTTATTTTTTCTATTTTTTTGAAATTTGAAAGAACCTGAATACACAAATATTAGATCCAAAATTTACTTTTTAAATTACAGGACTAAACTTTATTTAAGTCAATCCGAGTATCCAAAATCCGCAATAGAGAATTGATGGCAACGGATGTGAAAAATAAATTCCCTTACTCATAGGGAATATGAGGAGTAGTTAAGCTTGGAAAGCTTTGCTTTTGATCACAGGATTTCGCAACACTGTAAAGCCGATAGTGTCGAAACACTTAGGGAGACATTTCGCGCTGCACCAATAAACCATGTCCAGACATCGTCTGGCCACCTTGGCGCTGACATCCGCACAGTAAGTACCGATTGTATTGAAGTACGTGAAGTCTCACTTGCGGCAGATTTACTAATGTCTATAGAAAGGACCTTTCCTCGCTTCGCTTTTGTCTTTGGCATAAAGGGTTCATCACAACTGTACAACAATAAGCTGACCAGCTCGAATATTGGCTATAGCAATGGCGCCAATGGCATCATCGCCAGCATTCAGGCCAATAGTAGCTGGTGCAGTATCACTATCGACCACGAGCTGCTATTAAACGTTGCGGAAACTCACCATTATTCAATTCCCGACGGGGATGGAACTTACGGTCTGCCCTTCAATCAGCGTAAAGTTTTAGTTCACAAAATATGCCAAATAGCACGATCGCAATGTTTTATTGAACTCAACAATGAGCAATTTCATGATGTGATCGCACTCTGTGTGCTGCGTGCATTAAATCCATCTCATCACCAGGACACCCCCTCCCCCTCGCAGCGTTCAATCATTGCGCAACGCATCATTGAATACATACAGGCACACTACTTTGAGCCTATGTCTGTGACGGGCTTGTGCCAACTGATAGGGATAAGTGAGCGGGCGATGCAATATAGCTTCCTGAAAACGACCGGCATTTCAGTTCAGCAGTATCTGATGAATTATCGCCTTCACCGTGCCCACGAACTGCTTAGCAAGGGTAAGGTTGCTGAAATAAAGGACGCAGCCCTCGCTTGCGGCATTCCACACAGAGGGCGCTTTTCAAAATATTTTAAGGGTTTATTTGGCATTTCTCCTCGCCAGGTGTTGCTTGCTCCTAACACTCGCGTTTTATAGATAGGTAAACACTATTTCTGTTTCAGACGCTCACCAAGCACCACAACAAGATAACGGGATATTGCCAGCGCTGCTCGGGCATTGATACGTTTAACAAACTGCAGGAACTTTGCATCCGCCCCGATAAAAATCCGGGGCTTTTTCTTTTTGATGCCTTTAATAATTTGCACCGCGGCTTGCTCTGATGTGGTTTTGACGACTTTGCCAAAAAAACGGGGATTTTCTGCTGAAGGGTTTAACGAGTAGTTGGCAATATTGGTTCGAATACCACCAGGGTGCACACTGAGTACCTGCACTGCGGTATCCCGAAGATCCATCATCAAGGTTTCGTTTAATCCCAGCACGGCGTACCTGGACATATTGTAAGGTGCCTGCTTCGGGAATGGCACCATGCCATTAATACTGGAAATATTGACCAGACTTGCCTCAGGTCGTGATTTCAATTCACGCATAAATACACGGGAACCATAAACCACGCCCCATTGGTTGATATCGATCACCCGGCGGAAGATTTTCATGTCCATTTTTTTCAAACACGTCGTGACAGCTTACACCTGCATTGTTGATCACTATGTCTACCTGACCAAAATAATCGATCACCTCTTTAGCGTAGTTTTCCATCGCTTCCAGGCTAGAGACATCCAGCTGACTACACGAGTCGTTGCCGGGTGCGCCTGCCGCTACGATAATATCCAAAGCCAGCGACTGGCCTGGGTTTGAGAGGATCGCACGAGTCGACTCAGAGCGTACTCACAAGGGAAAAACCAGCATGGAGCAGCGTTATTATATTTGCAGTGATACAACGTTAAGTGCCGAAACACTTTTGCAGGCTTCACGCAGCCACCGGGGTGTTGAAATCATGCATTGGATGCTCGATGTCGGATTTAATGAAGATTCCAATCGAACGCGCAAAGGCCATGCAGCAGAAAACCTTGCAGTCATGCGGCAGCTGACGCTCAATGTTTTAAAGCAAGATAAGACGACTAAATTGGGCATCAATAATAAACGCTTCAAGGCATGTAATGGTCTCGAGTATCTGGACCAATTGGTCGCCAGTATTATGGTGTAATTTTCATGCGTTTGCCCTGGTTACGGCTACGATATAGATATTGTGGAACTTGAGATACCGACAGATCATATTCATATGGTGGTTAGGTCTGAGCCAAAAACTTCGCCTTCTGATGTTATGCCAATTATAAAGCGCCTATCAGCAAGAGAGTTTTTCAGGTTCCACCCTGAGATCAAGAAGAAGTATTTTTGGGGTGGGAAGCTATGGACTCAGAGCTATTTTGTAGAAACGATTGGAAATGCTAGCGAAGAAGTGATTCGAAAATATGTCCAGGACCAGCTGAAGGTCATGGATAAAGGCGAAAAATCCAGCAGCCAGCTCGGATTGTTTTAAAACTCGGTCGCTTGCGGCCGAGTTGTTTATCTCTATGGTTGTTGGATATAAGGCTTGTGCTACAGAAATGATCATAACTAAGTGGTATTTTATGTTTTTCACTCTAAAAATACCATTCATGAGAATAGCGACACAATGTCTGATCAATTAAGAACCCATTCTAATTTAGGTTTCGTGACTTACCTTAGAAAAGAAGGCGTAGAGCAGGGAAAGTACGAACTGTTGCTTTCCAGGCGGTGCCGCAAGGGTTTATCAAATCTCGAGTTTGCCAAAGACACCTATATCGAAAAATCTGCTATTGGAAAACCAGGCTATAAAAATCCCTGGCTGAGGTTCTGGTCTCCAGATCTATTGTCCTGGAGGATTGCCATTCATTTTATGATTGGTTCATTATGCTTTGCTGTAGCCAGTTTTGCGGCTAACTGGCCTCAACAATTACCCTCATATGTCACGCAAGGCGAAACAATCGGTTGGATATTTTTCATCGGTTCGTTGTTTTTCACCCTGGCGGCCTGGATTCAACTTGTCGAAGCCATTAATGGCGATATCCAGGATGCATTGAATAAATCCTCGACCTGGCGTTGGTTTTCATGGAAACCCCACAATGCGGGTTATATGGCCAGCCTTATCCAGCTCATTGGCACCATTCTGTTTAATATCAACACGGCCGCTGGTTTGATTCCAAATCTTACGGGTAAAGAATTGGATTTGTATAACTGGACGCCGGATGTGTTAGGTAGCGCTTGCTTCTTGGTGGCGAGCCAACTGGCAATGATGGAAGTTACTCATAAAATATGGGACTTCCAGCCCAAGATTTTAAGTTGGTGGATCACCTTTATTAATCAACTAGGGTGTGTAGCCTTTGCTATCGCAGCAGCCTTTACTTTCTTCGATCTTGACACAGGAAATATGTGGTGGGCCTGGGGGGCTAACACCTACACTTTAATAGGTGCCATATGCTTTTTCATCGGTAGTTATCTTCTCATTCCCGAAATTTTTGATGCTACCGAAAAACAAAACGCGGCTCATATCCAGCAACTTGATTTGGTGACTTATTCTGAATCAAACGGTTAATCTTATCGGTTAATGAATGCGGTAAATGCAAGATTACTAACAATACAAACCTAACATCCAGAATATGCGGCATATTAGGTTTGTAGCGATGTCTGCCTGAATATTACTACCCTCCTCGCTAGCTGTCTTTTGGACTATTTCCAATCGTGAGTTATCAGCGGTAGATAGGAGATTATTTTTCTTGCATCTTCCACTTACCGGACGGCAATTTACACATAGTAATCTCAGCATTCGTTATTTTTTTGTCTTCTTTGTGGCTAACAACACCCATAACCCGGCAATCCTTGCCATTGATAGTTATTTTCCTTAAGACAGATATGGTTCCTTTAGTATTGTTTTTACTATTACTCCAGTCTTCCGTAGCGCCTATTTTATCGGCCTTTAAAGCCTTTGTAGCGGCTTGATCCATTTGATCCAGATCATCCCTTTCAAGCTCTTTTGTACCCAGCAAACTTCTCACCAAGGCAATCGGCGCAGTAACGATCCCCGTAAGAAACCCCTGTGCTGCTTTTTCACCAGCATCTGACCCTGCTTTTTCTGCACCCTTTACAATGCCATCAGCCCTGTCGAGCATTGCTGGTATAGCTTCCAAGGATTTATCCATTGTGGCTATAATTGAGGGAACCTGCTTACGAACCAGAGACACCTCATTAACCACAACGGGCACTGTCTTTCTAATCGCCTCAGATTCTTTGATAACAGAGGGGATCTGTTCGCGAAAAGCCTTAACTTCTGCAACTATTGCAGGGATCTCTTCACGAACCGCCTTAATTTCGGCCAGAATTGAAGGTATCACCAAACGAACTTCAGACGTCTCATCAACTACCGACTGCATCTGTGTCAATTGATAACCAACATAGAAAATTGAACTCGCTAAATAAGCAATGCTCAGAGAATATATAATTGAAACAGGCGTTACATTTTTCATAATAAAGAAGGATCCTGAGGAAATTTTCCCGTCAACTTAAGTGCCCATCACAGATGGGACTATCTATATTTACATCACGTAATTAAATGTATTCTCACCTGGAAACGTATAAACCATAGCAATCAATGCAGTTCAATTTTTTGCATGACTCACAATAATTATCACGTTCCTTACCTTCATCCTACTCTTCCCACATTCGATATTACAACGGCTTTGGATCAAAGAAAAAAACCTGAACAGTTTAAAAAATCACGCCTTTTATATAAAATACCAAACTTATAATTTCTAAAGTTCTTCCAAACAAACGCCAAATATTTACTGAATGTTTCGTAAGTGCCTGTCTGTCGCAACAACCCACTGCAGCGCAGCTCCAACCAGTAACGCGATAACACCCCAGAATGTCCAAGGACGATCCAGGTTTTGTGTGGGGGGCTCTCAATAAAAAGCCACCAGCAGCAATACAAAACCAATTACCAACAAGGCAGAACCCAACCCTTGTATCCAACACCATCTGTTGGAGGACGCAATCGGCATCGACAAGCCACACATCACATGTACTAAACTGGCCAGTAACAGATAGATATGATTTGCTCGGTACATCATACGCACCATATCATCGCCATCGTACAATACCGGAAAATTATTATTCATATAGGCTCCCGTCACCAAAAAGAGAAAGAAACCAACGCTACCAGTAAGCAGGTGGAGTTTTTGTAATCCTGTCATGAACAACCCTGGGGTGAAAAGTAAGAGAAAAGTAAGAGAAAAGAAATTTAAGACTGGACAGGATCTCTCTTTGATTTTCTATAATTGCCCGGTGTTTGTCCAAACCAGCGGCGAAAAGTCCTGGAAAAATTTGACGCATCTGCATAACCAAGCTGTATAGAGATGCTTTCGACGGAGTCTTCAGTATTAATCAAATACCATTCAGCTACATCCTTCCTTACCTCATCCAAAAGCTGTTGAAAAGAGAATCCTGATAATTTCAATCGGCGCATTAATGTTCGTGTTGAAATATGAAAATTCTCCGCCACCTCAGTTTGTGAAGGATAATTGTTTTTATAATTAAGAAGAAATTCCTTTACCTGATGAACAAACCCCTGCCCACCCATACTACTCAACAATAACCGCTCACACTCGCGCTCAGCAGATTGATAGCTGTTTTGATCAGCTGCTATACAGGGAATC
This sequence comes from Aestuariirhabdus sp., assembly GCA_030622755.1. Taxonomy (GTDB): domain Bacteria; phylum Pseudomonadota; class Gammaproteobacteria; order Pseudomonadales; family Aestuariirhabdaceae; genus Aestuariirhabdus. The sequence continues at coordinate 14,373 of JAUXFT010000039.1, read as the reverse complement.
AACAACGTGCTCGATGGCATAATGATGAGCCATTTCGGGGAATTAAACTCAACGTTAACATTCAGATACTGATGGTATTTTTCCTGCCACTCTGGTTCCGAAAACAGAAACCGCGCCGTAACATTCTCTAAAGAATATCCTGCTAGACTCTCGAGCAAACGCAAGATATTAACAACCACAGTGCCTTGCAGAAATTCACGCTGCGGACCCAGCTCAATATTTTCATAAAACACCAGGCCCACTTCAGAATCACTCTCTCTCGGGCAAACATCAAAACCTATAACCCTTTCTCGCAAACAGAGAAAACCGCTGACAAACCTCAAAGCCTCACCCAAATTTGCTGCCGCCATAGCACCAAATCCAACAATACCATGGGCAAAAGCTTCACCGAAGGTTGTCTGCTCTACCCCTAGCCAGGGTTTTTTGGTTAATTCCATCGCACGGCCAATCAATTGCTGTACGACGTCATAACTTAAGAACTCGTTATCGGCAACAAAGTCTTCAGGTAGAATAGAGGTACCGGTAAATATCTGCTCATCAGAAAATCCTTGCTGTCGTAATTCGGTCATCAGCAAACGTCCATATAATGGATGGAATGCTGGTAGCAACCACTGCTTCACACTGTTCATAAATAGACCACCAAACTCCGCAAAACGCTTTTCTTATTGTTATTAGCATTGTGTCAGATAATGACGAAAGCATGCCAGTTTTTCACTGAGTATCTTGTTCCAGTGGCGCATCATGAATTACGTCAATCAATAACAACCTTACGAATGGGTGTAACACTGCAGTACAGATTTTTACTGCCGGTGTTGACTGCATCCAGCAAGAGCGTGAAAGTTACAGGGGTTTTTATCCCTGCCTTGAGATTGGTGACACAATTCTGCTGAAGCACCTTTTCACTCTATTTAGGCTATTCTGTCAGTTAATGACGATAATGTGCCCGTTTCTACACTGGGTAAACTATCATCAACGGCGCATCATGGATTTTGCATAATCAATAACAACAGCAAGGACAAACACCATGCAGCTTTCTGCAACCTTTACCGCCCCTGATGGAACTACTTATCGGGATCACAAACGGTATATCTGGATTGTATCCCTGATCGTACCCGCTATGGCTCTTGCCGGCCCTGCACTCTACCTGTGGAGTGGTAATGCGCTGTTATTGTGGTTACCCGTGGCTATTAATTATTTCGGTGTACCACTGCTTGACCTGTTGCTTGGCGAAGATACCAGCAACCCTCCAGAACAGGTGATTCCTTTACTCGAAAAAGACACCTATTACCGCTACGTAACCTATGCCTTAGCGCCGTTGCTGTGGATATTTTTTATCGCTTGCGCCTGGTTTATAGGTACCTATGAGCTGCCCTGGCACGGCATCGTGGCCGTCGCATTGACCACCGGTGGAGTATGCGGCTACGGGTTAAACCTGGGTCACGAGATCGGCCACAAATCCAGTAAAACAGAAAAGAACCTGGCCAAGGTAATTCTCGCGCTCGGAGGCTATGGGCACTTCACCGTCGAACATAATCTGGGACATCATCGCGACGTCGCAACCCCGGAAGATTCAGCCTCCTCCCGTATGGGCGAAAATCTTTGGGCATTCACTTTGCGCGAGCTACCCGGTGGCTGGAATCGTGCCTGGAAACTTGAAAAAAACCGTCTTAAGAAGAGAGGATTAGCCGTATGGAGCCATCACAATGAAATTTTACAACCCTTAGCGATCACCGTGATTTTATACAGCAGCCTATTTGCACTGTTCGGCTGGATCATGGTGCCATTTCTGGCAATGACTGCTGCATGGGGTGCTTTCCAACTGACTTGCGCCAACTACATCGAGCACTACGGGCTGCTGCGTCAAAAGCAGGAAAATGGCCGATATGAGCGCTGCCAGCCACATCACTCATGGAACAGCAATCATGTCTTTTCCAACTGGGCACTTTTCCATTTGCAGAGACACTCAGACCACCACGCATTTCCGGCTCGCCGCTATCAATCATTGCGCAGCTTTGAAAACCTGCCAGAGCTTCCCAGCGGGTATTTTGGCATGTATCTGATCGCCTACTTTCCCCCGTTATGGTACCGCATCATGAACCCCAAACTGATCAAATGGGCGGAGGGCAAAGCCTGCAATATTAACTTCGATGACAAACAGCGGGACAAGCTGATCAAGCAGTACCAGCTCACATAAATTATCGAAACCAGCTTGAGTGAAATATTCAATGAACGTTGAGTGAACTAGCCCTTCTGCAGTTCACTCTTACGGGCTACTCCCCGAATAGACGGTCGCACGATGGGCAACGCTTTCCGCAAGCTCTCTCGCGCGACCGATTCGATCTCAAACCCCGCTGCTTCAATCGCCTGTTCGGTCCGGCGCGTTAAATGACAATTTCCTGCAATCCGCTTCCATAGAGGCTCAATTCGACGCTGCCAGCGAAAACGACTGCTCGCACAATCTGCCGCAACGTGTTCAATAAACAACAACGCACCGCCGGGCTTGAGCACGCGATAAACTTCATTCAGCGCTTTTTCTGGATCTTGCACTGAGCACAGCACCAGACTGGAGATCACGTAATCAAATTGTGCATCACCCACATCAAGAAATTCTATTGTATGTGCGGTAACTACTGCCGAGCCATCTGCTCGTAAATCATTACAGCGTACCTGCAACTGTGATCGCATATGCGGATCAGGCTCAGTTAACACCAGCTTGTTAACCTTGTCCGAATAGAAGGGCAAACTTGCCCCGGTTCCGGCACCAATTTCCAGCACTGAGCCAGAGCAGTTCGCTAAAAGTTCTTGCCGCCACTGTGACAAGCAAGCCTGCTCAGTAGCCTTCATCATTCGATCATAAAGCATGGCCATCAAACGTGGCATAACAATCTCCCGGATTTAGGTTTACTAATGGCACACTTACGCCATCATATTCTTCTAACGACCACCGCCAACGTCGAGAATACTGCCGGTGCAACAGGATGCATCATCAGACAGCATCCAGAGTACCGCCCGGGCGATCTCCTCACTATAGCCAGCACGATGCATGGGTACGGAATGACGCACCCGTTCCACACGCCCCGGCTCTCCACCACTGGCATGAATACTGGTTTCAACCAGTCCCGGGCGAATCGCATTGACCCGAATTCCCTGATCAGCCACTTCTCTGGCCAGGCCCAGGGTAAAGCTATCAATCGCCCCCTGGACGCAGCGTAATCAATATATTCATGCGCAGACCCCAGCGTGGCAGCAATCGAAGACAGGTTCACTATGCTACCACCTCGCCCACCATTTGACGGAGACATCCGTTTAACGGCTTCACGAGAACAATAGATTGCACCAAACACATTCGTCGCGAAAACACGCTGCAAACGAGCGCCATCAATGTCCTCAATATCACATTGTTTTTCCAGCACACCGGCATTGTTAACCAAAGCATCCAAAACACCCCGACGCTCATCTATCTGTTCAAACAGACTGATAACTTCATTCTCACGAGAAATATCCGCCTGTAATGCCCAGGCTTCACCACACTCACGTCGAATAGCTTTGACCAGTGTATCTGCCGAGTGCTGGTCATTTCGATAATTTATCAGTACTCGGTAACCCTGTTGCGCCGCCAAAATTGCGGTTGCAGCACCTATCCCACGCCCTCCGCCGGCAACCAACAGTAGCTTTGATACTCACCTTCCTTGAGCTCTGTAACTCAGGAAATATAGAACTCTTTAGAGAAACTCCAATCTATCTTTTACCAACAGGCTCATACGATAGCTATGACAGCAAAAAAACACCTATAGCAAACCAACTGATCAACAGCAGACTCCACGGCAACCAGTGGTGACGAGTTATCACTTTTACTTCCACCTGAGGCTCTACCTGTGATTCCATCTCATCGCTAGCGGGTTTTGTCTTCGCTGATTTCAGACGCTTATCCAGTTCCCGCGCCCTGGACTTTTGTTGCTTTTTATATTGCTCAATGCCTTTTTGTATACCCTGCGCGATGAGTCTGGTTTGCTCTTTGGTTTGTCCCGGTTTTTGAGTTGCCCGTGCTATGGCTTCCGCTTCCTGAACCGTTTTGGTCGACTGGTTACTGTGTTTTTTTTGGTACTTGGCCATTATTTTTTCGCTTGTGCCTGGTTTCAGCGTTAAACGCCCGTGCTTTCAACCCGTGCTTTCAATACATTAATACTCGATGAGCGTGCTAACCGAACCTGAGAAGTCTTGAGCTGGCTATGTAGTTTGCCAAACAATGAGCTTTCAGAATAGTCAGAACCATTCGGTAGATCTCCGGCATTCATTACAACAACGCTACTACAAAATTAACACGGGAAAGCTGCACCTGCTAAAGGTAAATGCCATTTAACGGATAATAGATTTTTGTTCGATCCTTTCTTCATAAAGAAAGTCATAAAGAAAGTCATAAAGAGATTCATAGAAATAATCAGAGAGATAATTTCGGGGATCAAAATACTCTTATTTCCACCAATCACACCAGCACAGCAACACCCTTAACCTGAGCATATAGCTTGCTTCCGACTTCCAGCCCCAACCTGTGCTGAGAGTGCCGCGTAATACGAGCAAGCAGTGGCACGCCATTCAGGTCAAGCTTAACCAGCAATCTCCCGCGACCGTGCACCTGCATTTCTTCTACTCGTGCAGGCAATATATTCAAAATACTGCTACTTACCGCCGGTTCAAGCGCTAAACTGACATCCTTGGCATGAATTCTTACACGAATATCACTTCCCAGCTCTCGATCCACCCAGGTTACCAGTAACTCACCCCCGGCAAACTTAAGTCTGGTCAGGTGAAACTCTTCATCATGACTCAATACCTGGGCATCAATGACAGCACCGGCATCAACGTCTCGCGAAATAGGCAAGTCCACCCTCGCCAACATCTCCTCCAAAGGACCACTTGCCAAAATCCTTCCTTCTTCGATCAACACCAGATGATCGGCAATCCGAACCAGCTCATCAAAATTATGGGTTACATAGACAATCGGAATGTGTGTATGCCGATGCAGTCGTTCGAGAAATGGCAAAATCTCTTTTTTATGATCTCTATCGAGTGCTGCCAAGGGTTCATCCATCAACAATAACCGAGGGCTATTCAGTAACGCGCGACCAATTGCGACCCGCTGTTTTTCCCCTCCCGACAATTGCATAGGAAAACGTTGCAACAGTGATTGCAAACCCAGCAATTGCACAACCTGGTCAAAATCGGCGGTACGCTCAGCTACCGGAGTTCGTTGATAACCATAGAGTAAATTATTGATTACCCTGCGTTGGGGAAACAGCGCACCCTCCTGAAAAACATAACCGATAGCGCGCTGCCTGGATGGCACATACAATCCTCTGCTGGTGTCGTGCCATATTTCACCGCCCACTTTTAAATAAGCATCCCTGGGCTGTTCCAGTCCAGCCAGGCAACGCAGCAGACTGGTTTTTCCAGAGCCTGACCGACCGAACAATACAGTAACACCCTCTGCAGGAAACTGACCGTCAGTATCAAGCTCAAAACGCCCCAGGGGCAGCTTAAAGCGAAACTGTATATCGCTCATGACCGCTCCCTACGCTGCAATAATGCTGCTGAGCGATTACTTCGGTACACCAGAAATAACAACACAAATGAGAACACCAGTAATCCACCAGACAATATATGCGCCTGACCATACTGGAGTGATTCAACATGATCATAGATAGCAATGGACAACACTTGCGTCTCGCCAGGAATATTACCCCCGATCATCAGAACAACACCAAATTCGCCGAGCGTGTGCGCAAAACCCAGGGTAATCGCCGTAATAAAGCCACCACGTGCATGAGGCACTACCACAGACCAAAAACGATCCATGGGGGAAGCGCGCAAAGTACTGGCAGCTTCAAGCGTTCTCTCACCAATCGATGAAAATGCCGTTTGCAGTGGTTGTACGACGAAAGGCAGCGAGTAAATAACCGACCCCACCACCAAACCACTAAAGGTGAAAGCGAGAGAAGGTGCACCCAGAGCTTGCAGAGCTCCGCCAATCCAGCCATGCGGACCCATGACTACCAGCAGATAGAAACCCAGCACTGTCGGCGGTAAAACAAGTGGCAGCGCAACCAGCGCTTCAATTACCGCTTTAAAGCGGAATCGAGTGCGCGCCATCCACCAGGCTAGCGGAGTACCCAATAGCAACAGGATCAGAGTACTGATTCCAGCAAGTTTCAAGGTAATGAGCAAAGCACTCACATCATCACTACTTAACAGATCACTCATCCGGTTTAGACCCTGCTACCCGGTAACCATATCGGGCGATGATATTGGAGGCCTCTGAGCTGTGCATGAATTCCACGAAATCATTACCTGCACCATTGTCTTTTAACAGCACGGCCTGTTGTTCAATCGGAGCATGCTGTGTCTCTGGTACCAACCAATAGCTGCCCTTTTTATCACTGTTTAGCGATAATATTTGCGACAAAGCCACAAATCCCAACTGAGCATTGCCGCTGCGAGCAAACTGAAAAGTTTGACCTATATTTTCACCGCGTACTATTCGTGACTGTAATGAAGACCATAGCTCGCGAGATTCTAAAACTTCTTTTGCCGCACGACCATAAGGCGCCAGACGAGGATTCGCAATGGCAAGATATCGAAACGCATCAGGGCTTTGCAGGATTTGACCCTCTTCAATGTCTTGCGCTGAATCCATACTCCAGAGGGCCAGACGGCCATAAGCATACGTAAACACGCTGCCTTGCAGCGCCACACCCTGTTTTTCCAAAAGCTGAGGCCGAGCACGATCGGCAGAAAGAAAAAGTGTGAATGGTGCGCCATGACTAATCTGGGCATAAAGCTTACCCGTTGAACCAAACGAAAGGGTGACCCGATGAGGGCTTTGCTGCTCAAACTGGCGAACGAGTTCCCGTGCCGGCTCCATGAAATTTGACGCTACGGCAATACGCAAGGTGTCAGCTAAACCAGGAGCACTAACCAACCCACTCATCAGAGCAAGTGTTATCAACGCCGTTCTACGGATCAGATCCATCGATCCTCGCTCCTACTCTGAACCCCGCGGTTTTTTGACAATCAGTGATGTCTTCACAAAGTTGCCCTGTGCAGGCAAATATACAGGGTAAATCATAACCTTGTAAAACTACTCGCAAGCAACATTTCAGTTTGTTTTCAATAGGATACCGATAACTGACAGGTCATTTATTCAGATCCCACAAAAAAGTAACTCCACGTCATCTCCAGCTTATATCTATAACGTGACAGACTCCTGGCAGCTGTAATTTTTACACATCTCTCTTAATTCAAAATTACCGGTAAACAAACAGAAGAGTATTTCTCAAAAGTGATCTTTTAATTTTGCAGCAAGCTCATCAATACAACTGTAGTCCGGGGTTTATTGCGGCATTAAAACTTATTATCCTGCCATTCAATTTAACCAGAAAAGCACATTCGAGCTGAACTGAACTGAACCGAGCAAAAAAACAATAACACTGCTGTCCCGTTAAGGGATGAATGTATCGAAACCAATGCATCAAAATCAATGAACTGTTTATCTAACAACCGTTTGCTACGCGGGGCACAGAGGGCGATAAGAAAAGGCGACTATAAGTATTATTCAATCTTTCCGGAAGTGCGGGTAAGTCAGGTTAGCCATAGTCAAAAAACAAACAAATTTCCCGCAAAAAAGATCACCAAAAGTGTGATGTTTTTCGCAACCATTAGCCGTTAATACCATGGAGCCACAATGGATCATATGATTTAGGGCATGCCTGTTTTTTTTCCTTTCAAAAAAACAAAAAAGTGTCAATCTCATAAAAATTGATTTCAGAAAAAACAAGACATCAGATAATCACAACATAAGGTCAAATGACATCCAACCTTGCCATCAACCCGGTTTGGTAAGGCTCAAGTAAATGCCCACGACGATCATCGCTATCATAACGACCTGTAGGAAAACATATATGATCGCTTTCAGACCGGGACTCCGATGATTATCGGCCGCTTTTTCAACGAGGCCTCGATAGAGTATCCGTGTGGCGTAAAAAAGGATGAGACCACCGATACCCCAAACAATATGGCCATAAGGAAATGGCACCATATCGACAAAGGAATATAGAAGTAAACTGAGAAACAGGAAACTTGGGGTAGAGAGTAAAGCGTAAGTCAACTGATTGTGATAATTCATAATTCGCCAATTGTTGTTGTGATTACGGTTAAACCGCTGAAAGAATGCTACCAGCGCATAAGAATGCTGCTAATTAGACTTTTCGCTATTCCGTCGGATAATTAAACTATCGCATCACCCTCCGCTACACTTAACCGTATACCCCTGTTTAGTGAGTTCAAGCATCAGCAAGTCGCAGTGATCTCCCTGTATTTCGATAACACCCTGTTTAACACCGCCCCCTACACCACAACGCTGCTTGAGTTGTTTTGCAAGCAGCTTTAATTCATTTCCTGTCAAAGGAACTCCGGTAATGGTTGATACCGTTTTTCCACCGCGCCCCTTGGTTTCACGACGAACCCTCACAATACCATCTAATAAGGCAACATCTGTCGCCGGCTCATCACTCTCCTTGATACGTCCAATATCCGTTGAATACACTAATTTACTGTTACGGCTTTTCATTTAATCTACCAACTTACCAAAATAATTCACCTAGCCTTCAGAGAGCAATCTGCGCAAATCAATAATTCCCGCATTGGCCCGAGAGATATAAGACGCCATAACCAGAGAATGGTTGGCTAAAACGCCAAAACCACTGCCATTAAGCACCATCGGGCTCCAAATAGGCTCCTGGGTTGATTGCAACTCTCGAACGATTTGTCGTAACGAAATCAAGGCATTTTTATCGCGCAATACATTAGCAAAATCCACTTCAATGGCCTTCAAAATATGAACCAGAGCCCAGGCGGCGCCGCGACTCTCGTAAAAAACATCATCAATTTGTAACCAGGGAGTTTTCACAATCAGTTCTCCGCTAGTCGCAGTCGATTGACTGGCGTTACGCTCACCTGCCAGATCGGTATTGATACGCACCTGACCAACACTGGCGCTCAAACGCTGGGAAAGGCTCCCTAATCGAGCATTAATATCGGCAAGCCAATTATTAAGGTTATCTGCACGCGCATAAAACTGAGCGTTCGGTTGCTGCGGATCTGATAAACGATCCATATATTTGCGCAACATTCGAACACCACGACGATACTCCTTCTCTGAAGAAGGCAGTATCCAGCTGTTAGAGTTAAAATTAAATTGCGGTTCGGCAATAGCCAGATCGGGATCTTCTTTCGATTGGCTTTGTGAGCGGCTTAAATCCTTGCGCAACGATCGAGATAAATCCCTGATCTGCACCAACACCCCGAACTCCCAGTTAGGTATGTTGTCGATAAACACACCCGGAGGAAACCTGTCGTTACGAATAAACCCGCCAGGTTTATCCAGTAATGTTTCAGAAATCCTTATCAGCGCTGCGGTAGTTGTGTAACCCGGCACTACCTCGCGCGATTGTTGTGCGGCCATCTTGCTGGCATTTTCAGTTACCGAGAAAGAGTCCGGCTCCAGGCTCCAGTAAAAACCCAAACCACAAATCACCACCAGATAGACGCCAAACAAGGAAAGAATTACTTTACCAATAACGCCTCTTCCAAAAGAGGCTCTGGCGTCAAAAAAATCTACCCATCGATCCTTGAAATTAGCTAACAACATAGTTTTCCTTAACCTCTGGAGGGCCCATTTTCGGCGGTTATAATGCACTAAAGATCACGCTGACATCATCTTGTTTTACAACGTTCAGACAGTGAAATTGACTGGAGAAGTGTAGCAATTAAGATCGCTTTACGACACCGGCGCTACAAGGCTGGGTTGCTGCATACAGAGCCTGAGCCAAGAAACTATCACATCCAGCTAATGAATAGCCCTGACCTCATCAATAGGCTTCGATGACAAAGTCAGATGAAACATAGCTGACGCGACAATCTACACTCAAGAATTCTTCGGTTTCTGCAAGACCTTCACCCGAGCTCGCGCTCCGATTTCAATATTACCCCTCAGACGCCCGGTTGCTGCTTCTTGCATCTGCTGAAAAATCCACCGCCCATCTTTATCACTCGGTGCAACAATTAAAAACACCGCACCTTGCTGCTGAACCTGTTTACCAATATCCCCCAACTCACTAGCCAGCGATGAATCACGCCCCTTGAGTTGCCTTATATCGATGGCATATTCTCCCGGTTCCAGCTCAGCAACCTCCAGGCTATCCAGTTTATTTTGTTGGGCTGTGATTTTGGCTGAGTTTGGCTGTACTAGACGAGCTCGATCAATATACGTTTGTGCTTTACTTGTGTCTCCCCGGCTTGCTGCCTGACGAGCCCATCGAAGGTAACTATCGACTATCCGATCCAAGCCCCGAAGCGCTTCAGCATTACCAGACTGTAAAGATAACACTGCCTGATAGTTCTCCAGGGCATTATCACCTTCAGGCGTCGTTAGCTGCTGTCGTAGAGCAGCCTCTTCGGCTTCGAGTAAAAGCCAGGCTATTCGCGATTGCAGCCGCTGCTCTTCACTTTCTGTTGATTTTTGATCACTCTGACCATGCGGACCATTGACGCACCCACCTAATATCAGGGAAACCAACAACAATAAACAACGGGCATTCATCAAATTCATGTAACAACCTACAACATTAATCTCTAAGTTATTAACTCACTGACCATACGACTAGTCAATTATACTTCTTTATCCAAACAGGATAAGCGAAATACGATAACTTGAGTATTAACGACTTAAGCCCCCCATAATTAACGAGAGCCCCTTCCAGGGAGATCATGAGCATAAATCTTGTTTAGAATAGCTATTCCAGACATCGGCATTCTTGTCCCGCATCAAGTACCCTCAATGGTATAATTTGTCATAGTCTGATGTTTTGGCTCTCTGCATTTTTTGTAATATCGAAAGCTTAGGTATGATGTTGAGGTCTTGTACCATATACCCACAACACGCCTGAAGATTTTAGGGATTTTACCGCTCTATGATACCTACGCTACGCCTGCTCGTATTGTTGTTAGCTCTGACTAGCGTATCGGCTCAAGCCGCCTTCAGCGATCTTTTCAGCAGCAGTAAAACAAACGGTCCATCCAACCAATTTCTCCCTGTCGATGAGGCCTTTCAAGTCAAAGGCTCCTTCCATGACAGCCAGGCTCTGATTCACTTCTCTGTTACTGAAGAGCACTACCTGTATAAAGATAGTTTTAAATTTGTGCGCGTTGACTCAAACACCCGACTTTTCGCCGACAAACTCCCTCCGGGTAAACCCAAATTCGATCAATTCCAACAAAAAGAACTGGAAGTATACACTCAGGACATCGACGCTCCGCTAACAATCACCGATAGCGACAACTTTCTTGAAGTCGACGTCACCTTCCAGGGCTGTGCTGATGCTGGCCTCTGTTACCCCCCCCACACAGTACGTGTTGCCCTGTTAAATCAACCTGAAGCACCCGCATCAGCAATCACAGATAACCTATTACCTGATGAGAATATTACCCTGCAAATCGACTCGGCCAGTGAAGACCGACAGTTCACCCATCTCCTCACCAACAGCAGCTGGATCGCAGTAATTGGAATTTTTTTGGTGGCCGGTATCGGGCTTACCTTTACGCCTTGCGTACTCCCTATGGTACCCATCCTCTCAAGCCTCATTGTTGGCAACAGAAAGCAACCCCCTAGCCGGGCCCACACGTTGTCGTATAGTTCCGCATATGTATTCGGTATGGCCGTTACATTTGCGCTGGCCGGTACATTAATGGGTTATTTCGGAGCGGGCTTAAACCTGCAAGCCAAATTGCAATCGCCCTGGGTTCTCATACCTTTCGCATTGCTCTTCGTGGTGTTGGCCCTCTCAATGTTCGGGTTTTATGAATTACAGATGCCCTCTGCTATACGCAATCGAGTGCAATCACTGAACGAGCGCTCTCAAGACAGTAGCCTGAAGGGTGCCATGCTAATGGGCGTTCTCTCTTCATTAGTAGTGTCGCCCTGCGTTACGGCTCCTTTAGCCGGCGCTTTGGTGTATATAGGTACCACCGGCGACGCGTTACTTGGCGGGTTGGCTCTCTTTGCGCTTGGTCTTGGCATGGGAATACCATTGCTACTACTCGCCTTCGGCGGTGGCAGTCTACTGCCCAAAGCTGGAGCCTGGATGGAAAGTGTTAAGGCCGTCTTTGGAGTTATGCTGATTGGCGTAGCCATCTGGATGCTCGAACGGCTATTGCCGGGCCCTGTAACACTATTACTCTGGGCAATGCTTTTAATCATCTCATCGATCTACATGGGAGCCTTTCAATTTAAACGTCAACAAGGTTGGCAGGCTTTATGGCAAGGGCTTGGCCTGGCAATGCTGATTTACGGTGGCACTCTAATAATCGGAGCAACCCAGGGAGGCTCAGATCCTTTTCGCCCGTTACAGGCGATAAACAGTAGCGCCCAACCCACTTCAAACACTCTGGAATTTACCACCATCACCAATCTGGCAGAGTTAGAGCGCGCCATCGATACAGCTAAACAGCAGGGGCTTCCGGTATTTGTCGACTTCTATGCAGATTGGTGCATCTCCTGCAAAGTAACCGAGAGAGAACTCTTCCCACAACCGGAAATCCACAAACAACTGCAACGTTTTGCGCTAATCCGGGCTGATGTAACTGACAACAACGCTGCACAGCAGCAGCTATTGCAGAAATTTCAGCTATTCGGACCCCCGGCGTTCCTGTTCTACAGCCCTACTGGTGAAGAAATAACAAACCTCCGAGCACAAGGCGAGCCGACCGCAACATCCCTGATCAATCTGCTGGACAGTGCGTTAGGTATCTCGACTTAAGGCAAAATATTTATTACCGATAATAAAATCTTCACCCAGGGAATTAATACAATCCCCACATACCCCTGCTTCACCGAACACAAATATATAACCCATCAGTAACCTGCTGTTACAAGCCAGTTGTAGACATTTGTCTGCAAGATCCGGCAAAATCGTCTCTATTCATATTTCTTTCCGCAATCATCACGATAGAGATCCGCCCCTATGGCAAGTATTCTTGTTCTCAATGGCCCCAACCTTAATTTATTGGGCACTCGCGAACCTGAAGTGTATGGAGCAACCACTCTTGATGATATTAACGGCCAGCTGGTTCGACTGACCCAAGAGGCCGGGCACCACTTACTGTTCCTGCAAAGTAACGCGGAATACGAACTGATTGAACGTATTCACGACGCTCAACGCGAAGGGATTCAGTTCATTATCATCAATCCGGCAGCATTTACGCACACGAGTATTGCGCTACGAGATGCTCTGGCTGGTGTTGATATCCCTTTTATCGAAGTTCATTTATCAAACGTACACCAACGCGAACCTTTCCGTCAGCACTCCTATTTTTCTGATCAAGCAGTTGGAGTGATCTGCGGTCTGGGAGCCCAAGGCTACGAGCTCGCGTTGCAAGCAGCCCTTAGCCAGATTGAACGCAACACATAACCGAACTCCGCAGGCTTACTACCTGTTAACGCTACTTGGCAAAGAGAACTATCATGGACATCAGAAAAGTTAAAAAACTGATTGAACTACTCGAAGAGTCTGGAATTGATGAGCTGGAAATCAAAGAAGGCGAAGAGTCCGTACGCATTTGCCGTAACTCCAACCCTGGCTATGGCTATGCCCCTGCTCCAGTTGCCGGCGCCCCGGCACCCGTTGCTGCAGCACCTGCAGCCGCACCAGAGAAAGCTGCTGCACCAACATTGAGCGGACACCAGGTCACCAGCCCAATGGTGGGCACCCTCTATTTAGCTGCATCTCCGGGTTCAGCAGACTTTGTAAAAGTAGGTCAGCACGTCAAGGTTGGTGACACTCTATGCATCGTTGAGGCAATGAAGATGATGAACCAGATCGAAGCCGACAAAGCGGGTGTGATCGAAGCAATCCTCGCTGAAAATGGCCAACCAGTGGAGTTTGATCAACCCCTGTTCACCATCGCGTAACCCGACATAGCTCAGGACAGGATTCTATCATGCTGGAAAAAGTTCTAATCGCCAACCGAGGCGAAATAGCCCTGCGGATTTTGCGCGCCTGCAAAGTGCTGGGAATCAAAACCGTTGCTGTCCATTCTCAAGCGGACAAAAACCTTAAACACGTACGCCTGGCAGACGAATCGGTCTGTATCGGACCGAACAGTCCAACCGATAGCTACCTTAACATCCCGGCGATCATCAGCGCTGCCGAAGTAACTGACTCGATTGGCATTCATCCGGGTTACGGTTTTCTTGCCGAAAATGCTAATTTTGCCGAGCAGGTAGAGAAGAGCGGATTTACCTTTATCGGCCCAAGTGCCAGC
>JAUXFT010000178.1 GCA_030622755.1 Aestuariirhabdus sp. | reverse complement strand
TTGATCGATCGAAACGATGTTATTGAACTGCTTGAGCAGACACGCCAGAGCACGTTGGTGGTGATGGATGAGGCCTATATAGAGTTTGCCCCTGAGCACAGCGTGGTTTCGTTGATTGAGCAATACCCTCATTTGATAGTGATAAGAACTTTGTCTAAAGCGTTTGGATTGGCTGCGGTTCGGTGTGGTTTCGTACTCGCAGATAGCACCGTGATGGAGTATGTGAAGAAAGTCATTGCGCCTTACCCAATTCCAGATCCCTGCGCGACAATCTCTTTGGCGGCCTTGAATGCGGAGGGTATAGCCGAAATGCAGCGGGTGACGAGGCGCCTTAATGAAACGCGTGATCGTTTTGTTGCTCAGGTTGCAGGATTGTCTTGTGTGGCGGAAGTGTATCCAACCCGTACCAACTTTGTGTTGCTGCGCCAAAAGCCCGGGCAGGGTAAGAGCCTGTTTAATCACTTAATGGATCACGGAATCGTTACCCGGGATCAAGCGCATGTTCCGTTGTTGGAGCGCTGCGTCCGTATAACCATCGGTGAACCGGAATCTATGGATGAAGTTGTTGCTGTGCTTGAGAAATACGTTGTTTAAAAGATATTTGGAACCGAGAAAATAAAGTAAGAAAAGTTAAAGAGAAAAACGCTTTAGAAGTCATAAAACAATAATTAGCTTTAATACATTTGGGAGAAAGGATAATGAAAAAAACTATTACGTTAGGACTGTTCATATTGTCGTTGCTTTCGCCATTCGTGGCCTCCAATGCGCAGGCAGAAGAGCAGCAAGTGGTACGCTTGGCGTCAGATTTCACCTACCCACCGTTCAACTACAAGAATGCTGAAGGTAAGCCGGTAGGTTTTGATATCGAAATTGCAGATGCATTGTGTGCAGAAATGAAAGTGAAGTGTGTCTGGGTAACCCAGGACTGGGATGGTTTGATTCCGGCATTGTTGGTGCGTAAAGCCGATGCCATTATGGCTTCTATGCGTATCACAGAAGACCGCAAGAAGAAGGTACTGTTCACCCATAAGTATTACCAGACACCGGCGCGTTTTGTGGCAAAGGGTGGCGCAAATATCAGCGCTGATAAATCCGGCTTCAAAGGTAAGGTTATCGGGGTGCAGCGTGGCACTATTCATGATTCCTACGTGACCGATATGTTTGGTGCTGTTGCGACCATCAATCGTTATACTGGCCAGGATGAGGTGTATCTCGACGCAGTAAGTGGCCGTGTTGATGTGATCTTTGGTAATTCCGATCAGTTGGCTTTGGCGTTCCTGGAAAAAGATCAGGGTAAAGGCTTCGAGTTTATTGGTGAGTCGGTAACAGACGTTGCCTACATTGGTGAGGGTACTGCGCTTGCATTGCGTAAAGAAGACGCTGCGTTAGCTGAGCAGTTCAACGTAGCGATCGCGGCTATTCGTGCTAATGGAACCTATGAAAAGATCGCTAGCAACTATTTCACATTTGATATCTACGGCGATTAATATTTTGCATTAATGCTGTTTGGTTAGCTATTGATTGCATTCAGGGGGCTTGTTTAAGCCCCTTTTTGTTGGGCTATTTTTAGTGGAAGTTATATGACCGGTTATACTCATACTGGCATACTGATGCCAAAGCATTGCGTTGCTTATTGTGTTGGGAGTGGCTTGGAAAGGATGTACAAGGCATGAAATGTTTTGGTTTAGAGGGAAAGTGTCATGATGATATTGGTGTAATCCATGTCTGAGCAACAAAAAGGTGAAGAGGAGGTGCGGGTTTTCGAGGAGTTCGTTCGCGCAGCCGGTTTACCAATAGATATAGCCAGCATCCATAAATGTTTTCCTCCCCGACCTGATATTCGCTGTCGGTATCACTCGGGCAAGTGGAGCTATTTCGAGTTAACTGAGCTGTGTGATGAGAGCATCGCAAAGTTGGAAGTGCGGCCGGGCGGAGACCTAACGGAACGATTTTGGTCAACGGATGCGACCGAACGTATCGTTAGCAAGAAACTCCAAAAACACTATCCAGTGCGCTGTCCGGTAGAGCTGCTCTGTTATAAGCAGGGTCGTCTGGCAACGCCGGATACGGATATAGTCGCGTTAATAAATATCATAGTGTCAGGGCAGCCAGGACCCTTTACCAGAGTGTGGTTTTTTGGAGAGCGATTGGCTCAAATGGTGTGGGCTAAAGAGGATGAAACCCTGAAATTGTAACGTTTTAGTTATAATAGAGAAGCTATATCCTGACTGTTATATTAGGTGCAGACTAAACTACAGGGGCTCATTTTAGCTGAATTGGTTATTGGAGAGAGTTTGATTGTTAAGGTCGTCCAATGAAGACAGGTCAGGATGCTCAGATGGTAATTTGCCCTGCAATCATGTACTTTCACCTGTTTTTACTAGTTAAAGTTATCGGGATGAAGCTGTGTCCAGTTTGAAAGATTATATTCATGTGGAGATCGTTGGCGGAAAAGAGAAAAAGTTTTCCTGGATCAAGGTTTTTCGCCGAATTCGCCGGAGCAGGCGTTGTAATTATCTTTTTTGGTTCCGAATTGCGAATCACCTACATGGCAGCAAAAGCCGCACTTTGAAATCATTATCCAAGAGCATCAGTAGTCGTATCGTACGTAGGCATAATATTGAAATAGTCCTGGGTGCAGAAATTGGTGAAGGCTTAAATATTGGGCATAACGTTGGTATTGTGATCACTGATAATGTCAATATTGGAAAGAATTTCTTCATTTATCAAAATACCACGATAGGCCGAGATCATCAGAATGATGAGCCCATAACGATAGGGGATAATGTTTCTGTTGGCGCTAATACCTGTATTGTCGGTTCCGGAATATGTATTGGAAATAATGTAAAAATTGGCGCAATGAGCTTCGTTAATAAGAGTATTCCAGATGGTCACACTTATATTACTGAAAAACATTCTCGAAGCTGGATACCGCAATAATTTTTACTTGAATATCTTTTTGTTCGGTGCGAATTAGCACTGATTACTACTCTTGAATTGGGTCATTATGCAAGGAAAAACCGTGGTTAATATTCTGATTGGTATCGTTATTGTGGTGGTAACGTTTTATATAATTCAAAGCGTTACTGGCAAGAGTAAGCAGAAAACTGCAGAGAATGCTCGGTTAGGTCAGGAGTTTCTTACCGAAAATGCGAAAGCTGATGAAGTTCAAAGTACGGCCTCTGGTTTGCAGTACAAAGTGTTGCAGGCCGGTACCGGCACGGAACATCCTGGGGCAAGCGATCAGGTAAAGGTGCATTATCATGGTACCTTGATCGACGGTAGTGTCTTCGATAGCTCGGTAGAGCGAGGTGAGCCTATCTCATTTGGCCTGAATCAGGTTATTCCAGGGTGGACTGAAGGTGTTCAACTTATGGTCATCGGAGAGAAAACCCGTTTCTTTATTTCGAGTGAGCTGGGCTATGGCAATCGTTCAGCAGGATCTATACCCGCTGGATCTACTTTAATTTTTGACGTCGAATTGCTGGGTATTAATGAGTGATTGTTTGATTTCATCATAAAAGCAACTCATCAAGCAGTTGTAGTATAAAGCATGTTTGACGAATACTGTTTTCGCGATAAGCATTTCTTTTAGTATGTTGCCGAGCTAAGTGTTTGTATTTTTGGTGATGTGGGCGTTTGAGATGAGAAGTCGCTGTATGGCAATGGGTTTTAGGTCTCGATGTTGATTTTAGTGCTTGGGACGTAAAGGCCTGCTGCTAGTCAGTTATTGGGTTGTAATCTCTCGCCTGAAGATTAGGTTTATGCTATAAAAAAAGTGCAATTTTCTACTGAATATATGGATGCTAATGAAAAGATTAATTCGAAGCCTGAAGAAACGCGTTGCCAAGTCTATTGTTGATAATTTCTTGACGGACAGCCATATAGCTGAAAGTTCCGATAGGCAAAAATTCTTTTTTAATGCGTTTAAGATCTTGTCATTCAATGGTATCGATGGCGATTATTTCGAATTTGGTAGTCGGGGTGGTCGCTCTTTAGGCTTGGCTTATCATGAGGCAAAGAAGTTTAAATCCAAGACTCACTTTTATGCGTTTGATTCTTTTGAGGGTTTGCCAGAATCAACTTCTGAAAAGGATTATCACCCAGTATGGGTAAAAGGAACACAGAAATCTTCAATAGAAACCTTCCATCAACACTGCCGTAAAAGGAAAATCCCTGCTGAACGCTATACCGCTGTAAAGGGATTCTATAATGAGAGTTTAGTTGGTGGTGAAGCTGATGCTCTTCCTTCCAATATTGCTTTTGTTTATATAGATTGTGATATGTATAGCAGCACAATGGATGTCCTTAAATTTTTAGAGCCTCGCCTAAAAAATGGAATGATCATAGCGTTTGATGACTACTTCTGTATTAGTAACACACAGATTGCGGGAGAGCGAAAAGCTATGCTCGAAGTGTTTGATGATGCTTCAGAATGGAACTTGTTACCTTATTTGCCGTTTAGCTATGTCGGCATGTCGTTTATAGTTGAAAAGAAATCACTGTTGAATGATTAATGAGGCCGTGCTGATGGCAACAGCATATATGGATCATAAATTCACGGGGATATTTTGATTCCTGGGAAGATAATCCAGGTTGTCCTTTAGTTCTTGCCGGATTAGCCCGTTAGGGTTTCCAGCTACCCCGTTCTAAAAAGTAACAAGACAAACAAGAGAGCTCACGGGCTCTCTTGTTTGTCTTGTCTGCATGGTAAGTGAATGCCATATCGCTATTGAGAGTTTATGTAACTTGTTATCATCCAGTTGAAATATCAAGTGGGTATTTTGAGAATGTGCTCTTTGGAGTTGTTGGCTGACATTTTATTTTCGCGTATAGAAAACAGCTATCTGTTGCGCCCCAGCGCGTCATGGCTGGTTACCCAATCACCGGCAAGTACGGCACTGCTCAGTGATAGCTCCCCGGCTAATACGGTCGCTCCAATAATCTCTGCCAGCTTATGGGCTTTCCCTTCACCATGACAGCCGAGCAGTTTGAGGCATTCCTGCTGTGTTGGCAGGCCCGTTCCTCCGCCATAGGTGGCGACGATCATCGATGGAATTGTGATTGCGATATAGTAATTTCCCTCATCGTCAATGTCGGCAAAGGTAACAGCGGCTGAGGATTCGGCGACGTTAGCCACGTCCTGGCCTGTTGCAATAAATGTTGCGGTTATGCCGTTGGCCGAGTGTGCCCCGGTGTTGACCGAGCCCGCCATGAAGTTTCCTACCTGGGTAATTGCCCGGGCTTTGTATAATGCCCATGAGGAGACGCCCATTACCTTTTCTATGAGCGCATTAGGGATAGTGGCTTCAGCGATGACTCGTTTGCCTCGCGTATGCAGCGTGTTTAGCTGAGAGTGTTTTTTATCGGTATCCATTGCACCGGATAACATGTATCGCCTGATCCCTGGATAATTCACTTTAATCCATTCGCAGGCAATATAGGTCGCTTTGCTGACCATGTTTTGGCCAGCGGCGTCACCGGTGGTGAAGTTGAAACGTAAATAGCGCATACGTGCAGCAGCGTATTGTTCAATGTTCCGGAGCTTTCCAGAACGTGTGGTGGTTTCTGCCTGCGTTTTGATGTCATCAAAATGTGCGGTTACCCAATCGCCAAAATCTCTTGCCTGACGGGCATCTTCAAATATAAAAACCGGGGCTCGCTGCATCGCATCATCGACTACGGATACAGTAACGCCGCCGGCTTCTCGCAATAATCGCATGCCGCGGTTATAGCTGGCGACCAGTGTGCCTTCACTGGTCGCCATGGGCACATAAAATTCACCCTTTGCATGTTCTCCCTTGACGAGCAGAGGGCCAGCCAAACCTATGGGTATTTGTGCAACACCTATAAAGTTTTCTATATTTCCAGACGTGGCCGCGGGGTCCAGCGAATAGCTTGCTACATGTTCAAGGGAGGTTCCGGTTTTGTCGTTGGCAAAATCACGACGCTGTTTTGCCATCTCTTCCGTGTAATCATTTTCTTTGTGCCTTGGAATACGATCCGACATGACCTTCTCTCTTGATACGTTAAGTGGGGCTAACGGTTATGAATAGCGGTTTTTTGCAAGACCAATTTCAATGGTGGTGGGGCAGGGATTCACCAGAAAATTTCGAGCAAATCTCCTTGTATTCATGAATTATGAACCATGAGCATAATTGATTTGTGATCCGGTATTGCCGATCAACCTGCATTAGCTTGTCGGCAAGGTGTTGTTCTTTCACAAAGGAACACAGTGCAATGAAGCCTAGATGAGTCGTGAAGGTTTTTTAATTTCCACGGGTTCTTCTAACTCTTCTTCATACAGGGTGGCAATGAATTCGGCGATGGGTTCAGTCAGAAGATGTTGCGGACGAGGGATAGCGATGACGGGCCAGGAGCTTTCGCCCTTGAAAGAAGACCAGGCGAGTTCTTTGTGGCTGGTGGCATCAAAGACCATGATTACAATCTCTATGCGGTCGCGCTCGCTGGGCCACTCGTTGGGCTGGTTTTCCCAGTGCAGTACTTTGAGCTTCACGTAATATCCGAACTTCTCAGGGTTAAGGCGCTTTAAACATTCATCATCGATGCATTTGTACGCGGTTCCGGCTCTTTTAGCGTGTTTTGCGAAAGCTTTTCGAACGGCATCGGCGGTCAGGTATGCCGATTTTTCTTGCGGTTTATGTTCAAATTGCGCGTCAACAGGCGTGAAAACCAGAACCCCTAGAGCGGGATCCAGATACTCTTGGGTATCGGTTTTAGCAGTGGTATTGGTAGCGGGCTTTTCTGAATGTTTGTAGTTGGATGAGCAGCCAGCAAGTAAAGCTATTGAAATACAGATGAATAATCGCAAGAGCATGATGGTTCCTGATATTGGTTGTTTACGTTCCGTGTATGT
>JAUXFT010000212.1 GCA_030622755.1 Aestuariirhabdus sp. | reverse complement strand
GAAGAAGCAACGACGGTGAGCTTCGCTGCAGCCCTGCAAGACGACGATATGATCATGGCTCAGTATCGCGAACAGGGTGCATTGATCTACCGAGGCTTCTCACTCGATGAATTTATGAACCAGCTGTTTAGTAACGAGCTGGATTACGGTAAAGGTCGGCAGATGCCGATTCATTATGGCTCAAGTGATTTGCATTACATGACCATATCATCCCCGCTGGCCACTCAAATCCCCCAGGCGACAGGCTACGCCTATGGCCAGAAACTGAGTGGTGATAAACGTTGTACGGTAGCGGTTTTTGGTGAAGGGGCGGCCTCTGAAGGAGATTTTCACGCGGCGTTGAATATGGCCTCTGTATTGAAAGTCCCGGTGATATTTTTGTGTCGTAACAATGGCTACGCGATTTCGACACCTTCCAGTGAACAGTTTGCCGCGGATGGCATTGCGCCAAGAGCTTTGGGCTATCGAATGCACGCCCTGCGTGTCGATGGCAATGATGCGTTAGCGGTGTATGAGGCGACCCGTGCGGCTCGTGAACTTGCGGTTGAGCGCAATGAGCCGGTGTTGATTGAGGCGATGAGTTACCGGCTTGCCGCGCATTCTTCCTCTGATGATCCTTCCAGTTACCGTAGTAAAAAAGAGGAAGCTAAATGGCGGGAAAAGGATCCCCTGATTCGGTTAAAGAACTGGCTTCTTCTGCAACAATGGTGGAGTGAAGAGGAAGACAAAGCCTTATTTGAAAGCGAACGAGCCGATGTTCTGGCGGCCATGAAGGCAGCCGAACACCGGCCGATACATTCGCTCGATGAACTCATTACCGATGTTTACGATACCCCTCCGCCACACCTGGAGGAGCAGCTTAAACAGTTAAAAGCCCATATTCGTCGTTACCCTGATGAATACCCCAAAACATCCGGGAGGCTCGATCATGGTTAAAATGAATATGTTGCAGGCGATCAATAATGCCCTGGACATCGCCATGGCAGATAACAGCAAGGTGATCTGTTTTGGCGAAGACGTCGGGAGTTTTGGCGGAGTTTTTCGAGCGACCAGCCACTTACAAGAACGCTATGGTCGTGATCGTTGCTTTAACACGCCTTTGGTTGAGCAGGGCATTATTGGCTTTGCCAACGGCTTAGCGGCTCAGGGATCAGTGCCGGTAGCCGAGATCCAGTTTGCGGATTATATCTTTCCAGCGTTCGATCAATTGGTGAATGAGTCTGCCAAGTTTCGCTATCGCTCTGGCAACCTTTTTAATGTCGGCGGACTGACGGTGCGTACACCCTATGGTGGCGGTATTGCAGGAGGTTTGTACCACTCGCAATCACCGGAGGCTTATTTTGCCCATACCCCGGGTTTGAAGGTGGTGGTGCCCAGAAACCCGCATCAGGCCAAGGGTTTGTTGTTGGCATCCATTCGGGATCCAAACCCGGTTATCTTTTTTGAACCGAAACGTATTTACCGCGCTTCGGTCGGTATGGTTCCGGAAGAGGATTACCAATTACCCCTGAGTAAAGCTGAAGTGGTGCGAGAGGGTACGGACATAACCTTGCTTGCGTGGGGGGCTCAGATGGAGATGATTGAAAAGGCGGCAGAAATGGCTGAGCGGGAATCAATCTCCTGCGAATTAATCGATCTGAGAACCATTATGCCCTGGGATGTGGATACCGTGGCTGATTCGGTGAAGAAAACCGGGCGCTTACTGATTACCCATGAGGCTCCGCTTACTGGTGGGTTTGCCGGTGAGGTTGCCAGCACGATCCAGCAACGATGTTTCCTTCATCTTGAATCGCCTATTGTCCGCGTGACGGGGCTCGATACACCTTATCCACTTGCGCATGAGAAAGAATATATTCCTGACCACCTCAAGGTGTATGAAGCACTCGTTGCCAACGTTCGATTCTAGGAGGTAGATAATGATTAAGGATTTTATTCTGCCCGATATTGGTGAGGGCATCGTTGAGTGTGAGCTCGTAGAGTGGTTAGTGAGTGAGGGTGACCGTATTGAAGAGGATCAACCGATTGCTGACGTAATGACGGATAAGGCGCTGGTGCAGATCCCCGCACCTTTTGCCGGGCGCGTGAGCAAGCTCTACTATCAGCAGGGCGAAAGTGCAAAAGTTCATGAACCACTTTTTGCCGTTGAGGTTGATGAAGTTGATGAAGTTGATGAGGTTGTCGGGGAGATTAAAGAAGCGGTTGTAGAGACGAGGGGCGCTCTAAAGGCGGCTGCCGATCAAGCTGTTAATAAAGGCAATATGACGGTGGCTGATAGTGTTTTTCAGGGAGATGACGGCGGAAGTGTTGTGCGTTCAGAAGAGATTCAGGCGATACCTGAATTAACGCAACGAATTGATATTGATTCAGATTCGACTTTAGTTAGCGGAACTGATGACTTGGCGGTTCCGGAAAATTTTATTCTTCCTGATATAGGGGAGGGTATCGTTGAGTGTGAAGTGATTGAGTGGCTGGTCAGTGAGGGCGAGCGTATCGCTGAAGATCAACCTATCGCAGATGTAATGACGGACAAGGCACTGGTACAAATACCCGCGCCGAAAAGTGGGGTCATTGCGCAGCTGTTTTACGCGCAAGGCGAGAGTGCCCAGGTGCACCAACCATTATATTCATTTGTACCTGATGCGGGGCAGAGCCCTTCTGCAAACGAGGCATCACCTGTTGATACTCGCAATAGCCCGTCAGGAGATACTCGATTTAAAGGCGCTCCTCTCAAAGGTGCTCATCTCAAAGGTGCTCCACTCAAGGAAGTACCTTTCGCTGGAAATGGCACTCGTAGCGTATCGAGTAAAGCCCTGGCCAGTCCCGCCGTACGACGAATCGCTCGTGAGCATAATATTGATCTCTGCCAGGTCTCTGGTAGTGGGCGAGATGGGCGTGTGCTTAAAGTAGATATGCTTGAGTATGTTGATCATCTGAAGCAAAGCAGCGCAGCTGGTAATTTGCACGTTCCGGAAAAAGTGGTGGCTAGAGAATCTGCAAATGGTTTGTCGATGACTTCATCGAATGGTTTAAGCGAACCTTCTAAAGAGAAGGTTAAGGCTCGAGCTCATACATCGGGATCTCATACATCGGGATTAAAGGTTAGACCACACATTCTTGAGCAACGGATAGAAAAAATCCGTGGAGTTAAGGCGGTAATGGCCAGGCAGATGACACTGTCCGCATCGACTATCCCTCATTTTACTTATGGCGATGAAGTTGATGTGACGGCTCTACTTGCGTTACGAGCACAATTAAAAGAGAAGGCCGAGGCAAGAGGCGTTCGTCTTACGTTAATGCCCTTTATTATGAAGGCGTTAGCGATGGCGATCGAGCAGTATCCGATCATAAATAGTCGAATTAATGACGATGTGAGTGAGATTCATTATCAGGATAGCTGCAATATCGGAATGGCTGTTGATTCCAAATCAGGACTGTTAGTACCGAACATTAAGGGCGTTGAAAATCTTAGTATGCTTGAAATTGGCGCAGAAGTTCAGCGTATCACGGAGGCTGCTCGTTCCGGGCGTGTTGCGCAGCAAGATTTGCAGGGAGGTACGGTGACTGTTTCCAATATAGGTGCACTGGGTGGTACCTATGCGGTACCAGTGATAAATGCCCCGCAAGTTGCCATTGTCGCTTTGGGGAAAATACAGCGCATTCCAAGGTTTGATGATCAGGGAGAGATTGTTGCGTGTTCAATAATGAACGTTAGCTGGTCGGGTGATCATCGAATTATAGATGGTGGGACAATCGCGAGATTTAGTGGTTTGTGGCAATCCTATCTTGAGGATCCATCACTTATGCTGCTTGATTTAAGTTGAGGAATATCACCTGTTCAAGTCAGTGACCTGGACGGGTGAGTACACCGGATGAACAAGCCAGATCTACAACAGTTTTATATCCCGGAAGAGCAGTCGATCTATCTGCTGAGTCATGATGATGCGCGGAAGTTAAAAAATTGGGTAAGCCTGTGCCAGGAGCAATTGGAACAGCTCGGTTATTCTGCTATTGAGATGATCGGGAAGGGTGCTTTTGGTTTTGTTTTTGGCGGTAAAAACGCTCAGGGAAAAGCCTGCGTTTTTAAGTTTTCACGAATCACGTTGCCCCAGCATGTGCAGGATAGGCTGGAGGAAGAGTCGTATATGCTCGGGCAAGTAAAGCACGATGATGTACCCAGCCTGATTGAGTTCCAGCGTATTCGGAGGCAAGCCATATTGGTGATGGAACGCGCTCCCGGACTAGATTTGGAAAAGTTGTCTCTGGAAAAAGGTCGCTTGCCCCCTCGATTGATCGTACATATTGCCAGCAAGCTAGCCGATATTTTGCTGGGGTTGCGTGGCAGTAGCATCGAATCGGGCAGGCCAGTGGTTCATGGTGATATAAAACCCTCTAATATCGTGTTTGATCCCATTACCGAAGAGGTGGCCCTGATCGATTGGGGATCAACAGTTTTCGCCCAGCTTGATGAAAATCAACAGTACGTCTCCAGCAATGTGATGGAGTTGATGTCCGGTGATATTTACACGACAAATGCCCGGCTTGGTGATGTTTATTATATCGGTGAGGAGCAATTGAATGGTGCGCTTTCATCCCCACGATTTGATGAGCAAGGTTTGGCGGGAACCTTGTATGCATTGGCTTCGGGTCAATCATGCCGGTTTGGTTATGCCGCAATTCCGCCTGCTTCGCTTGGTTTGCCGGTTGAATTTGCACGTGTTCTTACCGCTATGCTTGATCCGGATGTCACCGTAAGGAACCAGGCTGGGGATTACTTTATGCGCAACATCAAAGCGATGTCGCGAACCTTGCTGATTGACCTTCCCGCAGAACCTGAACCTCATATGATTCCGGTATGGATTCATCCTAAAGAGCATGAAATCGATACGGTGGTGTATAGCTCGCGCAAGGCTTTCCTCAAGGAGGAATTGGCAGAAGAGCAAAATAGCGAAGAGAGTCCTGAGTTACGCAGGGCGTTGAAAGATGCTGCCAGTGCCAAAATTAATAACGAAAATAAAAAGGGAATTAATAACGCAATTAATAACGAAATGAATAAGGGAATAAATAATGCAATTAATAAGGCTATTCATAAGGCTATTCATAAGGGAAAGACG
>JAUXFT010000005.1 GCA_030622755.1 Aestuariirhabdus sp. | reverse complement strand
CGGGAAGAATGTGATGAACAGGGATGTTCGAATGCCGCGAGGCCAGGGATGGCCTAGAGTGGCTGGCGGCTGTGGGGATTCTTAAGGGGGAGGCAGTCCTTCCCCTTATGGCACCCGTCGGGGTGCGTCCCGACAAGATCTAAAAATCAAACACAATCAAATAGTAAAAAAATGAAATCGCCTATAAGGGCGAAACCTTATTTTTACAGTGGCAAAACCGCCACACAAAAACTCGGCTTGGGGTTCTCCCCACAAAACTGCGTATTCCGGCGAAGTTGAACACCGATTCCGGAGGAAGATGAACACCTTCCAGGCCTTAAGCATCGGCTAGTGCATTTTTACACCAAGTGTTCATCTTCAGTCAAGGTCGAGCGAACTTTCCGCATCGACTCCCCCTTCAGATTCAGCTTGTGTGCATTGTGTAATAGCCGATCCAGGATGGCGTCAGCCAGGGTGGCATCACCGATGGAAGCGTGCCATTTGGTGAGCGGTAGCTGGCTGGTTACGATGGTTGATTTACTGCCATGACGATCCTCCATAATTTCCAGTAAATCGTTTCTCTGGCTTTGGCTTAATTTCTCTAATCCCCAGTCGTCGATAATCAGTATGTCGACCTTGGCTAACTGATTGATCAGCTTCAGGTAGCTGCCGTCACCATGGCTGATGGTCAGCATTTCAAACAGCCGTGTGGCGCGGTAGTACTTAACACTGTAATCGTGGTGGCAGGCGTGATTTCCGAGGGCGCAGGTTAGATACGTTTTGCCACACCCTGTCGGGCCGGTGATAACAATATTTTGATGTCGATTGATCCAATCACAATTTAACAACGCCGCCATCTGAGATTTTTTTAGTCCTCGTGGGTGTGCGTAATCAATAGCGTCTGCCGTTGCCATCATTTTAAATTGAGCCGTTTTTATTAAGCGTTGTAATCGTTTGTTCGCACGTGAGCTTACTTCTTGATCAACCAATAAACTCATGCGCTCGGTAAAATCTAAATCATCGTAAGTGTTCGGCTGGCTCCACTGCTGCTCCAATGACTGAGCCATGCCGGTGAGTTTTAGTATGCGTAATTGTTTGAGACAATGTTGTTGGCCCATAAATTTTTCTCGCTCTGCAGGGTTAGTGGAAGTACTGTGAGCCACGGATATTATCGTGCTCATCATGGCTCGCTTGATCAGTCTCTATCGGCTGACTTTCAATCGGTAATTCCAGTTGATCAATGCCTTGCTGCAAGATTGACTTTACGCTGCGCACTGTCGGTGAGTTAATACTTAGCGCTCTGTTACAGGCGCTGTCTAATCGCTGTGAGTCATAGCCCCTCGATAGGTTGAGCAACCCTAAGCAAGCTCGATAACCCTGCTCTGGATGCGCTTTGCGCGCCATCATTTCACGAACCAACTTAAGTACGTTTGGCCCCAGATCTTTTGCCCAGTTTTGTAAGCGCTCCGGTGACCACTGACTCTGTTTTTGGTGGGCAATTGGCATGTGCGTGGCTTCGGTGCTAAAAGCCCCCTGACGCTGACTACGGGCGTGGCGGGCGATAATATTGCCTTTAAACAGCACAGCGACGGTATCACGGGTAGCCCGTACTTCTACTTGATATTTCACCAAGTGGTGCGGTACAGAGTAGAAGTGTTTGTCATATTCGATGTGGTAATCAATATTGACGCGAGCCAACTTAAACTCTGTGTATTGATATCGCATTGACGGTAATGAGCGCAACACAGGTTTATCCAATAGCGTAAATTGACTTAAACGAGTGCCCGGTAATTTTTTAAAAGGCCGCTGATTTAAATCGTCGAGTAAAAAACGAATGTGCTTATTTAGTTCGGCTAGTGTAAAAAAAGTGTGGTGGCGAAGCCGTGCCATAATCCAGCGCTCAACCACCAGCACGGCATTTTCTGCTTTGCCTTTATCTTGGGGTTTATAGGGGCGAGCCGGGATGACGACGGTTTTATAATGCTGTGCCATATGCTGATAACTTTCATTAATAACAGGCTCGTAACGACACGCTCTAGTCACAGCACTTTTTAAATTATCCGGAACCAGAACTTGCGGTGTTCCACCGAAGAATTCGAAGGCGTTGATGTGAGACTGTATCCAATCCGCTTTCTTTTGTGAGCGAGTCGCTTCAGCGTAGGTGTAATTACTGGCACCCCAAACGGCGACAAAAATTTGTGCGCTATGATACTCGCCTGTCTCGGGGTTAACGATGGGCATGGTGGGCCCGCAGTAATCAATAAAAAGTTTTTCGCCAGCCTTGTGGATTTGACGCATGGAGCGTTTCAAGGTTTTTACCCAGTCGCGATAACGCTGGCAGTACTGAGAATATTGATAACCGTTATCGCCGTGGGCCTGCCGATACTCCTCCCAAAGTAGCTGTTTGGTGACTCCCGCCTTATTGAGATCGCTATGCATGGCGGCGTAGTCAGGCTCAACATAACCGGCCCTCGCGGGGGCAAGCTGGTTGGGAAAGAGCACTCGTTCCAGTGCCGCATCATCCATGTCATCGGGAAGCGGCCAACCAAGGTTGGCTTCTTTGGTGCGCTTGAGATAAAGCGACACCGTTCCCAGCCCAATACGCAGGCTGCGTGATATTTTTCTGAGACTCAATTTGGCCTCAAATTTGAGGCGTAAAACCTCCCTGATTAATCGCATTGATGTTCTCTCTGCTGGCATGGTGACCGTCTCCCTGTAAGTGGCAAAGGGATAAGGTACCAAAAGTGAGTAAAATCAATGCTTAAGGCGTGGAAATCGCCGCTGTCGACGGGGAATTCCGGAAGGTGAACACCGATTCCGGGAAATGAACAAAAGTGTTCACCTTCGCAGCGGAATCAGTGTTCATCTTGAACCGGAAACGGTGTTCAACATCAATCGGAATGGGTGTTCAGCATGGTCCGGAATACGCACTTTGTTCATAAATCCGCTATATTCGGCTCAACCAAAACCTGGAGAAGTGATTATTGATGTACGTACGGCTGAAGAGATTTCTTCCGGGCATTATCCGGATGCTCTTAATATACCTATTTGATGTAATAGCGGCCAGAATTGGGGAGCTGGGGATTGAAAGAGGATAGCCGATCGCACTTTATTGCCAGAACGGCCAACGGTCGCCAGCGGCGCAACATACGCTGAGGAGTATGGGGTTTTTACAGGTTAATAATTATGGCGGGTTTGATGTTATAAAGGTCAAATAGAGTCCGTATGAGTTTTGAGAATTACGCTTCCATATTATTGTTATTAATATCGCTATGGTTCTCCTCTTTACCTTCAATACCTAACCATTCCTGTTCAGCAACACTATTTAGGTGAGGGGCTTTTGGGGTTGAAGGTTGGCTGGTTGAGCCCCAGTTCTTCATCACTCATTAATACTTCATTATCTTCAATGGCTAAAAGTGATTTCGGGATCTCTGTAGACGGTCTATCGAATAGGCGTTGCAGTTCATGAACCTGTTGTTGTACTGAGGAAGATGGGCTTTTGATGAGGGCTGCTGCCTGCTCATCAAAAGCGGTTACGTTACCCCCTTTGCAATAGAGCTCCAGCAGCATCAGTTGCAGATCTTCTCTCTCCGGAGCTAGCTGTACTGCATCTTGAATAAGGGATTCAGCTTCCATTAAACGTCCATAGGCGAGGTAGATATTCGCTGCGCGAATGGTTTCGTCTAATTCGTCTTCTAATTCCTCTTTTGGGTCACTTTCAATTCTGAGAGGGTCTGGTTCGAGAAGGACGACAGAGTTTTTAGGTTTTGTTGAAGGTTTTTGGTTGGAGGTATCGTCCGCAAAGTTATCGCTAAAGGAGCTTGTTTGTTGTTCTCTGGTGAGCACCGCATTGGCTGTAAGGGGGTCTGCCTGTATTGGCTTTCTTTTATTGAATACAAGATAGAGCAGAGCAAGAAAAAGTATAATGGATGTGGTGGTGGCGGCTATGAACGCAGGGTGCTTAATGACAGTTTGGTTGGTTTGAGTGGAGAGCGGCTCACTGTTAGCTATGGATATTAGTCCAGCTTCCTGATCGTTATTTGCTAGCAGCGTTGTTGTGGGTGAATTATCAATATTTGAATTGTTGTCTCTGGTTTGTCCTTCTGAGCTAGCTACCGCAGGGGTTTGAAGCGTTGATCTTTGCTGTTCAATTTCAGATGTTAATTGTGTTTGTTTTTGTTTGAGGGATTCGAGCTCTTCATATTGAAGGAGAAGGGAGCGAAGTAAAATAGCCTTTTCCTCCATCAGCTCATTATAGGTGGTTTGTAGTTGGTTTACTTCTTGTTGAGCGGCTGCAAATTCTTCCTCGATATTGAGTAGGTGCAGTTTATCTTCACTAGAGGTAATTGGTTTTTCAGGTTGCTTAGTTGATGTGGCTGTCGCTGTTTCAGATGCTGGCTCTGTTTGAATTGTTGATTGTTCTTGAATGGCCAGTGAATCCGGATCTTTTGAAGGAAGTCTGTCAGTGTTTGTTTGATTACTATTGGGTTGCGTATTGTTCTTGGCGTTAACTGCACTGTAATGCTGAACTTCTCCTTCTGTGGGTATTTTTAATGTCTGATGCACCTTTAATAGGTTGATATTGTTGTTGATAAATGCAGTTTTATTGAGCTCGTGCAAAGCCTGCATCGTCTGATTGATACTAACGTTTTGGGATGGGCGTACGCGGGAGGCAATGCCCCAAAGAGAATCACCTGAACGGGTTTGGTAGCTATCGATACTAACGGGTTTACTGGAAATATCACTATCAACAGTCGTGGTGTTATTTTGTGAAGTGGGAGGGTTAGCCGGTTTTGCTATGCCTGGTGCGGGTTCTTTGCTATTTATCTGCGGCAGCATGGGGGGGTCGAGAAGTAATGCGTATTCACGCAGAAGTTGTCCGTGAGGCCATCTGATCTCAAGGATAAAGTTTAGATATGGCTCTTTGACAGGATCGCGGGTGGTGACCAGTAAAAATTGCTTGCCATTAACTCGAGTGCGAAGTTGGAACTTTATCTGACCCAAAAAAGACAGGCGGGTAACGTCAAATCGAGCAAATTCACTATTGCTTGCCAGCCGAGCTGAAATTTCATTGGCTTCCAGGGCCGATGGATTAATGATTTCTATTTCAGCTTTTAGTGGCGCGCCAAGGGGAGATTTTGGTTCGATATTACCTAAGCCAAGCGCGAGAACTACGCTGGGAACAAGTAGCGCACTGCAAAAAATAGCTATTGAGCGCAGGTAGAGCATGGTTGCGTTTATTCCTGTTTATTATTGCCTGAGCAAGCGATTTGCCATCGTTTTGAGATGATAATCGCAGAATATTATAATTATGCTGGCATTATATCCTTATCGTTAGCACGCGCAATTTTATATTGCTGAGTAATATATAGCTGAATTTTTAGAAGTGTGTTGGAATGATGTTAATTCGCTATTGAAATATCTGTACAGGAAATGGGTGCACATCAGAATAATAACGGTATTATGGAGTGATACTTGTTAGGTGTCTGAACCCCACAGAGGGGTAGATATCAGGATTTTTCAGGGGTAAGTGACGCTACATGAGGAATGAACGCAGAACATCGGCACGTATCCCATTTAGTTGCCAGGCGCAACTGATGCTCATGGGGCACTCTGTTGTGCCTTGTCGGGTCGCTGATCTCTGTTCCAGTGGCTTCTTTTTAACTCAGATATCAGATGTACCTCGCTTATTGTCAGACCTGTTCAATCCGTTGGTTGTCGGCTCGGAAGCTGAGGTGGTGGTTATGCCCTCTGAAGGGTTAGATCACCCTTTAAGGTTTCGTACTCGGATAACCCGGATAGAGAGCGATTCTCTGGGTGTAGAGCTGGTGACTCCTGGTCACGCAGATGCCCTGACATTGCTGGCAATAGCAACAGAAAATAATAAGGCATCGTCCAGGGATGATTTGGCCAGCGGCCAGCGTCCCGTTTCTACCGCTCGTGTGACGCTGGTTGAGAGGCTGAGAGATCCTCTGTCGCAAGCGCTCGATCAGATTTTGGAGCACTTCTTTGACCTGGCAGCTGACAAATTGTTGGTGCTTGCCAGTCAGGCGGTAAATAATACGATACAAACACAACATTTTGATCTGATAGGCGAGCTAAATAATCGTCACGATCTATTGTCTCAACGGTTCAGGCGTCCACTGCTCAAGGCGTGGGCCGCGTTTGCTGAAAAAGATGTAAAAATCAAAGCGATCCGATCATCACGCACTGAGAGCGATCTTTCAGTGGTGGATAAGGATGAGTTTGAAGATTGGTTAACGATCAATGTGATGGTGACGAATGCAGAAGCAGAACATCGCCAGCAAATAGAATGGTTGCAGGGGAGGCTGAGTGTTCTTGCTGGCCGGGAAATAGATTCTGCCCATAATCCATTGAGCCCGGACTATATCTATGGGTGTTTGCATGATGCTACACAAGTTCTAAGTGCGCCCCCTTCGCTCTTGCAGCAGCTGTATAAAATATTTGAAGTGGCTTCATTGTCCCGCCTTGATGATCTTTACCGGCTGTTTAATACACAGCTGAAAGATTCAGGAATACTGCCGGATATTGAAACTCGGCGGAAGAAAACCAGAGTGTCACCTGCGGAAACTTCTGCCTTTGAAGGTGTTCAAACTGACGTAACAGATTCTGAATCGCCTGTTTTATCTCCAGAATCTGCTGCAGCTTCTGGTTCGGTTGCATCTTCTGCTAAGGCGGAGCAGGAGCAGCCTGTCTCTGCTACTGCTGTGGCCCATTCAGTACCGAACGCAGTACCGAATGCTCCCTTAAAGGTGGTACAAGATTTGTTGGCTTGGAGGCGAGAGTCGGCAAGTAATATCAATGGATCGCAACAGGTTACAACCGATGGAACAGGATTAAGTGCCACGCAGGGCAATTCAGAAAGTAATTCTGTAACTACTTCGGCTAGTAATGCACCAGACTGGACAGAAGTGGAATTGATGGATGCATTAACGACCATACAAGGAGCTTTACAAAGTCAGCCTTTGCCTGATTCGGGAGTGAATTTACGAACTCAACTATCGGGGGTTCTTCAGACGGAACCGGGCGGAGAAGCTGGACGAGAGTTTACTGGATCGCAGCAAGATTATATTGATATCGTCGATAGCCTATTTGATTCTTTAGTTGAGAATCAAAATATCCCGGATAAGGTAAAGCCCTGGCTGAGAACCCAACAAGTTCCCTTGTTAAAGGTTCTCGTACGGGATCAGAGTTTTTTTAGTAATACGGATCATCCGGCGCGTCAGGTTTTGAACAAAATGTCGAAGCTGGCCTGCGCACCTAGCGGTGCGGTTGAAAGTATGCAAAAAACCCTGCGAGGGTTTTGTGACAAGATTCTGAATGAATACGACAATGATCCCAGGGTATATGAAGATGTAGATGCTGAGCTAAGCAAGTTAGAGGCACGCCAGAACCAGGCGGTAGAGCGAAATACCCAACGGTTGGTGCGAACTTATGAAGGTCAGCAGCGATTATTAAAAGCGAAAAGAATCGTTGGTTGTGAAATTGATTTGCGTATAGGCGGACGACTCGTTCCTCCGGTGATCCTCGAACTGTTCGATATAGGATTACGCGATATCATGGTGTTGATCTATGTTCGCGAAGGGATAAAAAGTGAAAGCTGGAAGGATCAATGGCAGCTTGTGGATCAGCTGCTGGATTGGCTGGGCGTACGCAGCCACTGGGGGGGTGGTACCTCCCTGGAGCGATCTTTGGAGGCGGATGCCTTCCTTGAAATGATTGTACGGCATCTTGATTCGCCAGCGATTGATCGTTTTCAACGCGACGAGGTGATGGATTCCTTGCGCGAGTTGCTCACAAAAGACGCTAGCGAGCACGATCGCAGTCGCTGGGTTAAAGTGCCAATTCTTAGTGAGGCTCGAGATACGGTAAAACCCTCGAGGACTGCTGATGATGAGCTACAGCGTTGGAGGCAACGCGCTAAACGCATGCAGGTTGGTGATTGGTTAGCGCCCATAAGTCAGGAAGATCAACAGGAACAAATTAAACTTGCCTGGATAGGTGATGGCTTCTCTTCTTTTGTGTTTGTTAACAAGCAGGGTTTGAAAGCGATTGAGTATGATCTGGACGCTTTAGCTAAAGCGATGAGTGAAGGGCTAGTGCCAACAGAGCATGTAGAGGAATCCCTTCTGGATAAAGGCATGTTCAAGATAGTACAGAATGTGTATCGAGATATGGCCTACCAGACTAGCCATGATCAGCTTACCGGTTTGCTTAGCCGTAAAGCATTTGAAACCAAGTTACGTAGTCTGATGGAAACTACGTACGGTAGTTCCACTACGCACTCTCTGTGCTATATCGATGTTGATTTTTTCAAGGCGATCAATAGTAATTGCGGCACCGAAGCTGGTGATCAGCTGTTGCAGGAAATTGCATTGGTGTTGGATGCAGACGATATTCCTGTTTTGATGGGAGGGCGTGTTGGTGGTAATGAATTTGCTGTAGTGCTGGAAAATCAGGAGCTAGACAGCGGGGTCGCTTATGCTGAGCAATTACGCCGGTCTGTCGAGGGTATGGAGTTTTTCTGGAAAGAAGAAAAGTTACCGCAGACGGTAAGCATCGGAGTCTGTGAGCTTGGTGGCAACATGGATCCATCAGTCGACTTAATTAAACAGGCGACTTCTGCTTGTCAGCAAGCGAAGGATGCCGGACGTAATCGGGTGGTCGCTTTTCAGTATAAGGAAGAAGCGGAAGAGAAGAAGAGTGAGATGGGAATGCTGGCGTTTATACAGCGAGCACTCGATGAAAAACTACTCGGTTTGCGTTGCCAACAAATCAAGTATATAGGTACTGAAGGCGCAAGTGGACATTATGAGGTGTTGTTAACGGTCCGTGACGAGGAGGATAATAATGTCCCTCTTGATTCATTCATAATGACTGCAGAGAAACACAATCGCATGCAAACGATTGATCGTTGGGTGATTAGTAACATATTGGAATGGATAGCAGCTAACCCACGACAAGCTAAAAAGATGGGTAGCTATTCCATTAATCTATCGGGTAACTCTCTTAATGATGATCATCTGATGGAATTTATTCTTGAGTGTTTTTCCAAGACGGGTGTAGACCCGAAGATGATCTGTTTTGAGGTTACAGAAACGGCGACCATTGAGAATATTGCTAAAACTGCAGACTTTATTCGTGAAATGAAAAAGTTTGGTTGTCGGTTCTCATTGGATGACTTTGGTACAGGGCTTTCTTCTTTCGCCTATCTGAAACAGCTGCCAGTGGATTACCTGAAAATTGATGGTGTGTTTATTAAAGATATTGCCGAGAGTTCAGTGGACTACGCGATGGTCAAATCGATCAAGGAAGTAGGGCACTTTATGGGAATGGGTGTTGTTGCTGAGTACGTTGAGAGTGAGGATATCATCCGTTGTTTACGCGAAATTGGAATTGATTTTGCTCAAGGCTATGCGATAGAGCGCCCTAAATCTCTGGCCCATTACCAGAAGCAGTTAGCATAACTTCTACGTTTCCCTTTTCTCGCTGTGACTTTTACTGTTGTACTACCTCTCGTTGTTGATGCTGGATTTCAGGTATGGAGTTGGCTCGGGTTGCTGTGGCTGATTCCGCGGTGTTGATTCTGTAATTAAGGTTATGTGACTAAGATTCTTTGATTGAGAGGGATTAGAGAAAATGGAAACACTCGGTTTCATCGGTATCGGTTTGATGGGTTATGAAATGGTGACGCGCCTTCTTGCCGCCGGTTATAACGTGGTTGTATGGAACCGTACTTCTCAGAAAACAGACGTCTTGGGTCGAGCGGGTGCCGTTGCAAGTCAGTCAATCGCAGAGCTGGTTCAGAGTGTGGATGTTGTAATGTTGTGCTTGAGCGACACCGCTGCAGTAGAGGATGTGGTGTTCTCATCGGAGGGGGTCGCATCGTATGCCAGAGAAGGTCAATTATTATTGGATCTATCCAGTATTGAACCCGAAGCAACAAGGAAATTTGCAAAGGAGCTATACAGTAAGTCCGCTGCAGATTGGGTCGATTGCCCGGTTTCCGGGGGGGTTGTAGGGGCTCGAGATGGCACCCTGGCGATCATGGCTGGTGGCGATGCAACCTGTGTTGATCGGGCTCGACCTGTATTGCAAGAGCTTGGTCAACGGGTAACACATATGGGAGCAGTTGGCAGCGGCCAGGTTACTAAGGTTTGCAATCAGATGATTGTGGCGTGCAACGCCATGGTTATTGCTGAAATGACCGCACTGGCTCAGCAGTCGGGAGTTGCGGTAGATAAAATCCCGGAGGCTTTGAGCGGCGGTTTTGCCGATTCTAAACCATTGAGAATATTGGTGCCCCAGATGGCTCGGCGTACTTTTGAGCCCATTGCCTGGCACGTAAAAACCTTGCTTAAAGATCTCGATACGGCGGTTAAGTTATCGCATCAATGCAAGAGCGCCGTTCCTATGAGTGCCGCGGCTGCACAATTGATGAGGTTGCATGGTGCCCAAGGATATCTCGATAGCGATCTGTCGACCCTCATTGAGCTTTATCAGCATGAGGAAACTTGATGCCAAGGTTTTGTGCCAACATCAGTTTGCTCTACCCTGAGGTGACACTGGAGCAGCGCCTGGAATGCGCACTTCTGAATGGTTTCGAAGGGTTTGAAGTGCAGTTTCCTTATGAATTGTCAGTACAGCGATGGCAACAGCTTCTCAGAAAGTATCCGATTCAAAATGTACTCATCAATGTGGCCGCCGACGATTTAATGGTGGGGGGCGAAGGCCTTGCTTGTGTGCCTGGTAAAGAATCGAAATTCCGTGAAGAAATTATGCAAACACAACGCTACATAGATGTGATGGGAGCAACGGTAGTCAATGTTTTGCCTGGACGTTGCCTGCAGCCAAAAATTCAGGGAAGGTATTGGGGGACTTTTATTGAGAATCTGCATTATGCAGCGGAACAATTTGCGGCAATGGGTGTGATGACAACCTTTGAGGGAATTAACACGAAGGACATGCCGGGATTTCTCGTGCATTCTACTGAACAGATGTTGAAAGTCTTGAATGAGGTTAATCATTCTTCTGTAAAAATGCAGTACGATATTTATCATATGGCAGAGATGGAAGAGGATCTGCTGTTTGATTTGAGTGAATATGGTCAGCATATTGGTCATATTCAGTTTGCCGATTCTCCGGGCCGGGGCGAGCCCGGTTCCGGGACGCTGGATCTACCCGTTATCTTTTCCCATATCGATGAGATTAAGTATTCAGGTTGGGTGGGTGCCGAATATCGTCCCAGTCGTATGACTAGTGAAACATTGAGCTGGTTTAAAAAAGGTGGTTGATGACGATTTTAAATGTGAGTATTTATCAAAATACTTTTAGTGTCAGGCTTCGGTTTTTGCTAGTCGTCAGAACATTTTTGTGCTCGCAGTGGTTGTTTGGTATGCGTGTAGTGAATCCCCAAATTTAAGTTTCACGTTTTGAATTTAAATCTGCTGAAGTAATGCGTGGTTAGCGCAAGTGTTCAGGCAGTTCTTTGTGCCGGCCTTGAAGATTTATCTTGTCCTTTAGGTGGTCTCGTATATACAGCGCTTGTTCCAGGTTTACTAACAATAGATCGACCAATGAAGGATCGAATTGTTTGCCTCTTTGCTCCTTAAAATGTTCCACCACATGAGTAATATCCCAGGCTTTTTTATAGCAGCGATCGCTGGTTAGCGCGTCAAATACATCGGCGACTGCAGTTATTCGCCCTGCGATGTGGATTGCATTATGTTTTAGCCCTCGAGGATAACCTTCGCCGTCCCAGTGTTCGTGGTGCTGCTGTGCAATGATGGCGGCCATTTTAAGGATGGGGCGATTGGAGCTTTTTAACATTTCATGGCCGATTCCTACATGCTGCTGCATTAGTTTCCACTCTTCAGGGCTGTGTTTTCCCGGCTTATTTAAAATAACGTCGGGAACACCGATTTTTCCCAGATCGTGGAGTGGGGCTGCAGCTTTAATTATGTCTGCTTCTTTTTCGTCAATACCTGCAGCTATAGCAAGTAAGTAAGAAAGTTCTGCAACGCGTTTGACATGATTTCCTGTTTCCTTGGATCGTGATTCTACTGCTTCGCCGAGCATGTAAACCGTTTCCTGTTGAGTCTTTTCAAGTTCATCTTTAAGGTGGGTGTTTTCAAATGCAATAGAAACGTTGGCACAAAAAATTTCAATTAATTGATAATCCAAACGCTCCAGCTGACCCACGTTGGAAATAAATAGAAGGTGCTCTTCGCCTCCTTTGCTTTCAAAATAAGCAACCATATGATCGTCGTGATATTGATTTTTTTTCTCTGTAATTGCACGTTCCAAAGATGTTCGAACCTCCTGGGCGAGTTCTGCATGGCAATTATGTTGATTGATCAGTTTTTCGTAGCTGCCTGTGCCCGCTAATACGTGGTAGCCGGCACTTTCACGGGTTACCGCAAAACCGCTGGAAACCTTGAAATAAGCAGCATGTTCGCTGAGGTCTAATAAAGAAGTAAGCTGCATCAGCACGGCGGAAGTGAATTTTTGCAGCGAAGTAATTTCAAAAATATGGGCGGAAGATTGAATAACTTGTTCAAGACCCTTGCGGCTGGCCTCGAGAGCTTTAATGTCACGGTAAGCACGTAGGGTGGAGTACATCAGCGTCCTGAGTTTGGTGGCCGTTAATTCGGTTTTATCTTTGTAATCATTGATATCATAATCGGAAATGATGGTTTCTTCTGGTGCTTGACCTGGCTGTCCAGTACGTAAAACTAACCGCACCTGTGAATTATTAAGCTTATTGCGAATCATCTTGACCAACTCTAATCCTGAGTGATCTGATTCCATAACAACATCGATTAAAGCGACAGCAATATCGGGGTGCTCGAGGAGTTTTTCTCTGGCCTCTCGGCCGGAGAAAGCACTGAGGAGGTCAAGGTTTCTACCTGCAAACTGGTAATCTGATAGTACCAGCCGGG
This sequence comes from Aestuariirhabdus sp., assembly GCA_030622755.1. Classification (GTDB taxonomy): domain Bacteria; phylum Pseudomonadota; class Gammaproteobacteria; order Pseudomonadales; family Aestuariirhabdaceae; genus Aestuariirhabdus. The sequence goes on along the minus strand of JAUXFT010000005.1, from coordinate 51,343 downwards.
TGACGCTGTGTATTTCGGCTTCGTCATCTACGATTAATACTTTCCACGCTTGTTGTGGAAATGAATCAGTCGTTAATGGTGGGGCGTGTCCAGTTTGCTCTTCTGCAAAGAGAAAATCAGCGTTAGGGTTGGTCAAAGTTCATGCCTCCTGAGTGGGATTCAGTCGTAGGCAGGGTCGTCAGGTTTGAAATACCACACTTCAGTTTAGACGAGAAAACAATGGCGTAAATAACCACTTATCGTTTAGATGGCATGCCTCGGATGATATAGGGTATTGCTATGGGGTGATCATGAATAATAATAATTTGAATTTTGTTTTAAGTAAGAATTGGTTATATATAAAGGCTTTTAGGAAGATGTATGTAGTTTTTATGAGAAAAAATCATGAGAGAAAACTTTTATGAGCAAAGAACTTCAGGTAGTAAAGTTCTTTGCTTGAAGAATGTTGATGCCTGTTGCCGTTCTATTAATAGTTTATGTGTGAGGTAGCTGTCAGCAGCTAAGCATTCCACAAATTACGAGTGGTAGTACGGAGCGGTGCAGGTTTCGTTTCAGGGGCTTTTACAGATGGAAAAAATATTGGTGAGCTCGTGTCTGTTGGGCGAGGCAGTGCGATATGACGGAACGGATTGCCGGGTAGAAGGCGCGTTGTCTCGTTGGCAGCAACAGGCTCGTGTGGTAGCTATTTGTCCTGAAATGGCAGGCGGATTGTCGGTACCTCGCCTTCCGGCAGAGATCGAAGGGGGGCAGGGGTTGGCGGTACTGGATGGGAGTGCGGAAGTTATCGCCTCCAGTGGTATATCTGTGAGCAGGTATTTTCTTCAGGGAGCGTCCAGAGCACTAGCGCTTTGTGAACAGCATAATATCCGTTTGGCGATCTTGAAATCTCGAAGCCCCTCATGTGGCAATGAGCGTTGTTACGATGGTCGTTTTACAGGAATGTTGGTTGCTGGGCAGGGTGTGACGGCAGCGTTACTCACTAGAAACGGCATTCGGGTTTATAGCGAGCTGCAGCTAACCGAGGCAGAAGACTGGCTAAGTAAGTATGAATCTTAAGGGTTGCGGGAAAGGGCAGCCAGATGAATTGATAGGTGGGCAGAGAGAGGAGGAGTTCCTGTTGCTGGGAGTGTCTGGTGTATCCTCCACGTAAACCTATTGGTTCGGAATGTTTGGTCGATTTAAAACTAAACCCAAAACCTGTTGGGGCATACTTGCTGTTGCTATGAGACCTGTTCTGTGTACAAATTCTGAAACTGTGTGTTGCGTCAAATATATGGTTACGTATCGAGTTTACTATGAGATGGCATGTTGCTGAAATTGACGGTGTACGGTAAAAATTCAAGGGGGTGTTCGTGATACAAAGAGGTCGTATCGGGATTTTATTGTTGCTGGCATTATTTTTAGCACAGGTATCCGTGCAATTTAATGCTAATGATGATGCGAATCCTGCTCTTTGTAACCTATACCAGCAAAGAGTCGCCGAGGCATTTTATTCATTATCTGATCGTTGGCAGCGGGCTCATCAACCTCTGTTGGCTATCCGGTTTGTGGAAGATATTGAGGCTACACAGGAGCATTGCCATGATCTTTCAACGTCATATACCAACTCGCTCTTATGCAATGAAGTCTCTCGATTACTGGTAGATTCTCAGCGTTTTTTACGGCAACAGTGGAGCTACCATCAAGAAGGAGAAAGTTTTGTCCAATCCCCTTTGTATACTGTGTTCCTGAGCAAGCAGCAGAAACATTGCGGGATTTCTGAGCAACTGCGAAGTTTTTATTCGGTAGCAACACCATCGCTCTTTAATGTGAATCATATAGCTGCGTTATCGTTTGCCCCATCACAGTCATTGCTGTTGCAACCGGTCAAGGCCGATGTTTCCTGGTTGCCTGCATCAATGCCTGAACTCTGGTCACTCGAAGATGATGTAGGTGGATACTGGAAGTTGGTCTACCGTCAGCAAGATTGAGCTGAGCTAAATTCAAATCTCCAGTGGAAATACGTCAATGCCAGTGGAAATATTTGATGCACACTTTCATATTATTGATCCTCGATATCCCTTAGTGGCAAGCCAGGGGTATTTGCCGAACCCCTATGGTTGCGAGCAGTATCTGGCGGAAATGACAGCCTATCAGTTGGTTGGAGGGGCAGTCGTTTCTGGCTCCTTTCAGGCCTTTGATCAAGGGTATTTACTAGCGGCCCTTGAGCGCCTCGGCGATCATTTCGTGGGTGTGACCCAGTTGCCGGTTGAGGTGACCGATGAAGAGATCATTCGGCTTCATGATCTTGGGGTCAGGGCCTTGCGCTTCAATGTTCGACGAGGTGGCTCCGAAGGGGTGGACCAGTTGCAGCGTATGGCGTGGCGAGTCCATGAAATCTGTGGCTGGCATGTCGAATTGTATGTTGATTCATTGCAATTGCAGGAGCTGTATCCTGTGCTTTGCGAAATCCCGAAATTCTGTATTGATCACCTGGGGTTGTCGCAGGCAGGTTTACCCTGGTTGCTGCGAGTGGTTGAGCAGGGAGGTTGGGTTAAGGCTTGTGGGTTTGGGCGGTGTGATCTTGATGTGCCGGCAGCGCTGAAGCAGATCTATCGTGTAAATCCTGCTGCCCTGATGTTTGGTAGTGATCTTCCAGGTACCCGAGCACCACGTCGGTTTGGTGATAGCGACGTAGCCTTGATTATGGATGCTTTGGGTGAAGAGGGTGCTGCGAGAGTATTAAGGAAAAACGCTTTGGAGCGATACAGTCCTGGTAATTAACAGGACTTTGATGGAACTCAAAGTCCTGTTCTGTTTCTTAGTCGAAAGTAAATTCAGTATTCAGTTTCTTTTCGACCAGCTGATTTTTTAATGTCACGTAGTGGGGAAGACCGTTCTTATAGGGAGGATAATCTTCACCCTGAATCAGTGGAGACAAGTAATCACGACAAGAGTCTGTAATGCAGTAGCCGTTGTCACTGATGAAGTGAATCGGCATCTTTTTTTCCTGATTCGCAACCTGGCTCAAAGGCGCTTCACCGACGGACCAGCTGTATTCGGGGCCGCTATCACGAACGATAATGGGCATTACCGCATTTTTACCGGCGACGGCGAACTCTACAGCAGCCTTACCCATGGCATAAGCCTGTTCAACATCGGTTGCGGAAGAGATATGACGTGCAGAGCGTTGCAGGTAATCGGCGACAGCCCAGTGATATTTGTATCCCAGGGAGTGCTTGATCATGGTTGCCAGTGTTGGTGCAACACCGCCTAACTGGGTGTGGCCAAACGCGTCCTTGTTGCCAGAGTCTGCCAGGAAGCGACCGTCTTCATATTGCGCTCCTTCGGAGGCAACAATCACGCAATATCCGTATTCCGTTACGCACTCTTCAACCCGAGCCAGGAAACGCTCGCGATCGAAAGCTATCTCAGGAAACAGTATGATATGTGGAGCGTCACCCTCTTTCTCGGCGGCAAGTCCACCCGCAGCGGCAATCCAGCCAGCATGGCGACCCATAACTTCCATGATAAAAACTTTGGTAGATGAATTGCACATAGAGGCGATGTCCAGCGCGGCCTCTTTAATAGAAACGGCTACGTACTTGGCTACAGAGCCAAAGCCTGGGCAGTTGTCTGTATAGGGAAGATCGTTATCAACGGTTTTAGGGATACCGATACAGGTAATCGGGTAACCCATCTTCTCGCCCATTTGAGAAACTTTATAGGCGGTATCCTGTGAGTCGCCACCACCATTATAGAAAAAATAGCCGATATCATGGGCTTTAAAGACCTCGATCAGGCGCTCGTACTCTGCCTTGTTTTCTTCGAGGTTATGTAACTTATAACGACAGGAGCCGAAAGCACCTGCAGGCGTATGCTTGAGTGCCGCGATATCTTGTGGGTCTTCCAGGCTGGTGTCGACCAGCTCTTCACGAAGCGCACCAACAATGCCGTTGTGGCCAGCGTAAACCTTGCCGATTTTATCCGCGTGTTCACGGGCGGTTTCGATCAGGCCACAGGCCGAGGCATTTATTACGGCTGTTACGCCACCGGACTGGGCGTAAAAAGCGTTCTTGGGCGACATCAGGGAGACTCCTGCAGTGTTAGCTAAATATGGGGGCGAATAATACTCGAAATTTACAGGCTTTGCATGGCCGTACTTACCGTAATCCTTTATGTATTCCCGTCTCCGGTTATATCGTTGTGAATCCCGTTGGGCGGAGTTGAGGCAGCATGTTAGTCTTGCTCTTTTAAATGATAGTGGACAATAGAATGCATATTCACATTCTTGGCATTTGTGGCACCTTTATGGGTTCTCTTGCGGTGTTGGCCAAGTCTATGGGGCATCGGGTTACCGGTTCTGACCAAAATGTGTATCCCCCCATGAGTACCCAGCTTGAAGAGCAGGGAATAGAATTATGGCAAGGCTATGACCCGGAGCAGTTGCAGCCGGCGCCGGATATGGTGGTAGTTGGTAATGCCATGTCTCGTGGTAATGCCGCGGTCGAGTATATGCTCGATAAAGGATTACCTTATCGATCAGGCCCGCAATGGCTGGCAGAGAATGTGTTGCAAGGGCGATGGGTGCTGGCAGTAGCGGGAACTCATGGCAAAACCTCAACCAGCAGTATGTTGGCATGGATTCTTGAATTCGCTGGTATGTCGCCGGGATATTTGATTGGCGGTGTGCCTGGAAATTTTGGCTTGTCTGCGCGTCTCGGGGATACCCCTTTTTTTGTAATTGAGGCCGATGAGTACGATAGCGCCTTTTTCGATAAGCGCTCGAAGTTTGTGCATTATCAGCCGCGTACCGCGATTTTGAATAATCTGGAGTTCGATCACGCAGATATTTTTGATGATCTGGCCGCGATTCAACGTCAGTTTCATCACCTTGTTCGCACCATACCCGCAACAGGTTTGATCCTGCATCCTGCAAATGAGCCGGCTATGGATGAAGTGCTGGCGATGGGTTGCTGGAGTCAGCAGCAAGCTATGTCAATTGGTGCGAGAAGCGAGAGTGAGAGCTCCGGGTCGGCCGATGAACAATACTGCAATGAGGAAAGTGAACCCTGGCGCGCAGTTGCCCTGCGTGATGATAGCTGCTCTTTTAAGGTGTTATTTGAGGGGGAACAGGTCGCAGAGGTGCAATGGGATTTACTGGGCGAGCACAATATGGCCAATGCACTGGCTGCGATTGCGGCAGCTCGTCATGTCGGTGTGGTGCCGGAAATTGCGGCACAAGCATTAGGGCAGTTTAAAGGCATTAAGCGCCGGATGGAGCGGGTATGCTGTATTAACGGGGTGCATGTCTATGACGACTTTGCCCATCATCCAACGGCGATCGAGACTACGCTTAAAGGGCTGCGGGCCAATATCAGCGATAAAGAACGCATACTTGCTGTGATCGAACCCCGCTCCAATACCATGCGGCTAGGCGTGCATCGTCCACGGCTGGCACCGTCCACGATACTTGCAGACAGAGCCTATTGGTTTCAGCCTGAGGGAGTGGATTGGGAACTGGCTGATGTTATTCAAGACAGCGCTATACCTGCACAGATTGCTTCCGATGTTGATTCGTTAGTGCATCAGTTGATGCTGGATAGCCGGCCTGGAGATCATATACTGGTGATGAGTAATGGTGGCTTTGGCGGCATCCATCACAAATTAAAATGTGCGCTAGAAGCGCGGTATCCAAACCATGACGAATAAGCGAATTACGCTGGCTCTCACCGGGGCTTCCGGGGCGCAGTATGGTATTTGCCTGTTAGAACAATTGTTGCGACAGGGTTGTGAAGTCAGTTTTTTGATTTCACGAGCAGCCCAGGTAGTGATGGCAACGGAAACCGAGCTGAAAATGCCCGGGACTCCAGCCGAGTTACAGCTGTGGTTTGCCGAACGCTATAAGGATTTTCCCGGTAGCGTCAAGGTTTACGGTCGTGAGCAATGGATGGCGCCAGTAGCCTCAGGTTCCGGAGCACCGACAGCAATGGTGGTCTGTCCCTGCAGTACCGGAACCTTGTCGGCGATTGCTGGTGGGGCGAGTAATAACCTGATTGAACGGGCGGCTGATGTAGCGCTTAAGGAGCGTCGCAAGCTTATATTGGTGCCGCGTGAAGCGCCCTATTCAGAGATTCATCTGGAAAACATGCTGCGCCTGACTCGCATGGGGGCGGTAATCCTGCCTGCCAGCCCCGGATTTTATAATAAACCCACCAGTGTTGAGCAGATGGTCGAGTTTGTGGTTGCCAGGATTCTCGATCAACTGGGCATACCCCAGGATCTGGTGTCTCGTTGGGGTGAGTAAATCAGTCTGCCTTAACAGAGCGCTCTAATGTGCGTAGGTTCAGGTAAGTTGATTTAGGTAAATAGGGCTTGTAACCACTGCCATGCAGGATATAACCAGTGATCGGGAGTAACGATATGCTCAAGGCCGGCTCCGCTGAGATATCCAGGCAGTAAATAGACCGGAGCCCAGGCCAGCGCTGATAACAGGTTAACGGTAAAAAAACGCCATGCGGGCATCTCCATCATGCCTGCAACTAATGGTAAAACTGGCCGAATGGGGCCGACGAACCGGCCAATCACAACGCTGATTATGCCGTGCTTTTCGAAGAAGGCTTCACCGTTATCAATCCATTGCGGGTTCTGGCGAAACAGCTTCATTCCGATAATGGGGCCATGGCAATATCGTCCCAATAAATAGCTGGTGTTATCGCCCACTACGGCTCCGAGGGCGCCCCATATGAGTACTGTTAGCAGGGGGATGTCACTGGTTCCTGCCAGTAGAGCGATTCCAAACAGCATGACAACGCCGGGCAGAACGATACCCACAAGAGCGAGCGATTCAGCAAAGGCGGTAATGCCTAGAGCCCACAATAACCACTGAGGGTTCTCTTTTAACCAATCGAGGAAAGGCTCAATCGCAGTTAGGTCCATGAATAAGGGCGACTCCCGAACGGTGGCAAGTTATAATTGGGCAAATTTTCTCTGCAATGAATCTAATCTGGAACCCCTATGGAAGTAAAAGAGTATATGGCGGAAGTGGGCCGTCGTGCCAGAGCCGCATCTCGTGTGATCGTCAAAGCGACGACAGCAGAAAAAAATACCGCACTGTTGGCGACAGCAGAAGCACTGAATAGCAACCGCGAAGCGCTGACTGCTGCCAACGTCCTTGATCTTGCTAATGGGCGGGACAGAGGGCTCGATGCCGCAATGCTCGACAGACTTGCGCTGACTCCGGAACGTATTGATGCAATGATCGAGGGTTTGCGACAGGTGGCAGCGCTGCCTGATCCGGTCGGCGTTATCGGCGACATGCGATATGTGCCCAGCGGTATTCAGGTGGGAAAGATGCGGGTGCCGCTTGGCGTGGTGGGGATTGTGTATGAATCGCGGCCGAATGTTACCGTTGATGCGGCAAGCTTATGCCTGAAATCTTCTAACGCAACCATCTTGCGAGGTGGTTCTGAAGCGATCCATTCCAACCAGGCGATTGCCAAATGTATTCAGCAGGGGCTGACCAGTGCGTCCTTACCAGAAGATGCTGTTCAGGTGATCGAGACCACGGATCGCGCTGCGGTTGGCGAGCTAATTACCATGCCGGAATATGTGGATGTGATCGTACCTCGTGGTGGCAAAGGGCTGATTGAACGTATCAGCAAGGATGCCAAGGTAGCTGTCATTAAACACCTGGATGGTATCTGCCATGTTTATATCGATGACAAGGCGGATATGACCAAGGCGATTAATATCGCCGTTAATGCCAAAACGCATCGCTACGGCACCTGCAATACCATGGAAACGCTGCTGGTGGCCGAGGCGGTGGCTGAACGGGTATTGCCTGTACTGGCAACCGCGTATGAGGAGCACCAGGTCGAGTTGCGTGGTTGCAGTCGAACCCGGGAGCTTATTCCTTCAGCTGTGGCAGCGACTGAAGCGGACTGGCAAGAGGAATATCTGGCACCGATTCTGGCGGTCAAAGTGGTTTCTGGTATGGATGATGCGATTGAGCATATCAATACCCATGGCTCGCATCATACCGATGCCATTATTACCGAAGATTTCAGTAAGGCTCGGCGCTTCCTGACGGAGGTGGATTCCAGTTCTGTGATGATTAATGCATCGACCCGGTTTGCCGATGGTTTTGAGTACGGTCTGGGTGCTGAAATTGGTATCTCGACTGATAAGATACACGCACGGGGCCCGGTTGGTCTGGAAGGGCTGACCAGTGAAAAATATGTAGTGTTCGGTGACGGTCATATCCGTAAGTAATCCGAACGCGTAACGATTAATGACTTTTAAACGGAGTGTGAATTTACTTCATGCAAACAGAACAACTTAAAAATCTGGTGGTTGAGGCTCTTGAAGATGTCAAAGGTAAAGACATCGTTTGTCTCGATGTGCGCGAACTGACGGATATCACTGATTACATGATTATCGCCAGCGGAACCTCAAATCGCCATGTCAAATCATTAGCAGACAATGTTATTGATGAGGTAAAAAAACAGGGCATTCGTCCTCTGGGGAGTGAAGGTGAGGCTGGCAGTGAGTGGGTGCTGGTGGACCTGGATCAGATTGTCCTGCACGTAATGTTGCCGGCGACTCGCCAATTCTATGATCTTGAACGTCTGTGGGAAGGTTCTGAGCCAGGTTCTGAGAAAGGTTCTGAGCAGGATTCAGAACATCAAGATTCTGAGTCAGAGTAACAAACAGTAGGGATCTCCTGATAGATGCGTATTCGTTTAATTGCCGTAGGTACCCGGATGCCGGGTTGGGTGCAGCAGGGTTACCAGGAGTACGCCAAGCGCTTGCCGAGCGATTGTTCTCTGGAATGCGTAGAGATTCCTCTGGGTAAGCGTAGTAAAGGCGCCGATGTAAAACGTGCACAACGTAAAGAGGGTGAAGCGATGCTGGCGGCGATCGGTGATGGTGATCGTGTCATCGCATTGGAAGTGGAAGGTAAAGCCTGGTCTACCCAACAGTTGTCTGAACAACTGCAGAACTGGCGTCTTGATGCGCGCCATGTGAGTTTGTTGGTTGGTGGCCCGGAAGGACTGGCTCCGGAATGCGTAGCCAGAGCAGATCAAAAATGGTCACTATCACCGTTGACGCTCCCCCACCCTTTGGTACGTGTGTTGCTGGCCGAACAGCTATACCGAGCCTGGAGCATCACCCACAATCACCCTTACCATCGTGAGTAAGTAGTCGATGGCTGGACATACACCCTTAAAGGATCACATTAGCGAATCGCGTATTTTTAATGCACGGTTGCTGTTTTGTTTTCTGGGTGTAGCCTTTCTGATGGGGATGCTGGTCGTTCGCATGATCAACTTGCAGGTGGTTCAGCATGCCCAGTGGAGTACCAAATCTGATGAAAACCGTATTCACTTGCAGCCCTTGCCCCCGACGCGAGGATTAATCTACGACACCAATGGCGAGATGCTGGCAGAAAACAAGCCAAGCTATACGCTGGTACTAGTTAAGGAGCGCATCACGGATCTGGACGCCAGTATTGAGTTGTTACGCGAACTACTACCGATTACCGATGAACAGGTGGCCAAGTACAAACAGCAAACCAGGCAGAGCCGGCCATTTGAAGAGGTGCCGCTGAAATATCGCCTGACAGAAGCCGAAATTGCCAGGGTCGCGGTGAACGAACACCGTTTGCCAGGAGTAGAAGTACTGGCGCAATTGGTGCGCTTTTATCCTAAAGGCGAGATGTTCGCCCATACACTTGGGTATGTAGGCAGTATTAACGAGCGTGAACTGAGTCGTCTTGATGTGAGTCTCTACAGTGGCACACGAACGATCGGTAAAATCGGTATAGAGAAATTCTATGAAACTGAATTGCTGGGCAAGGCGGGTTATCAGGAGGTAGAAACCAACGCCCGAGGCCGGGTACTCAGGGTCATTCATCGAAAGGACCCTGCGCCGGGCAGCGACATTACCCTCTACCTGGACAGTGAGTTACAACAGGTCGTTATTGATGCACTGGGCGATCGGCGAGGCGCGGTGGTGGCAATAGATCCTAAAACGGGCGGCATACTGGCAATGGTCAGTACGCCTGCGTATGACCCAAATTTATTTGTAACTGGAATCACCAGCAAGGATTACAATAAGCTGCGCGAAGATGAGCGTCGTCCACTCTATAACCGGGCATCTCTCGGGGAATATCCTCCTGCATCTACAATAAAACCCATGATTGCGATCGCGGGCCTTGACACTGGCGTTACCAATCTGGAATACACAATTTTCGACCCGGGCTGGTATCAGTTACCGGGTGAGGAGCGTCGGTACCGAAACTGGAAACGGGGCGGGCATGGCAAGGTAAACTTGCAGTGGGCAGTTATGCTGTCAAATGACACTTATTTTTATGATCTTGCTCTGAAGCTGGGTATCGATAATTTGCATCAGTACCTGTCCGGTTTTGGGTTAGGCAGAAGGGTGGGGTTGGACGTATCGGAAGAGCGCCCGGGTCTTATGCCATCGAGAGAGTGGAAACAGGGCGCTCGAGGCCTACCATGGTACCCTGGTGAAACCCTGATTACCGGGATAGGGCAGGGTTTTATGTTGGCTACCCCGTTGCAACTGGCTGCTTCAACCGCAGTGATAGCCAATCGTGGGCATTGGATACGCCCTCGCTTGTTAAAAGACTCAGCACCGCAGATTGCTGCTTCGGAGAAACCACCGATTGATGATGTGGTTCTACGACAAGAGGGTATCTGGGATTTTGCGATCGAGGCGATGCGTCGTGTGGTACATCACCCTAGAGGTACTGCCCATTACCGAATCGGTCGTAAGCTCGAATATCAGTTTGCCGGTAAAACAGGAACCGCGCAGGTGGTAGGCATCAAGCAAGATGAGAAATATGATGCGGAAAAGCTGTCAGAGCGAAATCGTGATCATGGTTTGTTTGTCGGCTTCGCTCCTGTGGAAGACCCCCGGATTGCCATCGCAGTAGTGATTGAGAATGGTGGTGGCGGTAGTAGCTCCGCCGCGCCAGTTGCCAGGCAGGTGCTGGATTACTACCTGTTGCCCAGAATCAACGATGACAACCTGGTTGGTGAGGGTAAACCATGAGCCTGCAGGATTTCCAACGGCAGTTGCCACTTAACGAAGAGAATATGCAGAGCCGGGCGGTGTATTTGCTGCGCCTCGATCCTGTCTTGCTGGGTTTATTGCTGTTGCTGACCGCTGGTGGTTTATTGATGCTCTACAGCGCCAGTGGCCAGAACCTGGCAATGGTGACCCGGCAGGCAACCTACCTTGCCGTCGGCTTTGTGGGCATGGTGATTATTGCCAATATTCCCCCGCGAATTTTTCAGCGCTGGTCGGTGTGGGTTTACCTGATCGGGGTTGGATTGCTGGTGGCCGTGTTGGTCTCAGGCGCTGGAGCCAAAGGAGCGCAACGCTGGCTAGCCTTGCCGGGTTTTCGTTTTCAGCCATCTGAAATTATGAAACTGGTCATGCCCATGGTGGTGGCCTGGTATCTGGCGAAGCGGGTGTTGCCTCCACGGTTCAAGCACCTGATGGTTGCCCTGGGCTTAATACTGTTGCCAGTATCACTGATCGCCAAACAACCTGATTTGGGTACCTCGTTACTGATTGCGGCGTCCGGTTTGTTCGTGCTTTTTCTGGCAGGCTTGCGCTGGCGCATTATCCTGGGTGCTGTACTGGCGGCTCTTCCTCTGGCCTGGGGGATGTGGCAGTTTGTTATGCGTGATTATCAAAAGCAGCGAGTGCTGACGTTTCTTAATCCTGAAAGCGACCCATGGGGTTCCGGCTGGAATATTATTCAATCGAAGGTGGCTATAGGCTCTGGCGGAATTCACGGCAAAGGCTGGTTTGGTGGTACCCAGTCTCAACTCGATTTCTTACCTGAAAGTCATACGGATTTTATAATTGCGGTGTTAGCTGAGGAGTTTGGGCTGGTTGGTGTGCTTCTGTTGCTGGCAACCTACATGGCGATAATTGCCCGCGGTTTGATTATCTCGGTGAATGCTCAAACTTTATTCGGGAAGTTATTAGCGGGGAGCATTACCCTGACCTTCTTTGTTTATGTTTTTGTGAATATCGGTATGGTGAGTGGGTTGTTGCCGGTAGTTGGCGTGCCCTTGCCTCTGGTAAGTCGAGGGGGGACTTCGGTGGTGACGCTGCTGGCAGGATTTGGGGTTCTGATGTCGGTGCATTCGCATCGAAGTTGGTTGGGTCGTGGATGATGTGCAGTGTGTGCTTGCCCTGCTTTGAATAATCTGACAACGTGTCGTTTCAAGGTTACGGATGACATATAAATCACTATTGGGGGATTACTAAACGATGAGAGTTTTGCGAGCGCTATGGTTACCTTTAGTCTTGGCGCCGATGATTTGCCATGGCGCAGATTATCGTAATTCTGAAGATGCTCTTAGCTTCATAGCGGAGATGGAGCAGGAACACCAATATGATCGAGCAGTTTTGAACAGGGTGTTTGCAGCTGCCGAACGTAAACAGTCGATTATCGATGCCATCTCTCGCCCTGCCGAGCGAACTTTAACCTGGAAAGAGTATCGGAAGATTTTTCTTACGTCTAAACGCACCGATGCGGGAGTCACGTTTTGGCGTGAACATGCCGATACGTTAGAGCGTGCCGAAGCTGAATATGGAGTACCGGCAGAAGTGATTGTCGCCATTATCGGTGTGGAAACGTTCTATGGTCGGCATCGTGGAAAGTTTCGGGTAGTCGATGCATTGTCTACCCTGGGTTTTGATTATGAACCGCGTAAAACATTTTTTCGCAAACAGTTGAAAGAGTTTTTACTGCTGAGTCGTGAACAACAATTTGACCCGTTGGAGCTTACCGGATCTTACGCTGGAGCTATGGGCTACCCGCAATTTATCCCCAGTAGTTTCCGAGCGTATGCGGTAGATTTTGATAACGATGGGCGCATTGATATCTGGAATAATCCAACGGATGCCATCGGCAGTGTAGCGAATTATTTTAGCCGACATGGTTGGAAAGATGGTGCAACCGTCGTTACCCGTGCTCGAGTTTCGGGCGATCAATATCTGGAAGCTGTTGCTGATAATTTGAAGCCTATGCAGTCAATCGAGGATCTTGGCGCCTCTGGTTGGGACCCTCTGCAAGAGCCCTCTGCTGAAGGTGCGGTAAGAGGGATTAAATTACAGGGAGAACTTGGCAGTGAGTTTTGGATTGGCTCGCATAATTTTTACGTTATAACTCGTTACAATCACAGTACGTTGTACGCTATGGCAGTTCATCAATTAAGTGAGGAAATTCGTGATGGCAAACAGCGTTAGCTCCAGGTTAGCTGGCTATTTACAGGGTGGCGTGCTGGTGGCTTCGTGTCTCTTGTTAGCCGCATGCACAAGTTCTGGCGGCCCGCTTAATGACGCAAAGAACAGTGGTGTTCGCCCGGGGATTGATGGGGCTCCCAGTGGAGAGTTTGATGCAGCCGCGGTTCCCGATGCGATACCCCGTGCCCATAAGGGAGCGGTTAAGGCGTCGCCTTACACTGTCCTTGGGAAAAAATACTTTCCGTTGGCATCGTCGGCTGGCTATAGCGAAACAGGAACGGCATCCTGGTATGGCACCAAGTTTCATGGCCACAAGACCGCTAACGGTGAAGTGTACGATATGTATGGTATGAGTGCCGCACACAAAACCTTGCCGCTGCCTTCCTACGTCAGGGTTACCAATATCGCAAACGGCAACCGCGTCGTGGTACGAGTGAATGACCGAGGTCCATTTCATGGAAATCGGATTATTGATATGTCATATGCGGCTGCGCGAAAGCTGGATTTTTTCGGGAAAGGAATTGCGCAGGTAAAAGTAGAAGCACTGGATCCGTATAGTGAGCAGCCGGTTGCCCAAAAGGCACCTGTTCCTAAAGAGTCTGCAGTTGTTACAGCCGCACCATCAAATGAAGCTGCCCATCCGAAAATGTTTCTGCAGGTGGCGGCATTAAGTAATCAGCAATCCGCGGACAGTTTACAGCGGCAGTTGAGCCAGGTGACAACGTTCGATGTGACGGTGGTTACTGCTATCGAGGCTACCGGACCCTTGCATCGTGTGCGAATTGGGCCACTTTCAACCCTGCAAGAGGTTGAAGATGTTAAGCAACAGGTTGATAATGCAGCGCTTGGTGCCCCTCATCTTGTGTATGAATAATCTGAAGTTGCGAAGCATCCATTTTTAATGACTATAGTAACAGCCTGATATCTCTATCCATGTCGCGAAGATTGGTGATGGATGGAATTTTCTTCTGGGTTCGCTGTCTCAACAGTGGCCTACAATAACACGAACTATTAACCCGAATTAACAACCCGAATTAACAATCCGAATTATCAATTTAAATTAATGGACAGGAATATTCATCCGCGCTTATGAGTTTTATACGTACACAACTTACTTCTGTTATCTCTATCTGCTTTGCCCTCGTTTCAGTTTCTGTGATGGCTGCTTCTCCCATTCCTTCTCCACCAGCGCTGGCCGCAAGTAGTTATATCTTAATGGATGCCGATAGTGGCCGGGTGTTGGTGGAACATAATGCACATCAAACCTTGCCTCCTGCGAGTCTAACCAAACTGATGACGGCCTATGTTGCCGAGAATGAGTTGGCGGCTGGAAATATCACCGTCGATGAAGAGGTTCTGATCAGTGAAAAAGCCTGGAAAATGGGTGGCTCGACTATGTTTATCGAGGTGGGTGAGCGGGTTCCTGTAGAGCAGCTTCTGAAGGGTATTATTATTGTGAGCGGTAATGACGCCAGCGTTGCGATTGCCGAACATCTTGCAGGTAGTGAAGAAGCGTTTGCTGAAGTGATGAATGGCACGGCTGCGGCACTGGGGATGACAAACACTCATTTTATGAACTCCAGTGGTTGGCCAGCAGAAGATCACTACACAACGGCTACTGATCTGGCCAAATTAGCGCGAGCAACTATTTACCAACATCCTGGTCGATATGGCATCTATGCTGAGAAGTATTTCCAGTATGGTAAAGACAAGAAAACGGGCAAGCTTTTAGGTCGGCAACCCAATCGTAACCGGTTGTTGTGGAGCAACAGTGCGGTTGATGGTTTGAAGACAGGGCACACTGAGGCCGCAGGATACTGTCTGGTGACTTCGGCAGCTAAAGATGGTCGTCGTCTGATCACTGTGGTTATGGGCGCAAAGAGTGAGAAGTCCCGAGCTTCTGAAACCCAGAAGTTACTGACCTATGGTTTCCGCTTCTTTGAAAATGCCCAGGTTAAGCGCGGTGGTGAAACGCTGGAAACTTTACGGGTCTGGAAAGGTACTACGAATCAGGTTGCAGTTGGTGTCAGTGAAGACATTGTTGTGACTGTACCTCGGGGACAAAGCGGCCACCTGACCGCCACTATGGAGCTGAATCCGACATTGGAAGCCCCGCTTCGTCAAGGCGAGGTGCTGGGCGAAGTGAAAGTGATGTTGGGTGATGAGTTGATTGAGCAGGTGCCTGTGGTTGCGCTACAGACGGTTGAAGAGGGCGGCTTCTTCAAACGCCTCTGGGATTCCATCTTGATGTTTGTGTACAGCTTATTTAGTTAACGGCAATTTTTACGGCAGGGTATTGCAATGCCTTGCTGTATTATAATTAAACAGTTGGGTTGCTTTCTATGCGGTCCTTCTGCTTTCTCTTCCATGTTTGGTGTTAGTTATGAACAATATCATTTTTAACTCTCCACAGGGCAACCCGCAAGACGCGCCAAAGATAGAGTTCCCCTGTGATTATCCAGTAAAAATTATGGGGGATGCATCAGAGGGTTTTGTCGATTTTGTAATTGAGGTGGTGCAGCGTCATGATGCTTTATTCAGCGGCAAGCATACCTTGAAAACCAGCCGTAATGGACGCTTTCATTCGGTCACGGTGATTATCGAAGCAACGGGAGAAGATCAACTGAGTGCTTTGCATGAGGAGCTCAAATCCAGTGGCCGCGTCAAGATGGTTATTTAGCTCTTGGCTGCCTTCCTGTAATGACTTTCCGCGTGAATAGCAGCATGAGTAACGACACCATCCTGATTCGTGAGCTGGGCCTGGTGGGCTATGAGTCTACCCTGCAGTTGATGAAGCAGTATACGGATCAACGTGATGCAACCAGCTGCGATGAATTATGGTTATTGCAGCACCCTTCCGTGTTTACTCAGGGGCAGGCGGGTAAAGCTGAACATTTGCTGATGACCGGGGATATACCGGTGGTTCAGGCTGACCGGGGTGGCCAGGTGACGTATCATGGCCCGGGGCAACTGGTGATATATCTGTTACTGGATATCAAACGTCGCGGTAAAGGTGTCAGGGAGTTGGTAACCTCTATAGAAGAGAGCATCATTGCAACGCTGGCTGAATGGGATGTTGTCGCTAACGCCCGGTCCGATGCTCCAGGGGTCTATGTAGCGGGAGATAAAATTGCTTCGTTGGGGCTGCGGGTTCGACGCGGATGCTGTTATCACGGACTCGCGCTGAATGTCGATATGGATCTTGAGCCGTTTCATCGTATTAATCCCTGTGGCTACGCTGGTCTGGCGATGACCCAGTTGAGTGTCCTGGCTGAATACGTACAATTTGACGCCGTTCGCGACAGCTTGAAACAGAACCTGACCCGGAAGCTCGGGTATAATCATTGTGATTACACAACCAACGGAATGCAGTTATGAGCAATACTCCTCCTCCCAAGAAAGTTCACCGTGCTGAGCAAGGTGTTAAGTTGCGGGGTGCTGAAAAGGTTGCTCGTATTCCGGTTAAAGTGATTCCTACTGCGCCTGAAGAAATGCCTCGTAAGCCTGATTGGTTGCGGGTAAAAATGCCATCTTCACCAGAAGTTAGTCGTATTAAAAAGATGCTGCGTCAGCATAAACTTCATACTGTCTGCGAAGAAGCTGCATGCCCAAACCTGGGTGAATGTTTCAGCGGCGGTACTGCTACCTTCATGATCATGGGCGATATCTGTACCCGTCGTTGTCCTTTTTGTGACGTTGCCCATGGGCGACCTAATCCTCTCAGTGAGGATGAGCCTCATCAGTTAGCGGCCGCCATTGCGGATATGAAACTGCGCTATGTGGTAATCACTTCCGTTGATAGGGATGATCTCCGAGATGGCGGGGCAGGTCATTTTGCAGATTGTATCCGCGAGGTTCGAGCACTAAGTCCGACCATTAAAATCGAAACTCTGGTTCCTGATTTTCGAGGACGCATGGATATAGCTCTGGATATTTTGTCGGAAACCCCGCCTGATATTTTTAATCATAACCTTGAGTCGGTATCCAGCCTGTACCGTAAAATTCGCCCAGGCGCCGATTACCAATGGTCATTGAACCTGTTGAAAGAATATAAGCGAAGAAATCCTTCTGTGGTTACCAAGTCTGGCTTAATGCTTGGATTAGGAGAAACTATCGAGGAAGTTATCGATGAAATGAAGGATATGCGTGAACACGATATCGAAATGATTACTCTGGGCCAATACTTGCAACCGAGTCGTAATCATTTGCCCGTTGATCGCTTTGTGCATCCTGACGAGTTCGCTGAGCTTGCAGATATCGCACGTGATATGGGTTTTAGCAAAGTGGCCAGCGGTCCGTTGGTGCGCTCATCCTATCATGCTGATTTGCAGGATAAGGGTGACCTGATTTGTTAGTCGATCTGTATGTTTGATGAAATAAAAAAACGCGCCGTCAGGGCGTTTTTTTATACCGCTAAAAACCGGATGCCTTGGCTGTCATAGTAAACGGCTCCTGCTTTGTATTCCTTGTTAGCGGTATATGCAGGGACAGAAGAACAGGTTGCCGATCTCCTGTCTGGAAATATTCCAATGCAGTGTCCAGGGTCTCTGGCCAAAACAGCTGATAGCAGGGGCCTCCCAGATCAACCAGTAAAGGTTGCACATGAAGAGTTCTACGAAGATGCTCCATTTGCTGAAAGCGAATTACGGTTTTACCCAGCTTCTGCGCAAGCCCTTCTTCCAGATAGACGTCGAGTGATCCCTTGTGGATCTCGGCAACTTTGAACTTACGGTAGTTGGGGTGCAGGTTTGGCTGGATCAGTGTGTTAGCTATGAAGGGAATCTCATTCTCATAGCTGCAAAAGAGCGAAGGGTCTTCGATAAACTCTCCTTTACTATTGAAACGACCGATGTACGCCTGGCGATGCAGCTGTGTGCAGTACTCATCGTGTGAGGTATAACCATGACATGGAAGCGTGAATTTCCCGGCGACAAGAAAAGGGTAGTGACGTAATTGCTGCTCAACCATGATGATGTTCCTTCATACAGGGGGTTACTATGAGAGAACATTATTTTCGGTTTGATTGGCGGCTTTAGCTATCCCCGGATACCCCTAAAATTCAGGGGTAAGTACCATAACCAGGACTATTTTATAGGGAGAAACCCTTACCTTTAATAGGCGGCGGCAGGCGTTATGATGTTGGCCATGCGCAGGGAAAGCGCAGAGAGTTCGTCCCACACGTTGTCATCTCCAAGCCCTTTCAGGCTACGATCAATACGAGCCGCGTGAATTAACATGTTGCGTAGGTCACGTTCGCGTAGCCGGTTTAATGCGTTGCGCATCAGCGGCTTGCGTTTGTCCCAAATTCTTTGGCTTTTGAAAATTTGTTCAAGGTGCTGGCCTTGTTGCATCATCCGCGACATGGATGAAAGTGATCGAAGCTCACGTGTTATAGCCCAGAGGATAACTGTGGGTTCGCTACCTTCTGCCCTGAGTCCACTGAGAATGCGTGCGCAATGACTGGCATCGGCTTTCAGTGCGCTGTCTACCAGAGTAAAGACGTCGTAGCGTGCGCTGTTAGACACACTGTCGTTGATCGCTTCCTCATCGACATGATCATCCGGTACGGTAAGGCGAAGTTTTTCGATCTCCTGGCTTGCTGCGAGCAGGTTTCCTTCGACCCGTTCTGCCAGCATTTGCACAGCGCCTGGTGTGCTGGTTAGTCCAGCTTTGCTCAGGCGTTGTTGAATCCAGCCGGGGAGCGCAGAAGCATCCACAGGCCACAATTGAATGTGAATCCCGGACTTGTCTAAAGATTTAAACCATTTGCTGCGCTGAGCGGAGGCGTCAAGTTTAGGCATTACCACCATGAGGGTGTTGTCGCTGGACGCGCTCTCGGCGTAACTGACCAATGCTTTGCTTCCCTTGTCGCCAGGCTTGCCATTGGGGATGCGCAGTTCAATCAGTTTTTTGTCGGCAAAAAGCGATAGGCTATTGGCACACTGGATAAGTTCGGACCAGTCAAAGCTGGCTTCGGCATGCATCAGCTCTCGTTCGTTGAACTGCTGATCCCGAGCCGCAAGGCGTATGGCATCGCAGCATTCCTGTTGTAGCAAGGGTTCATCGCCACTGATCAGGTAAATGGGTGCTAGCCCTTTTTTCAGGTGAGCGGCGAGTTGTTCGCTGCGAAGCTTCATTGCGTTATAGAGATAATCTTGCGTTTTTTCTTTTCCGCTTTGTCCTGCTCTTGCTCTAAAGCCTGTTGATGCGCGAGCTGAAATTCACTTGAGGTGATGGCCTGTAAACGCCTTAACACCTGATTCGTCAGCTCGGTTTCCAACTCTCTGCCCAGCAATTCACGCTCGGCGATAGATGCCGTGGTGTTGTTCTGGTCAACTTGATAGGTGCGCCTGGCTTGCAAATTATAGGGGCCGAGCAATCGAGTGCCCTTGGCATTTTGCAGCTGGAAGGTTAGCTGGTTGGTAACATCGTATTGAGAGCTTTGCCCTGAACCGGTATAGGTGACCGCTTTTTGATTGCTGGTGTTTTTAAGGACAGCGAGAACGGTATCAGAGCCTGGGTCGATAGTGACTCCGTTGGATTGCAGGCTGCGATACAGGGTTCTGTGCAGGTTGGTGCCATCACCGACCCCGGTGATAGCAATCTGCTGTAACTCTTCCGAAAGATCAGCGCTTCCCTGCAATTGAAAGCCGCAACCAGCCGACAACAAAAACACCAGAGTAAGGCAAGGCAATGCAAGGAATTGGTAGCTGGTTCGTCTCATAATCTATCCTACGACGATACTGATGAGTTTGTTGGGTACAACAATCACTTTACGGATAGTTTTGCCATCAATAAAGCGTTGCACGTTTTCGTCTGCCAGAGCCATGGCCTCAACGCTTGCTTTGTCTGCGTCTGCAGCGACCTCGAGTTTCGCCCTTAGCTTACCGTTAACCTGCACAACATACTGTAGACGGGTTCGGGTTAGCGCTGATTCATCGACAGTCGGCCAGGGTGTATCAATGACCGGATTGTCATGACCGAGTTCTTGCCAGAGCTTGTGGCTAAGGTGCGGCACGACCGGAGCCAGCAGCAAGGTTGCTGCTTCCAGAGCCTCACGGACAACGGCGCGAGATTGTGGGCTGTCGGCGGGCAGTTTGGCTATTTCATTGGACAGTTCCATCACCGATGCGATAGCGGTATTGAAGGTTTGTCGACGAGCACAATCATCCGTTACTTTGGCAATGGTCTCGTGAGTTTTACGGCGCAGGTTGAGCTGGGCGTCATTGAGTCCCTTGGTATCCAATGCAGGTGCGTCACCCTCGGAGAGGTGTTGCTGGGTTAGTTTCCATAAGCGTCGCAGAAACTTGGAAGCCCCTTCGACACCACTGTTTGACCACTCCAGTGACTGTGTGGGTGGCGCTGCGAACATGGTAAACAGGCGCACAGTATCGGCACCATACAGGCTGATGAGTTCCTGGGGATCAACGGTGTTGCCTTTGGATTTGGACATTTTGGTGCCGTCTTTGAGCACCATGCCCTGGCATAAGAGACGCTTGAATGGCTCATCACTGGTGACCAGGCCAGCATCGCGAAGCAATTTGTGGAAAAAACGCGCATACAACAGGTGCAAGATGGCGTGCTCGATACCACCAATGTATTGATCGACAGGAAGCCAATAGTTTGCAGCCTCAGGCGATAGCATTGCATCGTCATTGTGCTGGCTGGAGAAGCGCGCGTAATACCAGGAGGATTCCATGAACGTGTCAAAGGTATCCGTTTCCCGGATCGCTGGTTGGCCATTATGAGTGCAGGCCGCCCACTCAGGATCGCTCTTGATGGGTGACTGAACGCCATCCATCTCGACATCTTCAGGAAGAACCACAGGCAGCTCAGATAACGGAACGGGTATCTCCTTGCCATTCTGGTATTTCATCGGGATGGGGGTGCCCCAATAGCGTTGGCGAGAAACGCCCCAGTCTCGCAACCGGTAATTAACTTTTACGCTGCCCTTGCTTTCTGCATTGAGTTTGTCGGCAACCGCTTTAAACGCTTGCTGGAAATCCAGTCCGTTAAATTCCCCGGAGTTGATTACGATGCCTTTTTCCACAAAGGCAGCAGTGTTGATGTCGCACTCCAGGTCATCGTTGGCGGGTGCGATTACTTGCTCAATTGGCAGTTGGTATTTGCTGGCAAATTCCCAGTCACGCTGGTCATGGCCGGGTACGGACATGACCGCACCGCTGCCGTAATCCATCAGCACGAAGTTGGCGACCCAGACGGGTATTTCCCGACCGCTCAGGGGGTGAATTGCTTTCAGCCCGGTATCGACACCGCGTTTTTCCATAGTGGCCATATCGGCTTCGGCGACAGAGCTTTGTTTGCACTCGCTGATGAAGTCAGCCAGCTGAGGGTTATTTTTAGCGGCAGCAAGCGCGATGGGGTGTTCGGCAGCAAGAGCAACATAGGTTACACCCATCAGTGTATCGGGGCGGGTAGTATAGATAGCAAAACTGTCTTCGCAAGCTTCGATAGGGTTGGCGAGCATGAAGGTCATGTCGACACCCTCTGAACGACCGATCCAGTTGCGTTGCATCGTTTTAACCTGATCTGGCCATTCCTCCAGCTGGTCGAGATCGTTAAGCAGTTCTTCCGCGTACGCTGTGATCTTAATAAACCACTGGGGTATCTCTTTTCGCTCTACCGGGGTATCGCAGCGCCAGCAGCAGCCTTCAATAACCTGTTCATTGGCCAGGACTGTCTGGTCGTTTGGACACCAGTTAACAGCGGAGGTTTTCTTGTAGACAAGGCCTTTTTCATAGAGTTTGGTAAAGAACCACTGTTCCCACTTGTAATATTCCGGGCGACAGGTTGCAAGCTCACGGCTCCAGTCATAACCAAATCCCAGGCGCTTCAACTGCCCCTTCATGTAGTCAATGTTTTCGTAGGTCCAGGGCGCAGGAGCGGTATTATTTTTTATCGCTGCGTTTTCAGCAGGTAGGCCGAAGGCATCCCATCCCATGGGCTGCATGACATTTTTCCCCTGCATACGCTGAAAGCGCGAGATGACGTCACCAATGGTATAGTTGCGAACGTGCCCCATGTGAAGGCGACCGCTGGGGTAGGGGAACATGGAGAGACAATAATACTTCTCCTTGTCGCTATCTTCGGTGACTTCGAAAGAGCGTGATGCCTCCCAATACTGCTGGGCTTCGGCTTCAATTTCATGGGGTTGATACTGTTGTTCCATCTTTCTCGCACTTGGATTTGATAAAAAAGGTGGTAGGGAGGATGTTAGAAAATCTAAACAGCGAAGGATACAGTAGCCGGGATTATACGGGTAGTGTTTCTGGGCGTTCCGCGCCTAATTCACGGCCTTTGAGTAAAAATGCCAGGCTAGTAAAGGTGTTCGTTGGGCAGAGTATCACGCTGCCCCATCGTAAGTGCGGTACAGGGTTGAAAGTTGATAGTCTGGCTAACATGGATAATTATGGAAGTGCCGGGTGCCGGGTGCCGGGTGCCGGGTAGGGAGTTGAATAAGATGCGGATGGGTGACTGACGGGTCTTGTCGACTTGGATTATCGACATAAGTGGTTGACGGTGATATTTATTAATTCCCCCGGCGCGTGCTTGATCAGGAAGTTATTGAGACGGAGCGTACATTTTATATCGAAAGTTTACCGACAGCTTATCGGCAAATTATCTGACAGGATGAAAATGGGGTTTGATGTTACTTTCCTTGTTGAAAACTTTGTTACTGCCCCCGGCGCTGCCATTACTGCTGATGCTTGCAGGGTTGATTCTGTTGGCTCGCATGCGGCGCCTGGCGATTACCCTGATACTGTTTTCTGCAACAGGACTGTACTTGTTGAGTACGCCTTATATTGCGGTAAATTTGGCTCAAATACTAGAGCAGTCTGTGGAGGTATTAAACCTGGAATCCCCCAAAGATTCTGTGCCTGAGTTGTTGATTGTGCTCGGAGGCGGGAGGCGTATAAATGCAGTGGAGTACGAAGGTTCTGATCGCCCATCCCCTCGTGCCATGGAGCGTTTACTGTACGGAGCGGCATTGGCGCGGCGAACAAATATTCCGTTGATGATCAGTGGGGGAAGAGTGTTGCCGGGCGAACACGATAGTGAAGCGCAGCTTATGTCAGCTGTTCTGGAGAATGAGCTTCAGGTGCCAGTAAAGTGGCAGGAGTCCGCTAGTCGAACGACGTGGGAGAATGCGATGAATTCACGAGCGTTACTGCCGGTATCCATTCAAAAGGTTGCCTTAGTGACGCATGCAATGCACATGCAGCGCGCCGTGTTTGCCTTTGAGCTTGCCGGGTTTGACGTGACACCCGCCCCCACAGGCTTCCATCAACTTAACAATTATCTTCCTTTCTGGGCGCAGTGGCTGCCGGACAGCCGTCACCTGACGTTGAGTCGTGATGTGTTGCATGAATGGTTGGGGTTGGCATGGTATAGACTGCGAGCAAGCAGGCTGAAGCCTGATTTAGAAGCAGAGTAATCTGCTATTGGTTGTGGTGGGTGCGACGTTGCGATCCATTTGCTGACTAAAACTTTATCTATCCGGGTACGTTACATCACGAAAAGAGGGGCTGTATCAGATGTGCAGGTGTTAGCTAGCCCTGTCAGCAACGGTACCAGCACGGCGAGAGGCTATGACGGTTAGTGCTAATCCCGCGATAAGGAACACAATGAGTGGCCAGGAACCTGTTCGAGTGAAGGGTGTTTGGCCGCTCATGCGGTAAACGGTGTCCCGTAATGATCCCTCTTCAAACTGGGGAAGCGTTGACATGATCTTGCCATAGGGGTCGATGAAGGCAGAGATGCCATCATTCGTTCCCCGCATCAGGTAGCGACCGTTCTCCAGTGCGCGCATTCGCGCCATTTGCAGATGCTGGTGAGGGCCGATAGAGGCACCAAACCAGGTGTCGTTGCTGATCGTGAGCAGAATGTCTGCTTGTTGGCTCATGCCCGCTACAAGGTCGGGGTAGACTATTTCGTAGCAGATTAATGGGGCGATGCGGTTGCCGTTGGCCAGCAACATGTCCTGATTTTCTGGCCCGCGAGCAAAGTCGGACATGGGTAGATCGAAGAATTTAATGATGCCCCTGAGCACTGATTGAAGCGGGACATATTCGCCAAAAGGCACCAGTTTTTGTTTGTAATAATTACCCGCACCAAGACCGAGGCTAGTGATGCCGTTATAGAAAGCCGCGGGATGTTCACCGCGTTCTTTTTCATAGAAGGGGATGCCGGTTATCAAGCTGCTTTG
The DNA here is from genome assembly GCA_030622755.1 of Aestuariirhabdus sp. GTDB lineage: Bacteria > Pseudomonadota > Gammaproteobacteria > Pseudomonadales > Aestuariirhabdaceae > Aestuariirhabdus. Next base: position 26,841 of record JAUXFT010000005.1, on the reverse strand, counting down.
CGTCTGTTGCGCCTGTTGGGTGAGAGAATTCAGGTAGGGTTGGATGCGATGGTACAGGGCGGGAATGGCATTTTCCGGCCATACGATAATATCGGCTCCCCAATGCGGCTCTGTTAAAGATTCGAGCTTTTCAAGGGTGTTTTGCAAATAACCTTCACGCCATTTGAGATCCTGGGGTATGTTTGGCTGAACAACTACGACGCTGATGGCGGAAGAGGTCGGTTGTACCCAGGATTTACTATCGAGAAGGAAAGTGCCCAGCAGCGTGCAGCAATAGATTGCCGTCATGATGGTGAATGGACGGGTAATTCCTCGATGTATGAAAAGTTGTCCGAGCAGGGCACCACCGCTCACGGTGAGCAGACTCAGGCCATAAACACCTGCTATTGGTGCTCCACTGCTGAAGGGTGAATCGAGCAATGCGTAGCCCCAGAGTAACCAGGGGAAACCGGTAAATATCCAGCTTCGCCACCATTCAAATAGCACCCATAGGCTGATGAATCCCACCACAGATAGCAAAATACTGTGCGGTGATTTTTGGCGAATTTTGGCATATAGATAAGCAAAGGGGGTAATGAAAATCAGCGAAATGCTCAGGCAAAAGAGCAGGGTCAGAAAGGCGGCCAATGGGGTAGATGCTGCCCCGAACTCATGAATGCTGACATAGATCCAGGATGTGCCCGCACCAAAAAGCCCGAACCCGTAAAATGTGCCTCGCCAGGCTGCACGTTTCGGCGACAGATTGTGCAACAGGTAATACAACAGTGCGCTGGATAGCGGAGCAAAAAGCCATAGGTCGAAAGGGCTGAAGGCAAGTACCGCAATGGCTCCGGAGAGCGCCGCGAGTAAATGTCCTTGCCACCCCTGTTGCCAGCGAGCGAGCGACATCAGCTAACAGCAACCCTGAGCAGGCGAATGCGTCGGTTATCCGCATTGAGTACGCTGAACCTCAGGCCTTGCAGAGTTAACTCTTCATTACGCTTGGGCAGGTGCCCGAATCCTTGCATGACAATACCGCCAACGGTGTCAAATTCCCGGTCGCTAAAACTGCTGCCGAAATGTTCATTGAATTCATCGATGGGGGTTAGCGCTTTGACAATATAGTCATTGCTACCTACCTGTTTAATGAAGGATTCATCGTCTACATCATGTTCATCTTCGATGTCACCAACAATTTGTTCGAGCACGTCTTCAATGGTTACCAGACCGGCAACGCCACCGTATTCATCGATCACGACGGCCATATGGTTGTGAGTCGCACGGAACTCCTTTAATAAAACGTTTAATCGCTTACTTTCGGGAACAAATGTAGCGGGGCGCAGTAAGTCTTTGATGTTGAGGCGGTTGCTGTCTGGGTGAAGAATCAGGGGCAGCAGGTCTTTGGCGAGTAAAACTCCACTGATATCATCCATGGAATCGCCGATAACGGGAAAGCGGGAGTGGGCTGATTCGATGATTTGTGGAAGAAATTCTTTGGCTTGCTGATCCGCTTTCACACAAACCATTTGGGAGCGAGGAATCATAATCTCCCGTACTTGCATGTCGGAAACCTGCAATGCGCCTTCAATAATGCTGAGCGCCTCGGCATCGACAATCTGATTGGTTTCCGCTTCTCGTAACTGCTCTAGAAGCTCACTACGGTTTTTGGGGTCGCTGGAGAAAGTCTGGACGATCTTCTCCAGCCAACTTCGGTGAACGGTTTGATTATTACTCGATCGTTCGTCACTCATTTTCGGGTCTCGTGATTGCTGTGATTACATTGGTATGGGTCGTCATAACCCAACTGTTCCATGATACGGGTTTCAAGGGTTTCCATCTCGAGTGCATCGCAATTTTCGATGTGATCATACCCTAGCAGGTGGAGTGTGCCATGGATGACCATGTGCGCCCAATGGGCTTCTGGTAGCTTGTTCTGTTCTGCAGCTTCGCGCACAACAACCGGCGCGCAGATGGCCAGATCCCCCAGTAACGGCAATTTCAGCTCTTCCGGGAGTTCCGCCGGAAAAGAGAGTACGTTGGTTGGGCCGGTCTTGCCTCGGTATTGCTTGTTTAATGTGGCGCCTTCCTGGTCATCGACTACGCGAACACTCAGTTCAGCATGTTCCCGGTGATTTTCTATAGCTTCTTCGGCCCAGTGCTGCATCTGTTGTTGGGAAGGGGTCTGTTCATTACAGGCAATTTGTAAATCGAGATCAAGGCTCATGATCCTGAGCCTTCAGGGTGATTGGTGTCACCCTCGAAATCGTCATAGGCTTCAACGATTCTTTGCACTAATGGATGACGAACAACGTCTTTTGACTGGAAACGGGTAAAACCGATGCCGTTGACGTTTTCCAGCACTTTGCTTGCGTGTAGTAGCCCTGAACGGGTGCCGCGAGGCAGGTCGACCTGGGTAATATCACCGGTAATCACTGCGCAGGATCCGAAGCCTATCCGGGTCAGGAGCATCTTCATCTGTTCCATAGTGGTGTTCTGGCTTTCATCGAGAATAATAAAAGCGTTATTCAACGTGCGTCCACGCATATAGGCCAATGGCGCGAGTTCGATAACGTTTTTTTCCATCAGCTTTTCGACACGCTCGAATCCCAGCATCTCATAGAGAGCATCGTAGAGCGGGCGCAAATAAGGGTCGATTTTCTGGCTTAAATCTCCCGGCAGAAATCCGAGTTTTTCACCCGCTTCGACAGCCGGGCGTACCAATAGAATACGGCGTACTTCTTCTTGCTCGAGTGCCTGCACCGCGCAAGCAACTGCCAGATAGGTTTTGCCAGTGCCAGCCGGGCCAATGCCAAAATTAATATCGTGTTGCTGGATGCTACGAACGTAACCTTGTTGATTGGCGCCCCGAGGTTTTATCAAACCGCGTTTGGTCTGGATGACGGTGGCTTTAAGTTCCGGAGAATCGTTATGAATCATCTCGAGACCTGATTCCTGGAGAAACAGGTGTATCAGGTTCGGAGTGAGTTCAGTGCCGTTGCCGGTTTCCCGCCAGAGTTGTTTCAGGATGTGCTCTGCGGTCTGTTTGCTACTGTTATCACCCAGCAGTTCGAACTGATTTCCACGACTACGGATGCGCACATTCAGGCGCGCTTCTATTTGTTGCAGGTGTTCGTTGAATTGCCCGCAAAGGTTTGCAAACCTTTGGATGTCGTGGGGATCCAGACTGAATTTGTGGGGCTCGGATTGTGCGTTCAAAGTTATCAATTTGGCCGTAGTGGCGGCGGTCATGCTGTTTTTCTAGGATATACCTGAAAATATAGAAAGCAAGACCACCGAAAAGCCCTGAAGGGCTGGTGGATAGGATTAGCGTGGGGCTATGCTCTCATCGAGTGTTCCGCGCAGTGAATTTGGCAGTGCTTCACAGATCTCCACGGTAACAAACTTACCGATTAGTCGAGGGTCGGTGGCGCTGAAATTCACCACACGATTGTTTTCGGTGCGCGCTTGCAGCTGGCCGGGATCTCGCTTGGAAAAGCCGGTTACCAGAACGTCCTCGCATAGACCTACCATACGTCGACTGATCTCCATGGTTTGTTGGATAATACGGTCTTGCAGTATTTTGAGCCGTTGCTTCTTGAGCTCTTCGGGGGTGTCATCCTTGAGGTCAGCAGCAGGGGTTCCCGGTCTTGCGCTGTAAACGAAACTGAATGAGTGGTCGTAACCAATATCGTTAATCAGCTTCATTGTTTGCTCAAAATCTTTTTCCGTTTCACCCGGGAAGCCAATAATGAAATCCGACGATATGCTCATGCCAGGGCGTAGCTTGCGTATAGCACGAATCCTGGACTTATATTCCAATGCAGTATGGCCGCGTTTCATAGCGGCCAGAATGCGATCGGAACCACTTTGTACCGGCAAATGAAGATGGCTAACCAGTTCAGGAACCAGGCTGTAGGCTTCGATCAGGCTGTCAGAAAACTCAATAGGATGAGACGTTGTAAAACGAATGCGTCCAATGCCCTCAATAGCGGCTACCAGTGTTATGAGTTCAGCAAGGTCTGCGGTGGAACCATCGTGGTTTAGTCCGCGATAGGCGTTAACATTTTGGCCAAGCAGGTTGATCTCTCGTACTCCGTGTTCGGCCAGGTGGGCACATTCACTGATAATGTCGTCAAACGGACGACTGACCTCTTCACCCCGGGTGTATGGAACCACGCAGAAAGAGCAATATTTGCTGCATCCTTCCATCACGGAAACGAAAGCGGTTGGTCCGTCAACGCTGGGTTCAGGCAAGCGGTCGAACTTTTCTACTTCCGGGAAGGAAACATCGACTACCGCTTTATGCGTCTGGCGAGTGGCGTCTATCATCTCGGGAACCCGATGCAGGGTTTGTGGCCCGAATATCATATCCACATGTGGTGCCCTCTTACGAATGGCATCCCCTTCCTGGGAAGCGACGCAGCCACCAACGCCGATTAATAAGTCCGGGTTTTTATCTTTCAGGCGCTTCCATCTTCCGAGTTGGTGGAAGACTTTCTCTTGGGCTTTTTCGCGGATGGAACAGGTGTTAAGAAGCAGGACATCTGCATCATCGGGGGTATCGGTCAGTTCCAGTTCATGGCTTTCACCCAGCAAGTCTGCCATGCGAGCCGAGTCGTACTCATTCATCTGGCAGCCATGGGTTTTGATAAACAACTTTTTGGCCATGAGTAATAAACCTGTAAGGAATCCGGGAGGTGAATACGGGAGAATTGAAGACCGCGCATTATATAGGCAGCGATGGATAAATCCTAGCTGTATGGTATTCTTACGCCCCTTTCGATTTAACCCTATTTTTTTAGGCCGCAAAAGCTATGGCAAAGCAGATTTTCAAGGTTATATTTCTGAATCAAGGACAGGTGTATGAGCTCTATGCCAAACAGATCTATCAGAGTGATTTATATGGATTTATTGAGGTAGAAGAGTTCGTTTTTGGTGAAAAGAGTCAGTTGGTTGTAGATCCTACTGAGGAGAAGCTGAAAGCCGAATTTTCTCAGGTAAAGCGCAGTTATATTCCTATGACGGCTATTGTTCGAATAGACGAAGTCGAAAAAGAGGGTGCAGTTAAAGTCCGCGAAGCAAAAGGGGATAAGATTGCTCAATTTCCAATGCCGCCGTTTCAGCCCGGTGGTGAGTCGTAAGCATTAGCGTACTTTCAAAAGTGGATGCAGAGTTAATTTAGGGCGAATGTCCTACAAACTGATGGCGTTATGTCTGCTTTGTTACCTGCCTCAATACGAGCATACTGAGTCTGCCTAGGATAGCATTCACACATGGATGTGTACCCGCTTCTTTCATAAGGTGGTTTAAGGTATTGAGTGGGAACGGTTGGATGGAACCGAGAACTTGCCCATTGACAGACAATCCGAGCGAGAGCCGGGTTGTTTTTTTTCGCCTGTTTTTCGTCTGAAAGGTAAGTAAAGTGCAGCGGCACAGCTGCGGTTTTGATCAGGGCGTGGTTATTGGTAGTAGGCTTGGATCGTTTGACAACGGCGGTTGCTCAGCATTCAGATTGCTGTGATAGTTTTTGAAAATCCGACTCAGGGTGTAAAAAGCGCGTGATTGTTGATCTTCGGTGAGACCTTCGGCAAACAGCTCGGCGGCATTCATGGCTTCATCAAAACCGTTAACCGCAGACATTTTTATCATCACGTAAGCTTCTGTTGGGTTGCGGGAAACTCCTTCGCCGTACCATAGCATAAAAGCTATTTGATACTGTGCCTGAGCGTGGCCTTGCAGGGATGCTCTTTGAAACCAGTTGATAGCCAGTGCCAGATCCTTCGGAATCACCTTGCCTTCGTAGTATAAATTTGCGAGTAAAAACTGTGCCTGTGCATCACCGTTACTGGCGGCTTGTTGGCAGGCAGCCAGAGCGTAAGGGATGTCAGGTTCCTGGGGATCTATACGGCATCGTTCTGCTGCAGGAATGAGCAGGGGGCTTATGTTAAACGTCAGGTAATCCAGTTGCCTGGAGGGCTGGGCGGAGACACTGGGGCTACTGAGCAGTGTCAGGGTACTGGTGATCAGAACAATCAATCGACACGCAGCTAACAAGGTAAAGTCCCGAGAATAAGTGTAAAAAAGCAATAGCCTAGCCAGTTTATACACTTCACCGAGGGCTTTGTAAATCAGTCCAGATTAGTCTGGAAGCCCCTTTGTGAGCTGATGCCAAATTTATTTAGGTTCGCGTAAAAGCAAAAAAAGAGCGCTGCCCAGACAGAGGTTTGAAAGAGCCAGCAGGTAGAGGAAAAAATCAACACGTAACCAGCCATAAATGCTCCCCTGAGTGCCGATGATCAGCCCCGCAGTTGCGCTGCTAAGGACTCCAGTCAGGGCAAGGAGGGCTATTTTACTCTGGCCACTCATCAGTCGTATGGCCGCCAAGGCGATGATGAGCAGTGAAGTGCCTCCGAGCAGCAATCGATAGGATTCAAGCCATTCGAAGCGGCGAATCAACTCAAAGGCTACCATGAGCGCCAGTAAGACACGCCCCCAGCCGGGTCTGCTCAACTGCCAGGGTAAAGTCAGGCACAAAAAAGCCATCGCAATGAGTGGCAGAGCCATGTACGTGGCTGCCTGATTGAAGAGTGAGTGAACATCCAGCCATTGATCGCCGAGTCCAAAGCGCAAGGTACCAAAAAAGGAGGCCAGGGCGAACGCCAGAAATCCTAGCATTGCACCCAGTGCTGCCGGTCTCTGCAGTTCGCTGATGTTGCCGCGTTGAGCCATCAGGAATACAGAAAACGAGCTACTCAGGCACAGTATGGCATCTGAGATTGCGGTGCTTAGCATGAATATCCTTGCGTACAGTTACCGTGATGGATCTTAATTTTGGACACTAAAGTTGTTGGGCGCATTATTATGCACTAAAGGTTGAGCACTAAAGCTGCGAAAAGGCTTTCTCAGCGGCGTCCAGCGTCAGCTGGATCTCTTTGTCGCCGTGAGCCCCGGAAACAAAGCCAGCTTCAAACGCCGATGGTCCAAGGTAGATGCCTTCATCCAGCAGTGTGTGGAAGAAGCGTTTAAAGCGTTCGATATCGCATCCCATAACATCATCAAAACAGCTTACTTGTTGCTTGTCAGTGAAGAATAGACCGAACATTGCGCCTACCTGAGTGGTGGTGAATGGAATGCCGGCGTTGTCGGCTCGCTGCTGCAGGCCTTCCAGTAATCGAGTCGTGCTGGCGGTTAGTTCATCATAAAATCCATCACTGGATATAACCTCCAGCACGGCTAGCCCGGCAGCCATGGCAACTGGGTTGCCCGAAAGTGTACCAGCCTGGTAGACGGGCCCGACAGGGGCCAGTTGTTGCATAATGTCGCGACGACCGCCGAAAGCGCCAACGGGCAAGCCGCCACCGATAATTTTTCCCAGCGTGGTCAAATCAGGTTTTACCTGGTAAATGGATTGAGCGCCGCCGAGAGCAACACGGAAACCGGTCATAACTTCATCAAAGATCAATACACTCTGGTGTTCGTCGCAGAGTTGACGTAGCCCTTGCAGGAATCCAGGCAGCGGCGGGATGCAGTTCATGTTTCCCGCAACCGGTTCAACAATGATGCAGGCGATCTCTGAACCCAGCTCTGCAAACAATGTGTGTGCAGCGTCTATATCGTTGTACGGCAGCGTTAAGGTATGTTCTGCCACTGATGCTGGCACCCCGGGTGATGTGGGTACGCCGAGAGTCAATGCGCCGGAGCCGGCTTTAACCAGTAATGAATCGGCATGTCCGTGGTAGCAGCCTTCAAACTTTACAATCTTGTCGCGTCCGGTAAATCCTCGCGCCAGTCTGATTGCACTCATAGTGGCTTCGGTGCCTGAGTTGACCATGCGCACCTGTTCGATGGAAGGTACTAGCTGGCATACACGCTCTGCCATCTTGACCTCGATAGCGGTTGGCGCGCCAAAGCTAAGTCCTAATTCAATTTGCTTGAGAACAGCATTGATTACCTCAGGGTGATTGTGTCCAAGGATCATTGGTCCCCATGAGCCGATGTAATCAACATACGCCTTGCCATCTTCATCGTAGAGGTAGGCGCCTTGGCTGCGCTTGAAAAATACTGGTGTGCCGCCAACCCCATTGAATGCGCGTACTGGTGAGTTCACTCCACCGGGGATGCTGAGTTGGGCTTGTTGATAAAGTTGTTCGGACCGGGACATGGGGGTTCCTGTTCAGATGCTGTGAAACCTGGAGCCTAATTGGTGTGCGCGTTGTTCGATATTATCCGTCGAAAACAGGTGGTGAATGACAGCAATGGCATCGGCTCCGCGCTGAATAACCTGGCGGGCATTATCCACGGTAATACCACCGATGGCTACCATGGGTATCTGTAGTTGGGGGCGAGCAAGTTCGAGCAGTTTCAGGGGGGCTGGGGGCGCTTTCGGTTTGGTGAACGATGGGAAAAATCGACCGAAGGCGATGTAGTCTGCTCCCTGTTGTTGTGCGTTTAATGCCAGGGCGAGGGAGTCGTGGCAGGTGATTCCTATAATGGCCTTTTCACCCGGTTTCTGTCTCACGCCAGGAATGCTGGCATCATTCTGTCCGAGATGAACCCCCTCTGCCTGACACTGGACTGCAAGGTCAATATCGTCATTAATCAGTAAAGGCACTCCGTATTGCTTACAAAGATCATGGATCGCAGAGGCTTGCGCCAGGCGCCTTTCGCTACCGGGCTGCTTATCTCGATATTGAAGGATCCGGGCGCCCCCTTTTAGCGCTTGCTCGATATTCTCGAGTAATGCCTCGTGCGGAATCAGGTCTGTATCGGTGATAGCGTATAGTCCGCTAATTAGTTTTGCTGAGGACATGTCGGCTACTTTTTATGGCTCGGAAAGGTGCTATTTGAAAAGGGTCTGTCTGGAAAGATACGATTAGGAAAATGTTGCCCACCACCCAGTAAGTAAGCACTCGCAAGGCTGTCAAAACAGTATTTAAGGGCCTGCTCACTAGCTGTAACCAAATCATTGTCTTGCGCGAGGAAAGCGGCAAGGGCCGAGGCCAGTGTGCAACCGCTGCCGTAATACTCATGCTTGAGCCGCTCATAACGAAAATCGTTGCATAAACCTCCCGCCTGATACAGTTGATGGTGAATGCCATGTGACTCCCTATGGCTCCCAGTGAGCAGAACCGCCTGGCATCCGCGTTGTAAAATTTTCGCTACCGCATCTTCTTCTGTATGACTATTGCCGAGTTCGGCAACCTCCAGTGTGTTCGGGGTACACAGAGTGGTGAGTGGTAACAGTTCTTCAATTACTGCCTCGCTAAGTCCATCGCGCGAGAGCTTTCCGCCACCGCCGGCGGCCAGTACCGGGTCCAATACTACGGGTATGTCCGGGTATTGGCGGATGACCGACGCTACCACCTGTACCACTTCGGCAGAAGCCAAAGCGCCTAATTTGAATGCATCAGGCCGGATATCGTTCAGTAATACTTCGGCTTGATGGGCCAGAAGTTTCGGCTCCGCTACTTGCAGATACTGAACGCCGTGGCTGTTTTGCACCCTGCGCGCTGATGGCTTCAATATCGGCACTGATGCCCGCGCCACCGGTTGGATCCAGGCCTGAAAAACAAACAATTACAGCAGGGCGGGTAGTGTTCATCGGGTGCCCCCTAGATCTTTTCAAGCGCTTCACTGAGGCTACTGACGCCAAACAGTTCGATGCCGGAAATCTTCTCTCTGGGCAGGTTAGCCTTGGGGACAATAGCTTGCTTGAATCCGTGTTTGGCTGCTTCCTGAATGCGCTCCTGGCCATTAGCTACGGGACGAATTTCCCCGGACAGTCCCACTTCGCCAAAGGCAAACAGATGCTGGTCGATGGGGCGATCGCGCAAACTGGATAGAATGGCCAGTATGACCGGCAAATCTGCACTGGTTTCACTGATTCGGACGCCTCCGACGACGTTGACAAAAACATCCTGGTCACTGGTGAATACACCGCCGTGGCGAGTTAACACCGCGAGCAGCATGGCCAGGCGGTTTTGGTCGAGGCCCACGGTAACGCGGCGAGGATTGCCTAATTGGGAATCAACCACCAGAGCCTGCAGTTCAACCAGCAGGGGGCGAGTACCTTCCCACAAAACATTGATAATGCTTCCCGGTGTTTGTTCCTGATGGCGCGACAGGAAAATGGCCGAAGGATTGCGTACTTCTCGCAGGCCGCGCTCCGTCATGGCGAAGATGCCAAGTTCGTTGACCTGACCAAAGCGGTTTTTGGTGGCGCGCATCATGCGGTAGCGGGAATCATCGCTGTTGCCCAGCATCAGCTGGGTATCAATAATGTGGGACAGTGTCATCGGACCTGCCAGTGAATTATCCTTGGTGACGTGGCCGACAATTAACAGCACGGTATTGGTTTGTTTGGCGAAGCGGGTGAGGTAAGCCGCGCTTTCCCGGACCTGGGATACCCCGCCTGGGGCAGAATCGATACCAGTCATATACATCACCTGGATGGAATCGATAACGATGATGGCCGGTTTTTCCTGTTCAGCAACGGCGACGATATTCTCTGCACTGGTTTCGGCCAGCATTTTGAGCCGGTCGTTGGGGAGTTCGAGTCGCTGGGCGCGGCTGGCTATCTGTTGCATCGATTCTTCGCCAGAAACATACAATGCCGGCATGGTTTGCGCTATATGGCAGAGCACCTGAAGCAGAATTGTACTCTTGCCAGCACCGGGGTGACCGCCCAGGAGGACCGCACTGCCGGGTACAAAACCGCCGCCCAGTACCCGGTCAAACTCGGAAATCCCGCTGGAAAAGCGTGGGGTTTCTGCGATATTGACTTCAGATAACAGCTGGGGGTCACTGAGGCTGCCAGCGAAGCCGTTGGGTGTTTTTGTGTTCGCCAGGTGTGGAGCATCACTGCCCAGTTTGATTTCGGCAAAGGTATTCCAGGCTTTGCAATCGGGGCATTGCCCTTGCCACTTAGAAGATTCGCTGCCGCAGTCATTACAGACGAATGCCTTGCGAGATTTCGCTTTTGCCATGAATTCGATTACCTGGTGCGTAGGTTATGAATGAATGTCAGGGCTGAGTCTAACCCGTTAGCCCTGACCTTATCTAATGTTGATCAGTGCATCATTTAGGGGAGCGCTGGTCAAGATGGTTAATCTCTTAATATGAATACTTATTTGGCCATTGGCGCAGCGATTGAAACTGTTCTGTATGGAGATTTGGTTGAAGGGATTGAGCATAAGCTCCTTAAAAATAGAGACTTTAATTAATGCAAAACCCCTTAAGCTGTCTTGTTACAACCTTTCGAATTAAGAGATCGAGGATTCTGGTGTGCAATTAATAACCGGGTAGTCGTCCTGCGATCTTCCCGGTTTCGTTGCGAGCTAACGGTGCCGGAATTTACACGAGACGCTTGTATTTCACGCGCTTGGGTTGGGCGTCCTCTCCCAGTCTGGCTTTACGGTCTGCTTCGTATTCGCTGTAGTTTCCGGCAAAGAAGCTGACTTGTGAGTCTCCTTCGTAGGCGAGAATATGTGTTGTAATACGATCAAGGAACCAGCGATCGTGCGAGATCACGATGGCGCAGCCGGGGAATTCCAACAGGGCTTCTTCCAGGGCTCGCAGGGTTTCGACATCGAGATCGTTACTGGGTTCGTCCAGTAGTAGTACGTTAGCGCCTTGTTTCAGGGTGTTGGCCAGATGCAATCTACCACGTTCACCGCCAGACAGGTCTTTAACAAATTTCTGTTGGTCGCTGCCTTTGAAGTTAAAACGCCCTGCGTAGGATCGTGAGGATGTCTCATAACTATTAATGCGCAGAATATCCTGACCTTCCGAGATCTCCTGCCATACAGTGTTGTCACCATTCAGTGAATCGCGACTTTGATCGACGAAGGCCAGTTTGACGGTTTCTCCAACAGAAATCGTGCCGCTGTCGGGTTGCTCGGTGCCGATGATCATCTTGAACAGGGTTGATTTACCCGCGCCGTTGCCGCCGATTACGCCGACAATCGCTCCTTTGGGAATCGAGAAGCTAAGGTTTTCAATGAGCAGTCGATCACCAAAAGCTTTGTTGACACCCTCGAAGTCGATAACTTTATCGCCCAGACGGGGTCCGGGTGGAATGTAGATCTCGTTGGTTTCGTTACGGCTCTGGTAATCCTGTGAACTCATCTCTTCGAAGCGAGCCAGTCGAGCCTTGCTTTTCGATTGGCGACCCTTGGCGTTGGAGCGAACCCATTCGAGCTCGTGGCGAATGGTTTTTTCGCGGGCCTGATGCTGTTTTTCTTCTCTTATCAGGCGATCTTCCTTGGCTTGTAGCCATGCGGAGTAGTTGCCTTCGAAAGGAATACCATAGCCGCGGTCCAGCTCGAGAATCCAGCTGGCGGCGTTGTCGAGGAAGTAACGGTCGTGGGTAATGGCGACCACGGTGCCAGGGTATTCGTGCAGGAAGCGCTCCAGCCAGCCCACACTTTCCGCATCAAGGTGGTTGGTCGGCTCATCCAGCAATAACATATCCGGGCTGGATAATAGCAAGCGGCAGAGGGCTACCCGGCGCTTTTCACCACCGGAGAGGGTGTCGACCATGGCATCCCATTCGGGCAGGCGCAGGGCGTCGGCTGCGACTTCCAGCTTACGCTCCATATTGTGGGCGTCGGCAGCCTGAATAATGTTTTCCAATCGGCCTTGCTCGGCTGCCAGCGCGTCGAAATCCGCATCCGGCTCGGCATAGGCGGCGTAGACTTCATCAAGACGTGCCTGGGCATCAGAGATTTCGGAGAGCGCTTCTTCCACAATCTGCCGAACATTTTTTTGCGGATCCAGCACAGGCTCCTGCGGTAAATAGCCGACATTGATGCCGGGTTGCGGGCGTGCTTCCCCTTCAATTTCGGTATCAACCCCCGCCATTATGCGCAGCAGGGTAGATTTACCGGAACCGTTCAAACCCAGAACGCCGATCTTGGCGCCAGGGAAGAAAGAGAGGGATATGTCTTTTAGTATTTGACGCTTCGGGGGGACCACTTTGCCCACTCGATTCATCGTATAAACGTATTGAGCCATCGATTGCCTACCAGGATTCAGAGTTGTGCAGTTGCGCGCAACATACCTAAGTCGCTGAATGATAGCAATTCAGTGTCGTCTCTTCCTGCTATTGGTTTTGTTGTGGATGTTTAATCGGGGAAAGTGGCTATTTGTCTGATTTGGCCACAATTTTGGCAAAAATTCTGAGCGAAACAGCCATAAGCCGATGGTTGAATTCTGTAATGAAAACCTTGAACTGAATACCTTGAAATAAAGGGGGATGCCTAAGATCCGGGCATGCTGTACAATCAGCGCCCAAAATCAGCGCCCAAAATCAGCGCCCAAAATTTCGATGATGTTCTTTGCCAATAGAGGTTGCCATGTTTACGAAAGATATGACTATTGCCGGGTATGACGATGCGCTTTGGAATGCCATGCAAGCCGAGGAAGTTCGCCAGCAAGAGCACATTGAACTGATTGCATCAGAAAATTACACCAGCCCTCGGGTGATGGAGGCGCAAGGCAGTGCGTTGACCAACAAGTATGCCGAAGGCTACCCCGGCAAGCGTTATTACGGTGGTTGCGAGCACGTAGACGTGGTGGAACAGTTGGCGATTGATCGCGCAAAGCAGCTGTTTGGTGCCGTCTACGCTAATGTGCAGCCGCACTCCGGCTCTCAGGCCAATGCCGCAGTTTATATGGCGCTGTGTTCACCAGGTGATACCGTATTGGGTATGAGCCTGGCGCACGGTGGGCATTTGACTCACGGTGCCAGTGTGAGTTTTTCCGGCCGTATCTATAATGCGGTGCAGTATGGATTGAATGCCGAAACGGGTGAAATCGATTATGACGAAGTAGAGCGTCTGGCGCTTGAACATAAGCCCCGCATGATCGTTGCAGGTTTTTCTGCCTATTCCCGGGTGGTGGACTGGCAGCGTTTCCGCGATATAGCGGATCAGGTGGATGCTTTCCTGATGGTTGACATGGCTCACGTTGCGGGCCTCATTGCGGCAGGTGTATACCCTAGTCCAGTCGGTATTGCGGATGTGGTTACTTCTACCACGCATAAAACATTGGGCGGTCCACGTGGCGGTTTTATCCTTGCTAACGATGATGAAGCGATCCAGAAAAAGCTGAACTTTGCTGTCTTCCCTGAGAGTCAGGGTGGTCCTTTGTGTCACGTCGTTGCCGCTAAGGCAGTTTGTTTTAAAGAAGCGATGGAGCCTGAGTACAAGGCGTACCAGACACAGGTAGTAAAAAATGCCCAGGCGATGGCTACTGTATTGCTCGAAAGAGGCATCAAGATCGTATCCGGTGGAACCGATGATCACCTGTTTCTGATGGATCTGATCGGCAAGGAATATACCGGTAAAGACGCCGAAGCCGCACTGGGTAAGGCAAATATTACGGTCAACAAAAATGCCGTGCCTAACGACCCTCGCTCACCGTTTGTGACCAGTGGTCTGCGTATTGGTGCTCCTGCCATTACCCGCCGTGGTTTTAACCAGCAGGATTCAGCAAATCTTGCTGGTTGGATGTGCGATGTTCTCGATGATATCGATAACGAAGCGGTGATTAATGAAGTTAAATCCAAAGTGCTGGAGATCTGCGCACGACTGCCTGTCTACGGTAATTAAGACTAGCAGTATCGTGGGAAGCCCCCTGTAATTTGAAGCTGCAGGGGGTTTCGTCGTTTTTGGTCTTTAAAGCGCCTGCCTTGCCGCCTTTTTACTTGTTTTTAGAGGGTAAGGCAGTAGACTTTACTGCCAGATAGACCGTACTGGTTATCCATCCGTTCTTTACTTTCCAGGCTTTTTCATCATGCATTGTCCTTTCTGTAACGCTCACGATACCAGGGTGATAGATTCCCGCCTGGTAGCCGAAGGTGGTCAGGTGCGCCGGCGCCGAGAATGCCTTTCTTGTTCAGAGCGTTTTACCACCTATGAAAGTGCCGAATTGATGATGCCTCGCTTGATTAAGCAAGATGGTAGCCGGGTACCTTTTGATGATCAGAAGCTGCGCGCTGGTATATTGCGATCTTTGGAAAAGCGGCCGGTCAGTGTCGAGCGTATTGAAGAGTCGATCAACCGTCTTAAGCATCAACTGCAAGCGACCGGTGAGCGCGAGATCAAGTCGCGGGATGTTGGCGAGATGGTAATGAGTGAGTTGCAACGCCTTGATGAGGTAGCCTACATTCGTTTTGCTTCCGTATATCGTCGCTTCCAGGATCTTAATGAGTTCCGTGAAGAGATCGATCGTCTTGAGAAAGAACCGCGTCCGGAGTAGTTACCCGGCTCAGGTCCAGGAATGTCACTATGTCTGATTTAACCTCAACCGCCATTGATGCAGAGTTGATGGCGCGTGCGTTGCGTCTGGCCGAGCGTGGGTTGTATACCACCGCACCGAATCCTCGAGTTGGCTGCGTGTTGAGTCGTGATGGGCGGGTAATTGGCGAGGGATGGCATCAGCGGGCAGGTGAACCTCATGCTGAAATAAATGCGTTGGCTGCCGCCAGTGAGCCGGTTACCGGTTGTACGGCATATGTCACGCTGGAACCTTGTAGCCATTATGGGCGCACCCCACCCTGTTGTGATGCGTTGATTGCGGCTGGCGTCAGTCGTGTTTGGATGGCAATGGAAGATCCTAATCCAGAAGTGGCAGGGCGGGGAATTGAACGCCTAAAAGCTGCGGGTATAGAAGTTGGCTGTGGTTTATTGGAATCCGAAGCGCGAGCCCTCAATCCCGGCTTTATCAAGAGAATGCTGCTACAGAGACCTTATGTGCGCTGCAAGCTGGCCATGAGTGTTGATGGGCGAACTGCGATGGCTTCGGGTGAAAGTCAGTGGATTACCGGACCGGATGCACGCAGTGATGTGCAGCGTTTAAGGGCGCGAAGTTCGGCGGTAATTACCGGTGTCGGTTCTATTTTGGCTGACGATTCAGCGCTAACCCTGCGTGAGAATGAATTGACAATAGCCGACGCTCAGGCAGCGTGTGACAAGCCACCCCTACGGGTAGTGCTAGACTCTGGGTTGCAAACACCGCTCGCATCAAGAGTGTTGCAAGACGGTGCGCCGACGCTGCTGGTATGCGCTCAGGGTGTTGATGAATCTCGCCTGGCAGAGGCGCGTGAATGTACAGAAGTGATTGAACTGCCGGCGGTTGATGGTCGGGTTTGCCTGGCCACGGTACTCGATGAGTTAGCACGGCGTGAATGCAATGAAGTGCTGCTCGAAGCAGGCGCAACGCTGGCTGGAGCGGCTCTGGAAGCCGATCTCATAGATGAGCTGGTGGTTTATATGGCGCCGTTGATTATGGGGAGTAATGCTCGGCCATTGCTGTGGTTGCCACTGGATACCATGGCGCAAAAGCGTGGCCTGGAAATAGTGGATGTGAGGGCGGTGGGTAAAGATTGGCGCATTACCGCACTGCCAGAACGCACTGTCGGGGCAAGAGGAAACTGATGTTTACAGGTATAATCGAGGCGGTAGGCACGATTGCCCGGCTTCAGGAAAAAGGCGGCGATCTGCGCATGCGGATTGATAGCGGTACCCTCAGCCTTGATGATGTTAAACTGGGCGATTCTATCGCCACTAATGGTGTGTGTCTGACGGTTACCGGCTTAACCTCTCATGGATATTGGGCGGATGTCTCCCGGGAGACATTGAACAGTTCATCCTTAGGAGAGTTATCCCTGGGTGCTGCGGTAAACCTGGAAAAGGCGATGCTGGCTAATAGCCGCTTTGGCGGTCATATGGTCAGCGGCCACGTTGATGGTGTTGGCACTGTTATAGCGATTCGGGATGAAGGAAGAAGTTATCGTTACCGTATTGAAGCTCCGGCAGAGCTGACACGTTACATCGCAAATAAAGGTTCGATTACCGTTGATGGTGTAAGTCTCACGGTAAATGCGCTGGAAGATCGTTGTTTTGAACTCAACATCGTTCCTCATACTGCTGAGCATACGATCATCAAACAATATCGCTCAGGTAGCCGGGTTAACCTTGAGGTTGATCTGGTTGCCCGATATCTGGAACGCCTGATCTCAACGCAAGATGCCGTTGTTGAAAATGGCAGTCTTAGCAAAACATTTCTGGCGGAGCATGGCTTTTTAGGTCGTGGCTCTCGCTAATCATTCACTGACGAGTCAACCGTTTATGAAACTCAACAGTAGCGAAGAGATAATTGAAGATATGCGCCAGGGTAAACTGGTAATTCTGATGGACGATGAAGATCGGGAAAACGAAGGTGATCTGATCATCGCTGCGGAAAAAGTGACGGCTGAGCACGTTAACTTCATGGCGAGCAAGGCCCGCGGGCTTATCTGTTTAACCCTGACGGGAGATCGTTGCGATTTTCTCGGATTGCCCGCTATGGTCCAGGGCCATAATGGCGCCCAGTTTGCGACGCCTTTTACGGTATCGATTGAAGCCGCACAGGGTGTAACCACCGGTATCTCAGCCGCAGATCGTGCGGTGACCATTAAAGCCGCAGTGGATCCTCGTTCAACGCCTCAGGATATTGTCCAGCCGGGGCATATTTTTCCATTGCGGGCACAGCCCGGCGGCGTGTTGAGCCGTGCTGGTCATACCGAGGCAGGTTGTGATCTGGCAAAAATTGCCGGTCTGGCTCCGGCTGCGGCGATTGTTGAGATCATGAATGAAGATGGCACCATGGCTCGTCGTCCTGATCTGGAGCAATTCGCCCAGCAGCACGACTTGAAAATAGGCACTATTGCTGACCTGATTCATTACCGTATTTTGCACGATAAAACGGTTGATCGAATTGAAGCCAAACCACTCGTGACCGAGTATGGTGAATTCACCATGACATTGTTCAAGGACAACGTGCATGGCCAGTCGCATGTCGCCCTGAGCATGGGCAGCTGGACTGCAGATCAGGCGACTTTGGTGCGGGTGCACGTGGCTGATACCATACGTGATCTATTGGGAGCGCATGTGGCGGGCAGTGGCAGCTGGTCGTTACAGAATTCACTTAAGCGCATTGCCGAAGAAGGTTGTGGCGTGGCGGTATTACTCAATAGCGATGAAAGTTTGCGCATGGGGCCGAGCCTGGAGACCTATTTCAATCCCGGTCAGTCGCGTTCCCCTGCGCGCGATGGTGGCGGTTCATACCAGACGGTGGGTACAGGCTCGCAAATACTGCGGGAGATGGGTATTGGCAAGATGCGCCTGCTGAGCTCCCCCATTAAATTTAGTGCGATCTCCGGTTTCGACCTTGAGATCACCGAATATCTGCCCTACGAAGAGCAGTAATAACTGCTGTAGAGTAACAACTGTTTGAAGAGGATTTTTCATGTCAACGATTAGAACTATTGAAGGGAAGCTAACGGGTAACAATGGTAAGTATGCCATTGTGGTAGGACGCTGGAATGCTTTTGTAGTGGAGAGCCTGCTGGAAGGCGCAGTCGATTCCTTGAGCCGCCATGGAGTGAGCGATGAAGATATTACGATCATTCGTTGTCCGGGTGCTTTTGAAATCCCTCTGGTCGTTAAGAAAGCAGCCAAGTCTGGCAGCTATGATGCAGTGATCGCGTTGGGAGCTGTTATTCGAGGCGGTACTCCGCACTTTGAATACGTTGCTGGCGAGTGCGTTAAAGGTTTAGGTGTTGTTGCCCTGGAAAGTGAAGTTCCTGTTTCGTTCGGTGTTTTAACGGTCGATTCTATCGAGCAAGCTATTGAGCGTTCTGGTACTAAAGCCGGTAATAAGGGTGAAGAGGCAGCCATGTCAGCGTTTGAGATGGTTAACCTATTGAATGAGATGGGAGAGTGATTTGAGCAATCAAGCTGACAATCGCATCAAACCAGCCGCGCGCCGAAAGGCTCGACAGAAGGCGTTGCAAGCGCTCTATCAATGGCAGATGGCTCAGGCCAACATCAATGATATCGAAGCGCAGTTTCGAGCTGATAACGACTTTTCAAAAATTGATAGTCCCTACTTCAGTGACATTCTGCACGGTGTTCCTTCTATGCTGAGTGAGCTGGACGAAGCATTACGGCCTGTCATTGATCGTCAGCTTGATGAATTGGATCCGGTCGAATTGGCCATTCTGCGCATTGGTGGTTATGAGTTGTTTCGTCGAGTCGATGTACCCTATCGTGTGGTAATCAACGAAGGTATCGAACTGGCAAAACGTTTTGGTGCCTCTGAAAGCCATCGTTATGTGAATGGAATTCTCGATAAACTTGCGTTGCAAATTCGCGCGGCGGAAGTGAAGGATTATCGTAAAAGCTGATGCCAGGCGAATTTGAGCTTATTCAGCGTTACTTTGACCGCCCGGGGCTCAACGATCAATGTGCGGCAGTCTCTTTAGGTATCGGTGACGATTGCGCAATTATCGACGTGCCCGTTGGGCTACAGCTCTGTTTTTCTATTGATACCTTGGTGGCGGGCGTTCATTTTCCTGTCACCGCCGATGCAGAACTGCTCGCTCGCAGGGCATTGGCCGTTAATCTTAGCGATCTTGCCGCCATGGGGGCGACTCCGATCTGCTTCACCCTGGCGCTCAGTTTGCCGGAAGCTGATAGCAAATGGCTGCACGGATTTTCGACGGGCCTCGAACAGGTCGCCAGGGTGTTCGAAATTTCTTTAGCGGGTGGTGATACGACCCGCGGACCGCTAAGTATTACCATTCAGGTGCAGGGGCTGCTACCGGTAAAAAGAGCGCTGCGGCGTGACGGTGCCGGTATTGGCGATCTGATCCTGGTTAGCGGTACCCTGGGTGATGCGGCAGCTGCTCTGACCTTGCTTGATCAGGATTACGCCACCCTGGATGATTGCCAGCAGTATTTATGGCAACGCTATTATGATCCTCAGCCACGGATTGCGCTTGGGCGGGCGTTGCTGGCCGGAGGGGGTCGCTGCGCTATCGATATTTCGGATGGGTTGCTAGCTGATTTAGGCCACATACTTGAGCGTAGTGGTGTTGGCGCCGTTGTGGATCTTGCAGCCTTACCCTGTTCCAGCGCGTTACAGTCTGAATTGTTACGAAAAGGGCAGCCAAATGATGCAAGTAAGCTAGCGTTGGGTGGCGGTGATGATTATGAGCTGTGTTTTACTCTTCCGGAACCCCTGTGGCAAAGTATGAAGGCTGAGCTCTGCGCTTTGGTTCCCTGCACGCCGATTGGCCGTATTCAGTCTGCGGCAGGAATTCTGACAACAACCGGTGAGCCTTTGTCGGCGACCGGATATCAACATTTTTAGCGGAGATCTCATGGCAGATACCCCGGCAAGTGTATGGCGTAATCCTATTCATTTTGTGGCGTTTGGTTTTGGTAGTGGTGCAGCACCTGTTGCGCCAGGAACTTTTGGAACGCTTGCAGCGGTTCCTTTTTATCTGTTGTTGCAATATTTGCCGCTGGGCAGCTATCTGCTGGTGTTAGTGGTTGCGTTTGCGGTCGGCTGTTGGTTGTGTGATATCACGTCAAGGGATATAGGCGTGCATGATCACGGCGGCATCGTATGGGATGAGTTTGTCGGCTTCTGGATCACCATGATAGCGGCGCCACCTGGTTGGCTTTGGATCGTCATCGGATTTGCGTTGTTCCGCCTGTTTGACATACTTAAGCCATGGCCGATTCGCTGGGTAGATAAGCGGGTACACGGCGGTTTTGGGATTATGCTGGACGATGTCCTGGCGGGAATATTCGCCCTTGCTGCATTGCAGCTGTTGTATATCGCGGTGGTCTAATCCGGTGTAGCCACGGATGAGGCTGGTAAAAATAACCATAGGACAGGGAGGTGGTTGATGAATGTTGTTAAACAGTTGTTCGCTGCTTTGCTATTTACCCTGTGGTGCTCGGTGAGTCCTGCTGCCTCTGATGTTCGTGTGGTTGGATTGTTTCCAGGGATCGCGGTGGTACTGATTGACGGTGAGCGCCACCTTTTAAAGGTTGGCCGTCCTGCTGTGAATGGTGTGGAATTATTGGATGCCGATGCACAGGGTGCTCGATTGCTGGTTGATGGCAAAGCACGGGATATGAAACTGTCACGGGCAGTGAATAGCAGCTATAGACCCGCTGAGAAAAAGCAGGTCAGGGTCAGTTTTGATCATGGATCTAACAGCTATCCTGTGTATGGTGCGATCAATGGTCGTCCGGTACAGATGGTGATCGACACTGGTGCCAGTATGATTGCCCTGAGTTCGACACAAGCCACTTCTTTGGGGCTGGATTACACACGACTGGGTACGCTTCGCCCCATTACCACAGCCAGCGATCAAGTGATGGCGTATGAATTACAGCTTACGCGCGTCAGTATCGGCGGCATTGAACGCAGAAATGTCCGTGCGGTAGTCGTCGAAGGTGATTACCCCACACAGGTTCTGTTGGGCATGAGCTTTTTGAAACACGTAAAGATCCAGGAAAATGCCGGCGTAATGTTGCTGGAAGAGAAGTTTTAACACAGTCTTCGAGTGTGCAGGATTAGCGCAGCCTGTTAGAATGCCGAGCCGCGATGTGCTGAGTCAGCAACAATAGTTTTAGGAGTTCCCGTGTCAATACGTTATGTCGCTACCTCAATTTTGCCAACTCCGTTCGGGGAGTTCGAGATGCATGGTTTTGAGGATATAGAAACTGGCAAGGAGCATATTGCCCTCACCATGGGCGGGGTTGATGATGGTCGGCCGGTTCTGGCACGGGTGCATTCCGAGTGTTTAACCGGCGATGCCTTATTCAGCATGCGCTGCGATTGCGGAGCCCAGCTCGAAGCAGCCCTTAAAGCGATCTCCAAAGAGGGACGTGGCGTATTACTCTATTTGCGTCAGGAAGGTCGTGGCATTGGCCTGATGAATAAAATACGCGCGTATAAATTGCAAGATGGCGGCGCCGATACCGTCGAAGCCAACGAGCAGCTAGGTTTTGGTGCCGACATGCGCGAATACAGCATGTGCGAAGTGATACTGGAGAAGCTGGGTGTTGAAACTCTGCGATTGATGACCAATAACCCACGCAAGGTCGAGGCGATGGAAGCGGTTGGCATAACGGTTATTGAGCGGTGCCCGTTGCATACTGGCCGAAATCCTCATAATGAGCGCTATCTGGCTACCAAAGCCGGCAAGCTTGGCCACTGGATGACAGCTCCGGATACCTGATCATCGGATTTAACTTTGAGTTAGTTGATGAGTGATGGGAGCTGGTTCACCGACGCATTTAAAATGCAGTATTTTTCCTGAGATTTCTATTCGTAATTGCCGAAAACCAATTACTGCAATGCCAGGTCGGAGAGGCCCTGAGGCATTCGGTCAGATGCCTTGGCAGGATAGGGGATGACTGTGGTTAGATGGCTTTGTTTTGCTTGCTGGTGGATAACCGCTGTTTTATGGCAGCGATGATGCCATCGGCATCAAGCCCACACTCTTTCAGCAGTTCCGTTGGCTTACCGTGCTCGATAAAACGATCAGGAATGCCAAGGTTTAATACCGATACGCGCAGGTCTTCGGCCATCAGGTATTCCGTTACGGCAGATCCGGCACCGCCCATGATGGCTCCCTCTTCGATAGTTACCAGCAGTTCGTGTTGCAAAGCCAGTGAGCGAATTAGCTCTTCATCGATCGGTTTTACGAAGCGCATGTTGGCAACGCTGGCATCCAGCATTTCACCAGCTTGCAGTGCGTTTTGCAGAAGTGTGCCGAAGGCGAGAATGGCGATCCCACGATTGCCTTTACGGCGTATTTCGCCCTTGCCTATGGGAAGGCTATCGAGGCTTGTGGTTACGTTGACGCCAATACCATTGCCGCGTGGGTAGCGTACTGTGGCTGGCCCTTTGTGATAGTAGCCAGTACTCAGCATTAAGCGGGTTTCGTTCTCGTCGGCAGGTGTCATTACTACCATACCGGGTACGCAGCGCAAGAAAGGAATATCGTAGCAACCGGCATGGGTTGGACCATCCTCACCCACCAGCCCGGCTCGGTCGATAGCAAAGAGTACATCCAGATCCTGCACGGCAACGTCATGAATCAGTTGGTCATAACCTCGCTGCAGGAAGGTTGAATAGATGGCTACCACGGGCTTCCCACCATCGCAGGCAAT
Source organism: Aestuariirhabdus sp. (assembly GCA_030622755.1). Classification (GTDB taxonomy): domain Bacteria; phylum Pseudomonadota; class Gammaproteobacteria; order Pseudomonadales; family Aestuariirhabdaceae; genus Aestuariirhabdus. The sequence continues at coordinate 3,838 of JAUXFT010000005.1, read as the reverse complement.
GCCCGCAGCCAGTGTCACGGCGTGCTGTTCGGCGATGGCAACGTCGAAGTAACGATCGGGAAAGCGCTGTGAAAATTCGATCAGGTCAGAGCCGTCTTTCATGGCCGGCGTAATGCCAGCCAGATTGGGTTCCTGTTCAGCCATATCGACCAACCAACGGCCGAATATATTGGAATATTTTGGCGGTGCCTGTTTTGTGACCGTTGGTTTAACCGGTGCTTCGGGTTCCAGCTTGGTGATCGCGTGGTAGCCAATAGGGTCTTGCTCTGCGGGAGCAAATCCATGGCCTTTCTGAGTAACAATATGCAAAAACTGCGGGCCCTTAAGGTCTCGCATGTTGTGCAGCGTGGCGGTCAGTACGTCCAGATTATGGCCATCAATGGGGCCAATGTAATTGAAGCCTAACTCTTCAAAAAGTGTGCTCGGCGCAAACATGCCTTTAGCGTGCTCTTCGGTACGTACGGCTAACTCCCAGGCTTTGGGTATTGTGCTCAATACTTTACGGCTGCCTTCGCGCATGTTGTGGTAAGCGCGGCTGGAAAGTAGTTTGGCGAAGTAGTTTGAGAGTCCGCCGACGTTGGCAGATATTGACATGTCATTGTCGTTGAGAATAACCAGCAGGTTAGCGTTCACATCGGAGGCGTGATTAAGTGCTTCAAATGCCATGCCCGCTGTCATGGCACCATCGCCAATAACCGCGATCGCCTGGCGCTCAACATTCTGCATGCGGGCAGCGATCGCCATTCCCAGAGCGGCACTGATAGAGGTGCTGGAATGGCCAACTCCGAAAGTATCATAAGAACTTTCGCTACGGCGCGGGAATGCGGCCAGGCCATCGCGTTGACGCAATGTCAGCATCTCTTCGCGACGACCAGTAAGAATTTTATGGGGATATGCCTGATGACCAACATCCCAAACCAGACGATCATTCGGGGTGTCGAAGATATAGTGCAACGCGACTGTTAATTCGACTACACCCAGGCCGGCACCAAAGTGTCCACCGGTTTGCCCGACACAGTACAGCAGGTATTCGCGAAGCTGGTCTGTCAACTCCGGTAACTGGTTGCTTTCCAGTTTGCGTAACTGCTCGGGAGAATTTACCCGATCCAGTAGCGGTGTTTCAGGCCGTTGTCTGGGAATCGTATGAAACATGAAGTGATATTAGGTTTCTTGTATCAGGCTATTTGGACGGGTTTAAGCGCCTCATTCTACTCTGTTAATGAGTACGTTGCACAATATATCGGGCCAGATCGCGAAGTGGCGTAGCGCGGTCATCGAACTCGTTTAAGGCTTCAAGGGCGGCATTTAGCAGGTCGTTGGCTTTGCTTTTAGCACTATCCAGTCCCAACAAGGAGGGATAGGTCGGTTTGTTGAGTGCTTGATCTGCACCCTGGGTTTTGCCCAGAGTTTCGGTATCGGCTTCGACGTCGAGGATGTCATCCTGAACCTGGAACGCCAGACCAATAGCGTTTGCGTACTTGCGCAAGCAGTGCAATTGTTCAGGGCTTGCTCCAGCGATGCAGGCACCTATTTCCACACTGGCAGTAATCAGGGCGCCAGTCTTGTGATTGTGCATATGTTCAAGTTGTTGCAGATTTAATGTGCGCCCGACAGAAACAAGATCTATTGCCTGCCCTGACACCATGCCGTTGACGCCGGATCCCTGTGCAAGGGTGCGTACCAGTTGCAACTGGATTTCACTGCTTAAAGAGGTGTTATTTGAAGGCAGAGTGAGCTGTTCAAAAGCAAGCGTTTGCAATGCATCTCCTGCCAGAATCGCGGTAGCTTCACCAAATGCAATATGACAGGTAGGTTTGCCACGACGCAGGTCATCATCGTCCATGGCTGGCAGGTCATCATGCACTAAAGAATATGCGTGAATTAACTCAACAGCGGCGGCAGCTGGCGTGGCGTTCTCCAGATTGCCGCCAAGTGCCTCGCAGCTGGCAAGTACCAGCATGGGGCGAATGCGTTTGCCGCCATTAAAAACGCTGTACTTCATTGCTTCGTTTAGCTGCTCAGCACCGTTTGGTGCCTTGCTGAGAAGAGCCTGCAAATGCAGGTCAACGCGTTGCTGGCACGTCTTAAGGTAGGCGTCGATGCTCATTGGTCGTCAGAGTCAGGAAAAGGCTCGACGCTGAGTTTATCGTTGCGTTGAACTAATAGTTGGACTTTTTGCTCGGCGCTTGACAGTGCTTGCTGGCATTCCCGGGTTAAACTGATTCCCTGTTCGAAAGCCTGTAAGGATTGTTCCAGTGACAGATCGCCAGATTCCATCTTTTCGACCAGTGTTTCCAGCTCCGCGAGGGAGTTTTCGAAGGCAAACCCCTGCTTCTTCTTGACCATGCTTGGATACTCATAGGGTGAGAGCCGCAACAGTACCGAACTGGTCGCACAGCGTCAAACCCGGCGGAATTTTGCGAGTATTTCAGGGGTTATACGCCAGGCTTCTCCGATTATTTTTTTGTCTTTTGAGCTGTCGGGCGGGTATTTCAAAGGTGGTGATTTTTTAACCGTATTCTGTAAGTCCCGATAACAGCGAGCGAAGCTATGTTATCCACAGGGCATGCACAGCCGGGTCCAGATAATCTGTGTACAACTCATGGCAGTTCGAGAGCAATGAAAAATCATACAGTTATCAGGGCATTTGAAATGCAGGTGTCAGGTTATTTTGGGCTGCAGAACAAAAGCCTGAGATTAGCGCTATGGGGGGGCGCCTTGTTAGCCTGGATTTTTAAAAATAGCTTTCAGCACATTATCAACTTTGTCGACAAAAAGACGCCACTGACTTTGTTGTTCGCAGGCGTGATTTATACGGATGGTTAAGGATCCGTCCTCAAAGCGCGTTAGTGTGCGGGATTCGCTGCGGGTAATAAGACCGGACTGTGTTCTGTACACGCGATATTTCAAATGCGTGTCGATGTCCTGATACGTAGAACTGCCGTACTCCGCATCGAGCAGAACATTAAAGCGTCCTAACGCAGAGCTGAGTGTTACCAGGTCCAGGGCAGGCTGGTGACTGATATCATGCGCCATGTGCGGTTGGCTGTTGGCGTCGTTTAATTTCAGGTAGCGTCCACTGAGACGCTCGAGGCGATAGCGAGCGTCAAACCCTGCAAGGATGGCCGCTGTTTTCCATTTGATAAACTGTGCATCAACGCGCCATTGGTCGCCGAAGATTTCATATTTTCCCCAGTGGCAACCATCATAGCTTTCCAGTGTGGCCATATAATGCTGGGGTTCTATCAGTTGAAAACTGATCTCCAGTAAAGCTTTCTCAGCGGTCAATCGCTGAACGCTGTAAAACCAACCGAATACGGCGATCACAAATAATATAATTGGCAGTGTCAGTAATGACAGTAGAAACTTTCTCATGAAGCGACTCATCAGGTAACAGTCCGTTGCAGCACGTGTTGATAGTCCTCGTTAGTCTGTCGAAGTAATCGACAGACAGGTGTCCAGATCTATGTTACGTCCACAGAGTATGACGCCCACGCGTTTACCTTGCCATTGATCCGTGCATTTTAGTGACGCAGCTAACGCAACCGCGGCAGCACCTTCGATAATAAATTGTTCATGCTTGGCCATAAGACGGATGGCATGGATAATCTCATCTTCACTTACCAGGACCTGTTGATCAATCACTTGCTGGCAAATATCGAAGGTCATTGCACCGGGTTCAACGCCTCCAGCTGTTCCGTCAGATAGTGTGGATAGCTCGGTAACCTTAATAATTTGGCCTGCCTGAAGAGAGTGATCCACCTATCCACCTATCCATCTATCCATCTATCCATCTATCCATCTATCCATCTATCCATCTATCCACCTATCCACCTAT
>JAUXFT010000015.1 GCA_030622755.1 Aestuariirhabdus sp. | reverse complement strand
TTGGCACTAAAACCTGTCCAAAAAACACCACTCTCACGATGCCTGAATAAGGCCTATCAAAGAAAAGACAGAGAGAATCATCTGCCTCCTTAACTTTCAACAGTATCATGGCTTCATCAGTAACTACGTTAAAAATATAATTACCCATAGGTTTTTCAAAGTTCACGGCGGTTTCGGATAATAAGTGCAATTGGTAAGAGAGAGGCCAGCTGGTAAAGTCAGCACTTCTCCCGACCAAGAGATAAAGCACTTATGAACTACAGCCAGCTGACCGAGAACGAACGATACCAAATTTACGTACTAAAGATAGCCGGATATTCACAGCTAAAGATCGCAGGTCTGGTGGGGCGAAGCCCCTCTACCATTAGCCGTGAACTCAAAAGGAACAAAGGGCAACGAGGATACAGGCCACAGCAAGCTCAGAAATTGTCCAGCACTCGACGCAGAGAAGCTCATAAGGCCCGTAAAATAACCAGTGACATCAGAGGATTTATTGAGACCCTGATTCGCCAGGAGCTAAGCCCTCAGCAGGTTGTGGACTATCTAGCCAGGCATAAAGGCTTATTGCTACATCACGAAACGGTGTATCAACTGATTTATGCCGACAAGGCGAGTGGTGGCGATTTATATAAGCACCTGAGGGTAGCCTCAAAACCATACCGAAAGCGCTATGGTAGCTACGATCGACGAGGGCAAATCAAGAATCGAGTGGGCATTGATGATAGGCCAGCAGTTGTTGATAGAGGCAACCGTATTGGTGATTGGGAAGGCGACACTGTCATAGGTAAAGGACGAAAAAGCGCACTGTTAACAATGGTTGAGCGTAAAACGCTGTATACCGTGATTGCTTTGTTAACAGGGAAGCAGGCAGATTTGCTAGCAGAAGCGGCGGTCAAATCCATGCAGCACCTGAAGGACAGAGTGAAAACTATTACCCTGGATAATGGTCTTGAATTTGCCAGGCATGAAATGATTGCAGAGGGGTTAGGGGCAGATATTTATTTTGCCCACCCTTACTCGTCATGGGAGAGAGGCATAAATGAAAATACCAACGGACTGATCCGGCAGTATTTTCCTAAAGGGTCAGACTTCAGTGAAGTAACTGAAGAGCAAATCGAGCACGTGATGAATCGCCTCAACAATAGACCGCGAGCCACGAGAGGTGGCAAGTCACCGAATGAATTATTTATGGGGCAGCGAGTGGACTTGCTTGCTGCGTAATTGAATTGCAGTTATTACTTGAAACCGCCAGGAATTAACAGTAAAAATATCCAGAATATAATTTATACTTATTAGCTTCATAAGCTTGAATTTCTGAACGTTTATATTTAAGTGCCGTTACTGAAAAAATTGGAATTAATCATTTATTAATCGAGTATCGTTTACTGTGGTCGAGCAATTAGTGTAGATTGACACTTTTTTGTCAATCTACACTAAAAAATAACCATCAAAAGTTTTATTCCACCGTTACTGATTTCGCCAAATTTCTTGGCTGATCAACATCAGTCCCTTTTATTATCGCTACATAGTAAGACAATAATTGTAGTGGGATTGTGTAGACGATGGGGGCAATAATTTCGTCAACATCATCAAGAGTTACAACGTTTACTGTATCACCTTCCATCATGCGTGCTTTCTTATCGGCAAACACATACAACAAACCACCTCGTGCCCTGACCTCTTCCATATTGGATTTTAGTTTTTCAAGTAGTTCATTATTGGGGGCAACCACCACCACGGGCATATGACTGTCAATTAGCGCGAGTGGACCATGCTTCAACTCACCTGCTGCGTAGGCTTCAGCATGAATATATGAGATTTCCTTAAGTTTCAGTGCACCTTCCATTGCAATGGGGTACTGACTACCTCGACCCAAAAATAAACTGTGGTGCTTATCACTAAAGTCTTCTGCCATCTGCTCTATGGAGGCACTCAATTTAAGTGCCTGACGAATAGCTTCCGGTAATGAGCGCAGTGCTTGCACAATGTTAGATTCTGTTTCAGCTGTCATCGTATTTTGACGGCCGATAGCGGTTACCAATAACAATATTGAAACCAGCTGTGTTGTGAATGCCTTGGTTGAAGCTACACCAATTTCTGCACCCGCACGGGTAAGAAAAGCCAGATCGGACTCTCTTACTAATGACGAGCCGGGAACATTACACAAGGTTAACGATGCCATAAAGCCAGATTTTTTGGCCAACCTTAACGCGGCTAAGGTATCTGCTGTTTCTCCTGACTGAGAGATACTCACAAATAAACTATTGGGTGGAACAAAGCTTTTTCTATACCGAAATTCTGATGCAATCTCTACGTTACACTGAATACCTGCAAATTGTTCAAACCAGTATCGTGCAACCATTCCTGCGTGATAGCTCGTGCCACAAGCAATTATCTGAATGTTTTTTACTTTGCTTAAAATCTCTTTGGCATTGCTTCCGAATGAGTCAACTAATACCTGTGAATCACCAAGTCTTCCTTCCAGGGTATTGGCAACCGATTCTGGTTGCTCATGAATTTCTTTCAGCATGTAGTGGCGATATTCACCTTTATCTCCGGCGTCATGATCAAGGTCGCTTTCGACAATTTTGCGCTCTACTAACTGGCCAGTGGATGCGTAAATTTTTACACTCTTTCTGGTTAACTCTACAACATCCCCTTCTTCAAGAAAGATAAATCTCCGGGTAACGGGTAATAATGCTAATTGATCAGATGCCAGGAAGTTCTCACCAATACCAAGTCCAATAACCAGCGGGCTCCCCGATCTTGCGGCAACGAGGCAACTGGGATTACGACGATCCATCACAACGGTTCCATACGCGCCATCAAGTTGTTTTACTGATGATTGCACGGCTTGTAATAAACTCTCACTTTTATCTAATTCTTTATGGATCAAATGAGCCATTACCTCTGTATCTGTTTCAGAAGTAAATTCATAACCATCCTGGATCAGCATTTCACGTAGCGGTTCGTGGTTTTCAATTATTCCATTATGAACAATAGCAAGATCTTCTCGGGATAGATGCGGATGTGCATTACGTTCACTTGGCTCCCCATGCGTTGCCCATCGAGTGTGTGCTATGCCACTACCTCCCAGCAATGGTTGTTGCTGTATTGCATCTGCCAGTTCTTTTACTTTTCCCAGTCGGCGTACACGCTGTAAATTTAGCGCTGAATCAACTATTGCCACACCGGCGGAATCGTATCCACGATATTCAAGTCGCCTGAGACCTTCGAGCAAAATATCCGCTATATCTCTCTGGGCTACAGCCCCTACGATTCCACACATGGTTATTTCCTGTATTCAGTTTTTGCCTGTATTAGCTGTTCTTTTTGGTTGGGCGTTGCCATCCATTTAAATTCTTTTGCCGGCCTCTTGCCACTGCCAATTCATTATCATTCACATCTTTGGTTACGGTGGAACCGGCACCGGTTGTTGCATTTTCTCCAATGCTAACCGGAGCGACCAAGGATGTATTTGATCCTATGAAAGCACCACTCTTGATCGTCGTTTTAAACTTATTAACTCCATCATAGTTACAGGTGATGGTACCTGCACCTACATTTACACCGGCGCCAAGTTCAGCATCACCGACATAACTCAGATGATTAATTTTACTGCCTTCACCGACCAGGGTTTTCTTGGTTTCTACAAAGTTGCCTATTTTGGCATTTTTACATAATTCAGTTCCGGGCCTTAATCTTGCGAAGGGGCCAACATCACAACCTTCACCCACTATTGCTTGCTCTAATACTGAGTTTGCTTTGATGGTGCTGTTTTGTTTAATCACGCTGTCACTTATTACGCAGTTTGAGCCGATAACCACTCCATCTTCGATAATGACTTCACCTTCGAAAACACAGTTCACATCGATTACAACATCCTGGCCCACGGTTAACGAGCCACGTACATCTATACGTTCCGGGTCTCTCAAAGTCGCACCGGATTGCATAAGGACTATAGCGTTTTTACGTTGAAACCAGCGCTCGAGTTCCGCCAATTGAACCCGGTTATTTACCCCCTGAACCTCCTGCTCAACCGGTGCATTGCAAGGTGCAACACTTCCACCCTCAGCGACTGCCATAGCAATCACATCGGTCAGGTAATATTCTCCTTGCGCATTATTATCCTTTAACGCAGGAAGCCATGTTTTTAGTTTTTCCGCAGATGTCGCAAGTATTCCTGTATTCACTTCCCCAATAGCTAACTGGTCCGGAGTTGCATCCTTTTGTTCTACGATAGCAACAATTTCATCCAGGTTATTTCTCACAATTCGCCCATAGCCCATTGGGTTATCGAGTTTTACTGTAAGTAATGATAACGGGTGGTTTTCAATTGCTCCCACCAGTTCGATTAGCGTATCCGGTGACGTTAACGGCACATCTCCATAGAGGATTAACACCCGATCAGCGCCATCTATATTGGGTAGTGTTTGCGCTACCGCGTGTCCCGTTCCATTTTGTTCTTGTTGAACTACCCAGGAAACGGGTTGATCTGAAAGCTGCTCCCGGACCAGCTCTCCTCCATGACCAATTACCACATGGATCCTGCCGCCGCCAAAATGGTTGGCGCATTCCTGTGCTCGTTCGATCACATGTTGCAACATCGGCTTACCAGCCAGGGTATGCAAAACCTTGGGCAACGCTGATTTCATTCTGCTGCCCTGGCCTGCTGCCAGAATCACAATATCGACTCGCATAGTGGTAAACCTTTTTATAATCTGGAATTAAAACAAAAAAAGGGTAGCGCAATGGCCACCCTTCTTATTTTAAACCGATAACTACTTCTTAACGGTTTTTATTGCGTAGCTTTTGAAGTGTTCGCAACTGGGCAGTAGCTTCAGAAAGCTGAGCGGCGGCACGAGAGTAGTCCAGTTCAGACTTCTGGTTAGCCAGCGCATGTTCCGCTTCCTGTTTAGCTGCTTCAGCAGCTGCTTCGTTCATATCGTCAGCACGCAGGGCTGTGTCAGCCAACACCTTAATGTTGTTAGGCTGAACCTCTAGATAGCCACCGGAGATATAATAAATCTCCTCTTCACCGTTCTGCTTAATGATCCGGATAGGACCAGGCTTCAAGCCGGTAAGTAATGGTGCGTGTCCGGGTGAAACACCCAGCTCACCCTCGCTACCAGTCGCGATAACCGTCTCTACCAGCCCAGAAAAAATCGCGGTTTCAGCGCTAACGATGTCACAATGTACGGTCATTGCCATCGGTAATTGCCTCTTATCGAATTACAGGATGACGGTAACCAATTTAATGGTCACCGTCTGTCAATTACACAGTCTTGGCTTTCTCGACAGCTTCATCAATTGAACCAACCATGTAGAACGCCTGCTCAGGAAGATCATCATAATCGCCAGCCAATAAGCCCTTAAATCCTTCGATGGTATCCTTAAGAGATACATACTTACCCGGAGAACCGGTAAATACTTCTGCCACGAAGAATGGCTGAGACAGGAATCGTTCAATCTTGCGCGCACGGTTTACGGTTTGCTTGTCTTCTTCAGACAGCTCATCCATACCCAGGATTGCGATGATATCTTTCAGCTCTTTGTAACGCTGCAGTACAAACTGCACGCCACGAGCTACATCATAGTGCTCCTGACCGATAACCAGTGGATCCAACTGACGAGAAGTTGAGTCCAGTGGATCGATCGCAGGATAGATACCCTTGGCAGCGATATCACGACTCAATACAACTGTTGCATCAAGGTGTGAGAAAGTTGTCGCTGGAGATGGGTCAGTCAAGTCATCCGCTGGTACGTATACCGCCTGGATAGAAGTGATCGAACCGGTCTTGGTAGACGTAATACGCTCTTGTAGCTTACCCATTTCTTCTGCAAGAGTTGGCTGGTAACCTACCGCTGATGGCATACGGCCAAGCAGTGCAGATACTTCTGTTCCTGCCAGGGTGTAACGGTAGATGTTGTCGATGAACAACAGCACGTCTTTACCTTCATCACGGAACTTCTCAGCCATGGTCAGGCCAGTCAACGCTACACGGAAACGGTTTCCCGGAGGCTCATTCATCTGACCGTAGACCATCGCTACTTTAGATTCTTGAGGTTTTTCCAGGTTAACTACGCCGGCTTCCTGCATCTCGTGGTAGAAGTCGTTACCCTCACGAGTACGCTCACCAACACCCGCAAAAACGGATAAACCGGAGTGCTTCAAGGCGATATTGTTGATCAATTCCATCATGTTAACGGTCTTACCAACACCGGCACCACCGAACAGTCCAACCTTACCACCCTTGGCGAAAGGACAAACCAGATCGATTACCTTGATACCTGTTTCAAGCAAAGATTCAGAAGCTGCTTGCTCGGCATAAGTTGGCGCAGCTCGGTGAATTGAGGCACGAGCCTGCTCACCAATTTCGCCACGCTCGTCGATTGGGTTACCCAATACGTCCATAATGCGCCCGAGGGTTTCGATACCCACAGGAACATTAATCGGTGCTTTGGTGTTATTAACATTCAAACCACGACTCAACCCTTCGGTTGAACCCATGGCGATAGTACGAACTATTCCGTCACCCAGCTGCTGCTGGACTTCGAGCGTGGTTTCTTTTCCCTCAACCTTCAAGGCATCATATACCTTGGGTACGCTTTCGCGAGGGAATTCCACGTCGATAACGGCACCGATGATTTGTACAATACGTCCGCTACTCATAAGTAGGATCCTCTATAAATACTCATTGGTCATCGGCGCCTAAACGGCTGCCGCACCACTGCAAATTTCTGAAATTTCTTGCGTAATTGCTGCCTGACGGGCTTTGTTATAGATCAGTTGTAACTCATCTATAATCTCACCTGCGTTATCGGTAGCACTCTTCATTGCCACCATTCGGGAGGCTTGTTCACAGGCATTGTTTTCCACAATAGCCTGATAAACCTGTGATTCGATATAACGAATCAAAAGCCCATCGAGCAATTCTCTCGCGTCAGGTTCATAGATGTAATCCCAATGATGCTTGAGATTTTCATCGTCGTCCGCGGGGAGAGGCAACAATTGCTCAACTTCCGGCGTCTGGATCATGGTGTTAAAAAAAGTATTAAACACCAAGTACAAACGATCTATTTTGCCATTGTCATAAGCGTCGAGCATAACCTTCACCGCACCAATAAGATCAGCGATGTTGGGCTCGTCACCCAGACCATTTATGGCTGCAACAACATTTCCACCATAGTGGCGGAAGAACGCAGCTGCTTTAGTACCTACTACACAGATATCAACATCAGCACCCTGGTCAGCCCAGGACTTCATGGATTTAAGTGAGTGCTTGAACAGGTTAACGTTCAATCCACCACACAAGCCACGATCTGAAGAAACTATGATATAGCCGACGCGTTTCGCGTCGCGCTCTTTCATATAGGCATGCTGGTACTCCGCAGAAGAGTTAGCAACGTGGCCAACCACTTCACGAATACGCTGTGCATAAGGGCGACTGGCTTCCATACGGCCCTGCGCCTTACGCATTTTACTGGCCGCTACCATCTGCATGGCACCAGTGATTTTCTGCGTATTTTTTATGCTGCCGATCTGTGTTCGAATCTCTTTTCCGACTGCCATAACTCACCTATTCTGGTTGATGACATCACGTTTCAGTAATGCAGCAGTGAAAAAACAGCTAACCCTCGCTAACTGTTTTTTCTCCAATTACCAGGTTTGAGTTGCCTTGAATTTTTCAAGCATCTCTTTCAAGGTATTCTCGATCTCGTCGTTATACCCGCCTGTTTTATTCACTTCAGCCATAAGATCAGCGTATTCGCTGGAGGCAAAAGAGACCAGGGCAGATTCGAAATCCAGAACTTTATTCAGCTCAACATCTTTCAGATAACCTTTCTCTGCAGAAAAAAGGCTGACAGCCATCTCGGCTGTGGTCATCGGAGAGTATTGCTTCTGCTTCATCAATTCGGTCACACGCACACCGTGTTCCAACTGTGAACGAGTTGCTTCATCAAGATCAGAAGCAAACTGAGCAAATGCCGCCAACTCACGATACTGTGACAATGCGGTACGGATACCACCACTCAGCTTTTTAATGATCTTGGTTTGCGCTGCGCCACCTACTCGAGATACCGAAATACCCGGGTTGATAGCAGGTCGAATACCAGAGTTAAACAGCGACGTTTCGAGGAAGATCTGGCCATCCGTAATCGAAATTACGTTGGTTGGTACGAACGCAGAAACGTCACCAGCCTGAGTCTCGATAATCGGTAGTGCAGTCAAAGAACCCGTTTTTCCTTTAACTTTACCTCCTGTGAACTGCTCTACGTATTCAGCATTAACACGTGCTGCACGCTCCAGTAAGCGAGAATGCAAATAGAAAACGTCACCCGGGTATGCTTCACGTCCTGGTGGGCGCTTCAGCAACAGTGAGATCTGACGGTAAGCCCAAGCCTGCTTGGTCAAATCATCATAGATGATCAGGGCATCTTCACCGCGATCACGGAAATATTCACCCATGGTACAACCAGCAAACGGGGCAAGATACTGCAGGGCAGCAGAATCTGAAGCACCAGCATTGACGACAATAGTGTGCTCCATCGCGCCATGCTCTTCCAGCTTGCGAACTACGTTAGCGATAGAAGACTGCTTTTGACCAATCGCTACGTAAACACATTTAATACCTGTGCCCTTCTGGTTAATAATTGTGTCGATCGCAACCGCAGTTTTACCAACCTGACGGTCACCGATAATCAACTCACGCTGACCACGACCGATCGGGATCATCGCATCGATAGCTTTCAAACCGGTTTGAACCGGCTGATCAACTGATTTACGTGCAATAACGCCTGGAGCTACTTTCTCAACAGGGGCGGTCAATTCAGCTTCAATGGCACCTTTCCCATCGATAGGGTTACCCAGAGTATCGACCACACGGCCAAGCAATTGTGGCCCAATCGGAACCTCAAGGATACGACCTGTACAACGAGCAGTCTGGCCTTCAGCCAAAGCTTCGTAGCTTCCCAGAATGATTGCGCCAACAGAGTCGCGCTCCAGGTTCATAGCCATGCCGTACAGGCCGCCATCGAACTCGATCATCTCACCGTACATTACATCTGCCAGACCATGAATCCGTACGATACCGTCGGAAACACTGACAATGGTGCCCTCATTTCGGGCTTCAGAAGACACATCAAGTTTCTCGATGCGCTTCTTGATAATTTCGCTAATTTCAGCGGGATTTAGTTGCTGCATGCTTTTATCCTCAATCCTAATTCTAATTAGGAGTTAATCGCCTCAGCCAATCTCGAGATTTTGCTGCGAACAGACGCATCGATGACCAGATCAGCGGCATGAATAATCACTCCGCCCAATAATTCAGGGTGAGTTTCACTACTCAAATTCACTTTACGATCCAGCTTTTTGCTTAATGCCTGCGCTAGTGCTTGCTCTTGCTCAGCACTTATGTCAAACGCACTCTCGATCTGAACATCGACCTGCTTCTCTTGCTGCGATTTGAAGTCTTCGTACAATACGCTGACTTCTGGCAACAAAACAAGGCGGTTATTTTCAGCCATTACCGTGAAGAAGTTTTTACCTTCTTTATTCAGCTTACCTTCGCAGATATCAGCAAAGGCTTCGGCTTTCTGTTTGCGGGTCAGAGCTGGATGATCCAATACTAATTTCATTGTCTCATCGCTAGCTACCGCAGCACCAAACTCAAGCATGCCACCCCAAAGGTCTAGCTCGCCAGTTGTCTGCGCTGCCTCGAACGCCGCTTTAGCGTACGGTCTGGCTACTGTGGTTAACTCTGCCATGACAAACCTCTATTAAAGTTCTTTAGCAAGATTATCAAGCATCTCGCCATGTACACTAGAGTCAATAGTGGTCCGCAGAATCTTCTCAGCACCAGCAACAGCAATCGCTGCTACCTCAGCACGAAGGGCTTCTTTAACCCGGTTTCTTTCCTGCTCAATTTCTGCCTGAGCAGTAACCAGAATTCTTTCACCTTCTTGACGGGCCTGTTCTTTGGCTTCATCAATGATCTGACTGGAGCGTTTGTTTGCCTGGTCAATTAATTCAGCCGCTTGCTGCTTGGCTTCGCGCATTTCCTGACCCGCTTTTTTCTTAGCTAAGTCAAGATCACGTGAAGCACGCTCAGCTGCACTCAATCCTTCAGTGATGGCTTTCTTTCTTTCTTCCATCGCATTAAGAATTGGTGGCCAAATATGTTTCATGACCAAATAAACGAATACACCAAATGCAATCATCTGGCCTATAAACGTTAAATTAAAATTCACACCGCTTCTCCGTTATATTGGAATTAATGTGGTGATGTTATTTAAATCAGGCGGTCAATACGAACAGCATATACATGCCCAGACCAACACCGATCATAGGAACTGCATCGACCAGACCCATTACGATGAAGAATTGAGTACGTAGCATTGGGATCAGTTCAGGTTGACGTGCACCACCTTCAAGGAACTTACTACCAAGGATACCTACACCAATAGCAGCACCTACAGCGCCCAGTCCCATCAGGATGGCACTCGCGATTACTATCAAAGCTGTTGCTTCAGTCACTATTTTATCTCCACTTTATTACTAAGGTTAATTAAAAATAAAAGCTTTAGTGATCTTCACCTGTGTCATAAGCCATGCTCATGTACACGATAGTCAGAACCATAAAGATAAACGCCTGTAGGGAAATGATCAGCACGTGGAACATCGCCCACACCAGTTGCAAGCTTCCACCAAACACACCCATCAGGAATCCACCGCTATACATCAGAGCGATCAGGATAAAGATCATCTCACCAGCGTACATGTTACCGAACAAACGCAAACCAAGAGAAACAGGCTTGGCGATCAGGTTGACAAACTCCAGGGCAAAGTTAGCAGGGATAAACAACGCCTGGACCATCATATTCTTACTGCTGAATGGGTGTAGAGACAATTCACTCATAAAGCCGCCAAATCCTTTCTCGCGAATGCTGTAGTACAAAATCAGAATAAATACACAAACAGCCATAGCCAGTGTGATATTTGGATCGGTAGAAGGCACTATCTTAAAGAACACGTTGTGAGGATCAGCCCCAAGCACACTGACCGCGAACAACTTAACCGCCTCGGGTATCAGATCGATTGCGACCAGGTCCATCAGGTTCATAAAGAATACCCACACCAGAATCGTTAATGCCATCGGCGCTACCAACGCATTCTTATAGGGGAACATACTGCTGACATTTTCTTGTACAAACTCTACGATCGCTTCGACCGCATTCTGCATTTTGCCAGGCACGCCGCTCGTTGCTGTTTTTGCAACGCTTCGGAACATGAAGTAAAAGATAGCACCTAGCAGTATCGATACGCCCATTGTATCGACGTTAAGAGCCCAAAAACCCATCTGTCCAGCTTCCTGGGATGAGTGAGCAAACGTCCAAAGTGGCTCAGATAGTACAGTACCATCAGTACGCTCGGTACCTGCTGGTAGCTGACCATAAGTCAAGTTTGTCAGGTGATGTTGGATATACGATGATGCGGTAAGATTTTCAGTCGCCATGCCTTGATCTCAAACGTTATTTATTACCATTGGGTCGCCTCACAAATATCGGCGACAAGCTATTTATCATCAATACAACAAAGAATGTGACGAACAGCGTCAATTCATTCAAAGGCTTTATCAGTGCAAATACGATTGCGAATAACACTGCAGTCAAGCCAAACTTTATCGCTTCACCAATATATATTGAATTAGCGATCTTTCGTGCAGAACCAACCTCTACCGAGAAGAAGGTCATATATATAAAAAGCGCGTTGGGGACAATAAAAATCAAGCCGCCCAAAAGCGCAGAATACACTGCTTGAAAACTTATCAGAGAAGATACAAAACTAATCAACAATACCGATACAAACTGGTATATCAATAGCTGACGTACTGCAGGTCGATCATTTTCAGGTATGGATGTTCGCACATAACCTCACTGATCGCTCGATCATCCCTCAGCATTTTAAACTTTCGGGATTTGCCTGCCCTGACTTAAAGCGTCGTGATTATAGGAGGAATGCCCTCGTCATTCAATAGGTAGAGGACCTGTTCTTTCTAAGTATTCATAGCAGTCAATTTGTGTTTTTTGTAATAAAAACAACACTGTGCATCACCTCTAAAACACCCGAGCAACCCCTATATATTGAACAATCATTAATACTAAATACCATATATAGATTGTACGTTTTACTAATGCTCTATAAAGGTGTTCTCGTATAGATACTAAAACCAAGGGGTCATTAGACTATTTTATATGTGCCAAAATACCGTCAAGCTCATCAAGACTATTGTATTGGATCATTAATTTGCCTTTTCCTTTAGCGCCATGATCGATTTTTACTGCCGCTCCAAGGCGCTCAGATAATGAATCCTGAAGATTACGAATATCCGGATTTACTATTTTTATAAGGACAGGTTTTTCACTTTCATCCTGCAGTTTACGAATCATCGATTCTGTCTGGCGAACCGATAATGATCTTGCCACTACAGTTTGGGCGGCTTTGAGCTGTAACTCATCAGAAAGAGTTAACATTGCGCGAGCGTGCCCCATTTCCAGGTCGCCATGCTCTAACATCATGCGAACTTCTGCATTCAGGCTAATGAGGCGCAGCAGGTTTGTTATTGTCGTTCTGGACTTGCCTACGGCATCTGCAACCTGCTGCTGAGTCAACTCAAACTCTTCCTGAAGCCGCTGGAGTGCCATTGCCTCTTCGATTGGATTCAGATCTTCACGCTGAATATTTTCAATCAACGACATTGCGATCGCTGATTCATCCGGCACATCACGAATAATTACAGGGATCTTATCCAGACCGGCACGCTGCGTCGCTCGCCAACGGCGCTCACCCGCAATAATCTCATACCGATCAATGCCGATTGGACGGATAATAATCGGTTGCATCACGCCCTGAACTTTTATCGAATTGGCAAGGTCATCAAGCGCTTCAGGGTGCATATCACGGCGGGGTTGGTATTTTCCTCGCTGTATGAACTCCACCGGAATCTCGGTTAAGGTTTTATCCTCGTATGAGTCACCGGTTCTTTTACTCTCGTGTGGTGCGCTATTAGCCAATAATGCATCCAGGCCGCGACCCAATCCTCTCTTTTTAGCCGCCATAGCGCCCCCAAATATCCTTAGTCTTGCCAATTACATTAAGCAGAAATTTTTTGCCCGGATTGTTCTTGTTTTCTTATTAATTCGCCAGCCAGTGCCAAATAAGCAATAGCACCCTTTGATTGTTTATCATAAATCAAGGCAGGGAGGCCATGGCTTGGCGCTTCCGCCAAACGCACATTCCGAGGAATAACGGTTCGGTACACCTGATCGCCGAAATGTTGTGTTAACTGGCTAGAAACTTCGTTAGTCAGGCTATTACGAGGGTCATACATGGTGCGTAACAAGCCTTCGATTCCGAGCCCGGGATTTAGAATCTGCTCAATCTTGTGAACACTGTCTAGTAATGCGCTTAAACCTTCTAACGCATAATATTCGCACTGCATCGGAATAATTACACCATTCGATGCGGTCAAGGCATTGATCGTCAGCATATTCAACGAGGGCGGGCAATCGATGAGTACGAAATCATAATTATCACGAACTCGCCTTAGAGCATAGGCTAAACGCTTCTCTTTCGAACTGAGATCGAGTAGCTGAACTTCTGCAGCCGTCAGATCACCATTAGCAGGTAACAGGTCGTAGCCTGAATTGTCGCAATGCTGAATGGCCTTTTCTACTTCACATTCACCGACTAAAACATCATAAACCGACCAATCCAGCTCATTCTTGGCCACACCACTGCCCATGGTGGCGTTTCCTTGCGGATCAAGATCAACCAATAATACGGTTCGTTTAGTTGCCACCAAAGACGCTGCCAAATTTATACAGGTTGTGGTTTTACCCACTCCGCCCTTTTGGTTGGTTATCGCTAGTATCTTACCCACGCTTTGTAATCCTGTTGTTTTAGGGGTGTACTTTATGGAGCATAACCAGATGTCGTTCACCTTCACAGCCAGGGACCTGCAACTTGTGCACGGCTTCCTGTTTCAGCTGTGGATAGGTATTCGATAAATCATCCAGCTCCTGTTGAGGGTACACTCCTTTCATGGCAAGAAAATAGCCACCCTCTCGGCATAATCGGTAACAGCCTTCCACCATATCATGCAATGTACTAAATGCTCGGGAAAGTATGCCATCAAATGAGGTTTTGTCGTTAAAACTCTCTATACGACTCTGGTATACCTGAACATTGCTCAACCCCAGCTCGACAACCGCTTGATGTAAAAAGCGTGTCTTTTTTCCATTACTATCCAGTAAAGAGAATTCTCTTTCAGGAAAACAGATTGCGAGAGGGATTCCCGGCAGACCCGGACCAGTACCCACATCAAGAAAAGACTGGCCTTGTAAGTAAGGGCTTACTACCAGGCTATCCAGTAAATGACGGGGTAGCATATCTTCCGGTTGTCTAACTGCGGTCAAGTTATACGCACGGTTCCATTTTGCCAATAACTGTAAGTAACTCAGCAGCCGTTGCTGCTGTTTCTCACTAAGGTCCAGCTCAAGTTGGTCAGCTCCACGGCGTAGTGGTTGCTGTAGATGTTGTAAACCTCCCATTAAACCGTCCCTTGCGCCTGTTTTTTCAGTAATGAACGCTTCTTCAAATGAACCAGTAACAGAGAAATTGCCGCAGGTGTTACCCCTGCAATACGTGACGCCCGGCCCAGGGTATCAGGCCTTGCATCTGTTAGTTTCTGTTTGATTTCATTCGATAAACCTTCAATCTGATGGTAATCGAACTCTTGCGGGAGAGCGGTTTGTTCATGATGCCGGAAGCGAGCAATCTCCTCTGTTTGGCGATCAATGTATCCCTGATACTTAACTTGAATTTCAAGTTGTTCTGCTACTTTTGGGTCACTTACCGTGCTTCCGGAAATTTCAGCCAGTTCACTATAATTAAGCTGTGGTCTGCGTAACAGCTCCAGTAAATTATACTCATGGGTAATTGGGGTATCTAACAGAGCGTTTACCGCATCACCTTTTTCAGTCTCTGGTCTAACCCAGGTTTCGGCAAGTCGCTGCTTTTCAGTTTCAATGGCTTCTCTCTTTTCACTGAAAGATTTCCATCGCTTATCATCAATCAAACCCATTTCTCGGCCGATCTCGGTTAAACGTAAATCTGCGTTATCTTCCCTAAGGATTAATCGATATTCAGCCCGGCTAGTAAACATACGATAAGGCTCTGATGTACCGTTTGTTATCAGGTCATCCACTAACACACCTAAATACGCTTCATCTCGTCGCGGGCACCAGGCATCTTTTTGCAAGGATTGGCGAGCTGCGTTGATTCCTGCGAGTAAGCCTTGCGCTCCCGCTTCCTCATACCCGGTTGTACCATTTATCTGTCCAGCGAAAAACATCCCGGAAATAAATTTACACTCCAGAGAAGGTTTTAAATCTCTGGGATCAAAATAATCATATTCGATTGCGTACCCGGGTCGAACTATATGAGCTTGTTCGAAGCCCCGAATTGACTGCACCATGGCTAACTGTACATCAAACGGTAAACTTGTTGAGATACCGTTCGCATATAATTCGTGGGTTGTCAGGCCTTCGGGTTCTACGAATATCTGATGACTTTTTTTATCCGCAAAGCGGTTAATTTTATCTTCAATTGAGGGACAGTAACGCGGTCCTATTCCTTCGATCACACCGGTGTACATCGGAGAGCGATCCAGGCCAGAGCGAATTATGTCATGGGTTTGTTCATTGGTATGGGTGATATAACAGTTCACCTGACGAGGGTGCTCGTCGATACTACCCATGTATGACATTACCGGAGTTGGAGTGTCTCCAGGTTGTGCTTCCATCACTGAGAAGTCTACAGATCTGGCATCTATCCGGGGAGGCGTCCCTGTTTTTAACCGCTCAACTCGAATCGGTAACTCTCTTATCCGAGCTGCCAGACTATTCGAGGGAGGATCACCCGCTCTGCCACCCTGGTGGTTTTCCAATCCAATATGTATTACACCACCTAAAAAAGTACCCGCGGTTAATACAACGGTATCGGCTTTAAAACGTAACCCCATTTGAGTTACTACACCAACTACACGGTCCTGCTCCAGAATCAAGTCATCAACAGATTGTTGAAAAATCTCCAGATTTTCCTGGTTTTCCAGTGTCAGGCGAATGGCGGCTTTATATAACAATCGATCAGCCTGAGCACGAGTTGCTCTAACGGCAGGACCTTTTCTTGAGTTAAGTACTCTGAACTGAATTCCACCCTTATCCGTAGCCCGGGCCATGGCTCCACCAAGAGCATCAATTTCTTTTACAAGATGGCTTTTACCAATTCCACCGATTGCCGGGTTGCAGGACATTTGTCCCAGCGTTTCGATGTTATGTGTAATGAGGAGCGTTTTTACTCCCATCCGCGCGGCAGCTAATGCAGCTTCTGTTCCTGCATGTCCACCACCAACAATTATTACGCCATAGCGTGAGGGAAAATCCACAGAATCCACCTTTTGGCGAAAGCTGCCAAGAATTTGAGATAAGGACATTTTGAGGGGCACAAGTATAAGGCTTGCTGAGTAAAAAAGAATCTTTTTTATAAACAGGCAAATAAGTTATATCAGTATAGAAAAGTATATATGTTTATATATGTTCTTATTGTTGTTGTTATTAATGGTAAAGCCATATTCTGTTGGTAAGTGATTATTCTCCTTTAAAATCAAAAGCTTATCTGACTTCAAAGGCTGTACAATAGCTTTCTGTAAGCTGCGCATAGGCTCGGCGTAAGGTGTGGATAAACCAGCGACTTATTCACAGGGTATTTATCCACACCTTTAGAGCTCAGTTGATACACCCTTTACACACAGAGCTTAGGTGGCCTTAATAAATCGTTTTTTATTGTAAAAACCATCCTGTATTTTTTTAAAACGAGATTTTTTTAGAGAACTAAATATGGGAGTAATTTCGCTTTTAAATTTTATTTACAGTGCATGTTTTTTTTCGCAGGAGTATTTGCTAAGACTGAAATTGATTTTTAATGTTGAAATGAAACATGGAGAAAAGATTCGGTTTTTCTGGGGAGGAAAATACCAGGCAGTAAATAGTCTTAGCAATAATTGCCTGATGTATCTGTATTACAATTTTATCGAGCAGAAGTCTGGACGTTTAAATAACATTGGTAATGGTTTATTTACCGATGCAGAAACTTGAAAAAATACGCCCGAGGAGGTCATCAGAAGTAAATGTACCGGTAATTTCACCGAGGGATTGTTGAACCGCGCGAAGGTCTTCCGCCAGTAGCTCACCAGCGCCTAAGTGTACTAACTGTTGCTGGCCTTTTATAAGAGCATTATAAGCTCTCTCCAGTGCGTCCAGGTGCCTTCTGCGCGCCATAAAGCTACCTTCAGTCGTTCCTTCGAAACCAATGATTGATTTTAAATGCTGGCGAAGCAGGTCGATTCCCAGTCCTTCTTTTGCGGATAAACTGATTACTGTACCTGCATCGTTTTCTTCTATACGGGGATCTTCTTTTATCTGGTCAATTTTATTTCTGATAATTATTAATTTTTTGTTATCTGGCAGCAGGTTTACGAATTCAGGCCAGTGATTAGGAACATCCGTTTGCTCTGTTATTACGGCATCGACCATTAAAAGAACACGATCAGCTTTTTCGATTTCAGCGAGCGCTCTCTTAACGCCTATCTGCTCCACTGCATCGTTACTTTCTCGTAGGCCGGCGGTATCAATAATATGCAGAGGCATTCCATCGATATTTATCTGCTCTCTCAGCAGATCTCTTGTGGTACCCGCAATGTCGGTGACGATAGCACTATCTCTGCCTGAGAGAGCGTTGAGCAAGCTGGATTTACCCGCATTGGGTCTCCCGGCGATAACGACGTTCATACCCTCGCGCAAAATTGCACCCTGCCCTGCCTTTTGTCGCAATTCCGTTAATTCATTGATCAGTTTTTGTAGCTCATTTGATACCTTGCCATCGGCGATAAAATCGATCTCTTCCTCGGGGAAATCTATAGCTGCTTCAACGTATATTCGTAGTTTTATTACCGCTTCGACAAGGTGTTCAATCAGACGTGAAAACTCTCCTTGTAATGAATTTAGAGCGCTACGTGCGGCTTGTTCTGAAGAGCTGTTAATGAGATCAGCTATCGCCTCTGCCTGGGCTAAATCAAGTTTGTCATTCAGAAATGCACGCTCTGAAAATTCCCCAGGTCTTGCTTGACGGACTCCTCGTGACAAAATTGATTTTAACAGCAGATCCAGGATAACCGGTCCGCCGTGTGCCTGAAGCTCGATGATATCTTCTCCAGTAAACGAGTTTGGTGCCTTAAATAGTAGCGCGATACCTTCATCAATAATTTCATTACAGGTTCCCTTGAACGGACCGTAATGTGCGTATCGGATTTTAAGTTTTTTCCCACATATTTCTTCAGCGATCGATTCAGCTATCGGCCCTGAAATACGCACTATGCCAACACCACCTCGTCCAGGGGCTGTTGCTATAGCCGCGATAGTCTCTACATTTGAATTTGGAATTTGGTTCATATGCACTCATGTGGATATAAAAAAAGGCCTTAAAACGTAAAGTATTAAGGCCTTTTCTTGGTATTGCCAGTGACAGTTTATTTAGTAGCGGCCTTAGCCTCGATCTGTCTGGTAATCATCCATTGCTGAAGGATGGATAACAGGTTGTTTACGACCCAGTACAATACCAGCCCAGCCGGGAACCAAAGGAAGAAGAAGGTGAAGATAATCGG
Source organism: Aestuariirhabdus sp. (assembly GCA_030622755.1). GTDB lineage: Bacteria > Pseudomonadota > Gammaproteobacteria > Pseudomonadales > Aestuariirhabdaceae > Aestuariirhabdus. Next base: position 16,471 of record JAUXFT010000015.1, on the reverse strand, counting down.
CATCATCTTCATCACTCGGGCCTGAATCGGGTCTGGAGGTGTGGGGTTAAGTTGCTGTTGCACAAACATGGAAGCACCCATGATGAGCGGTAGGATAAAGTAGGGATCCATCTGGGATAGATCGTCAATCCACAGCATAAATGGAGCTTGTCTAAGCTCAACCCCTTCCAGCAAAGTCCAATAAAGAGCAATGAATACAGGCATCTGCACGAGAATTGGCAGACAGCCACCAAGAGGATTAATTTTTTCCTTCTTGTAGAGCTCCATCATCCCCTGACTCATTTTTTGTCGGTCATCTCCAAAGCGCTCTTTTAATTGAGCCAGTAGAGGTGATACACGACGCATATTAGCCATGGATCGATAGCTTGCAGCAGAAAGCGGGTAGAAAATTGCTTTTACTAATACCGTTAACAGAATAATTGCGACGCCCCAGTTCCCTACCAGGGAATGGATCATGGTTAGCGTCCAGAATAGCGGCTGAGCGATAAACCAGAGAATTCCGTAGTCGACGGTTAATTCCAGACCGGGTGACAGTGCTTCCAGCCTGTCTTGTAGTTTTGGACCGGCATACAGCGTAGCACTGACGATATCTTCCTGACCGGGCTGAATAGTCAGTGATCTATCAACGAAGCCGATGATGTTTTCGCCGCTACTGTTAATACGGGTTTGGTAGTTATGAGCTGAGTCTGCATCAGGTACCCAGGCGGCAACGAAGTAGTGTTGCAGGATCGCAGCATAGCCACCGGTGATGGTTTCTTTAAAGGGACTGTCTTTAAAGTCCCCAAAAGATAGTTTGCGGTATGGCTCATCGTTACTTCTTAAGGCTGCACCCATATAGGTACTAAAGCTGGTAGCTGAGCCTTGTCCGCTTGGATCTGCAGAGTTATCCCGTTTCAGTTGAGCATAAAAATTAGCTGTCCAGGGAGTAGTGCCAGCATTATTAATTATGTGGCTGACCTTAATTTCATACTCACTACGCTTAAACTCATAGCGTTTGGTTATTGTAACTCCATTCTCTACCAGGCTCAGGTCTACAGTAAGCACATCATCGTTTTCAGCCAATTGGTAGCTTGATGAAGCACTGCTGTACAGAGGGTGTCCTTTCAGGTCGGGTCCGTTGGTACCCGTTAATCCGCTTTGTGCAACAAAAGTTCTTTCTTTGCTGCGCTCTAGTAAGACAAAGGGTGTATCAGGAGTTTCTTTGTGCAACGGATAAGTTGGAAAAGCAGCTTTTACGATATCACCACCTCTTGGATCTATCTCTATCTCCAATACATCGGTAGTAATTTTGATCATTCCACTATTAGTAGTAGTGCTACTACCAGATGGTTGATCAGCAAGAGTGGCTTCTTGCTCAGTCATTGCGCTTGGCGCATCTGAGTCGTTGGTTATTGTTTCTGCTTTACTCTCCGGTAACGCCGGATTGCTCAGGGTTGTATGTTGCGAGGGAGTAGTAGGTGCTTGGTTGTAGTCATTGTTCCATTGCAATACCAGCAGGTAGCCGACTACAGCCAGAGCAACGACAAGAATAGTTCTTTGCAAATCCATGGGATACTAGAGCCGTTTTGGTTAGTGATTAACTTTTACTGTCATTTTTTGCACAGCGAAAGGCAGCATTATACTTGATATTAATCGCTTTCCACCCCTCAACCATAGTGGCAGTGGTAAATAGTTGTTATCGGGGCGATAAGTCTGTAACTGCGTATAAAAAGACGTGATAAACACGTCTTTTTATTTAGGCTTGCTGGATTGAGTTTGGTTGTTACTGCGTTGTAGCAGTTTTGTCCATTGCCTGGAAAATAGATCTAATAATGTTCGATTATCTCGATCTGATATTCCTTTTCGGGCAAGTACTACTACATCCAGGCCCGAGAGGTCAGCTTGATGTTGGCGGAAGGATTCACGAATAATTCGTTTAATGCGATTTCGTTCTACTGCAAAGCGCACATTTTTTTTAGCAATGACTAATCCTATTCGAGGAAGGTCATTGTTACTGCGCCGAGCAAGAATCAAAAAATTGGAATGCGATATCTTAAACTCAGCGCCATCAAATACTCGCTTATAATCTGCGGAATTTAATAACCGAAGATTACGAGAGAATCCGTTACTTCTGCCAATTATGGCTGACACTCAAACTCAGGCTGCCAGTAGCTTACGGCCTTTAGCCCGACGACGCTTGATTACAAGGCGTCCATTCTTGGTGGCCATACGTGCACGGAAACCGTGAGTGCGCTTGCGTTTCAGAACGCTGGGTTGAAAGGTTCTTTTCATGATCTGTTACCTGTTAACTTGGCGAATTTACCCAGTGGGCGAACCCCACCAAAGGACGCGCAATTTTAGGGAATTTGTAGTGCCTCGTCAATGGGAATTATCCCCTATAGGCCAGTATTTATAAGGGGTCTATATGTTGTGGATCCGGATTTTAATTTACCCTATATCTAGTGAGTAGTGCAGCCTGTTTTTAATCACCGGTTATAAATGTATTCACAAAGTTATCCACGTAATATTTGTTTCATGCCGTCCTTTTCTGTATTTTCGTAAGTTGTTGATAAATAAGTATTTTTTTTATTATTTTCACACCATAAATATCTTAATAGCTTGTGGATAACTCATGCTTTTGGGGGTAGAATTAGTACCTTTATCAAGTTGTAGTTTTATATATTGGAGTATCGCTGTGCCTACTGATCTTTGGCATCGTAGCCTTGAGGTTTTGCAGGGAGAATTACCTGCTCAGCAATTTAATACCTGGATTCGCCCTCTTAAGGTTGATGTTGAAAACAATATTATTACTTTACTGGCACCTAACCGTTTCGTGCTCGAGTGGGTTACAGAAAAATTTCTTCCTCGTATTGAAGAAGTTGTCGATCAATTAGCAGAAAATTATTCACCTCAGGTTGTTATGGCGATTGCCGCTCGTTCACCTAATTTTTCCACTCGTGGTGGTCACACTGGTACTGTTCCTGCCGATACAGGAGCTCGTTCACAAGGTTACAGTGCGCGTGTTCAGGCTTTGAGTCGTGGGGAAACTTCATCACCTGTTACTAGCCAACAACCACAGACGCAAACCAAACACGCTTTTAGTGGGCCTTCCACAGTTGTTTCTTCGTCACCGAAAATAGCGACACCTCCTCTTGCAAGTAACATAGCAGGCAGTAAACGCGTTGTTGAGGTTGAAGGTGGTATTAAACACAACAGTTCGTTGAATACCTCCTTTACGTTTAATAGCTTCGTTGAAGGTAAATCCAATCAACTGGCACTTGCTGCTTCCAAGCAGGTTGCTGAAAACCCTGGTGCTGCATATAACCCGTTATTTTTGTATGGGGGGGTGGGTTTAGGTAAGACTCACCTTATGCATGCTGTGGGTAATCAGCTTGTTAAGTTAAATCCTAATGCCAAGGTTGTTTATCTCCATTCGGAACGCTTTGTTGCCGATATGGTCAAGGCTTTGCAATTAAATGCCATTAACGATTTTAAGCGTTTTTATCGATCTGTTGACGCGCTGCTAATCGATGATATTCAGTTTTTTGCCAATAAGGAGCGTTCTCAGGAGGAGTTTTTTCATACCTTTAATGCTTTGCTTGAAGGTGGTCAGCAGATGATACTTACCTGTGATCGTTACCCAAAAGAAATTAATGGGTTGGAAGAGCGCTTAAAGTCGCGGTTTGGTTGGGGGTTGACGGTTGCGGTTGAGCCTCCAGAGCTAGAAACTCGTGTGGCTATATTAATGAAGAAAGCCGAACAGGCTCAGATTGAGCTTCCCCATGATTGCGCATTTTTTATCGGGCAACGAATCAGATCCAATGTTCGTGACCTCGAAGGTGCACTAAAGCGTGTTATTGCCAGCGCAAAATTTATGGGACGAGATATCTCTGTAGAACTTATTCGTGAATCTCTTAAAGACCTGATCGCACTTCAGGAAAAGCAGGTCAGCATTGATAATATTCAACGTACCGTGGCGGAATATTATAAGATCAAGATATCCGATATGCTTTCCAAACGGCGCAGCCGTTCTGTTGCCAGACCACGCCAGGTAGCAATGGCTTTGGCCAAAGAGGTCACAAATCATAGCTTACCGGAGATTGGTGATGCTTTTGGTGGTCGTGACCACACGACCGTGTTGCATGCGTGTCGAAAGGTTAAAGAATTAAGAGAAACAGTTAGTGAGATACGTGAAGATTACAAGAGCTTGTTGCGCTCTTTGACGACCTAAAATAATACCGGGACGGAGAGTCCTGAAAATAATTTTGACTGGGATAGAGCAGAGATATTATCTATGAAACTTACGATTAGCCGTGAAGCACTTATCAGACCCTTGCAGCTGGTAGCAGGGGTCGTTGAGCGCCGTCAAACCTTGCCGGTACTTTCCAACGTCTTGCTTGTCGTTGAAGGTAATCAACTTTCTCTTACGGGTACAGATCTTGAAGTCGAGTTGATAGGTCGGGTTCTGTTAGAGCATCCGGCTGATGAGGGTGAGATTACAGTACCTGCTCGTAAGTTAATGGATATCTGTAAATCTTTACCCGATTCTGCGCTTATTGAGCTAACTCAGTTGGAGCAGAAACTTATTGTGAAGTCTGGTCGCAGTCGTTTTTCCTTATCAACGCTTCCCGCCACAGAATTCCCCAGCGTTGAAGAGGGGGCTAACTCCTTTAATTTCTCCATTGCCCAGCATAATTTACGCCGTTTGATTGATCGCACCGGTTTTGCCATGGCTCAGCAGGATGTCAGGTATTATCTAAACGGTCTCCTGCTGGAAATTGATAATGGCAGCTTGCGCGCTGTCGCCACCGATGGTCATCGGCTGGCACTATGTACGGTAGAGGCTGATTGCAATGTCCAGGATAATAAGCATCAAGTTATTGTTCCGCGTAAAGGTATTATGGAGCTGGCTCGCCTCTTAACTGATGCTGATCAGATGGTGAGTATTTCACTTGGTAGTAATCATATTAGAGCTAATACGGGTACCTTTACCTTTACATCGAAACTGGTTGACGGCAAGTTCCCCGATTACGATCGTGTATTGCCGAAAGGTGGAGATAAGATCGTAACCGGCGATCGTCAATTACTGCGCCAGGCGTTCAGCCGTACTGCAATTCTTTCCAATGAAAAGTACCGCGGTATTCGTCTGGTGCTTACTGACGGTAGCCTTACTCTTACTGCAAATAATCCGGAGCAGGAAGAAGCGCAGGAAGAGGTATCTGTTAATTATCAGGGCGATAGTCTCGAAATTGGTTTTAATGTTAGTTATGTTCTCGATGTGCTGTCTGTACTTAGTGGTGATAATGTTAAATTCACACTATCTGACCCTAACAGTAGCGCATTACTCGAAGAGGAAGAGAACGGTGATTCTGTTTATGTCGTAATGCCTATGCGCCTGTAAAGCCGACCGATTACTATGTCCATTTCCCGATTTCGGGTTTCTAATTTGCGCAACATTGCTGTTGCGCAGCTTTCCCCCTCCTCTCGTATCAATATCATTATCGGTGAAAACGGTAGTGGTAAAACATCACTTCTCGAAGCTGTTCATATTTTAGGGTTAGCACGCTCGTTTCGCAGTGCTCGGCTAAAGCCCATAGTTCGTGATGGTAGTCCTGATTTCACTGTTTATGGGGAAGTTGATGGTTCACAGAGGTTTCACCGTGTCGGTGTTAAGCGTGATCTATCTGGTGGTGGTCAGATTCGTATTGATGGCGCTACGGCAACAGCAAGTTCTTCGCTTGCCGAATTACTTCCGCTACAGTTGATTACACCTGACAGCTTCTTACTGCTGACTGGTGGCCCCAAAGTAAGAAGGCAGTTTCTTGATTGGGGTGTGTTCCACGTGGAACATCGTTTCCTTAGCGTTTGGAAGCAGTACCAGGGGGTATTAAAACAGCGCAATCATTTGCTTAGGCGTGGTAAAATAACATCAAATGAGCTAGTGACCTGGGATAAGTATTTAGTTATTCATGCATTAGAGATTGACAAGTTTCGCTCGAAATATTTTGATCGCCTGGCTCCTTTATTCAATGAGGTGCTCGGCCGCTTTGCTTTAAATGATCTGGATTCCGATATTCGCCTTTCTTATTACCGCGGTTGGGATAGAGAATCGAACTATGATCAGGTTTTAAATACGGCACTAGATAGAGATTTTGCTTCGGGTTTTACTCATAGCGGGCCTCATCGAGCCGATCTAAGGGTTAAGTGTGGACGAGTAAATGCGGCTGACAGGTTATCTCGCGGACAACAAAAACTATTGGTCTGTGCCCTAAAGCTTGCCCAGGGTGCATTGTATCAGCAGGTATCCGGGCGAAAATGTGTGTTTTTAATAGATGATTTGGCAGCAGAGCTGGATCATCAACACAGGCTAACTTTGTGTACAGAGTTAGCCAACATGGAAAGCCAGGTATTTATTACCTGTATCGAACAGCAAGCATTGGCTGGCTTATGGTCAGACGATGTAAAATTAAAGATGTTCCACGTGGAACATGGAAAGGTTTCAGAGTCGGAATACTAAAATCCGGATTCTAATTGGGAGAACTTGATGTCTGAACAGAATTACGACGCATCGAATATCAAGGTGTTGAAGGGTCTTGATGCCGTAAGAAAGCGCCCTGGAATGTATATTGGGGATACGGATGATGGAACTGGATTACATCATATGGTCTTTGAGGTCGTTGATAACTCCATTGATGAGGCTCTCGCAGGATATTGCGATGAAATACAGGTAACCATTCACGTTGATGAGTCAGTAACCGTCAAAGATAATGGTCGAGGGATACCTGTAGATATTCATGAAGAAGAAGGTGTGTCGGCTGCCGAAGTGATAATGACAGTACTCCATGCTGGCGGTAAGTTTGATGACAACACCTATAAAGTCTCGGGTGGATTACACGGCGTAGGTGTTTCAGTTGTAAACGCTCTCTCTCGGGAGTTACGCCTGACAGTTCGCCGTAATGGTAAGGTTTACCAACAGGTTTACACTCATGGTGTTCCGGATGCTCCTTTAGCAGAGGTCGGCGAAACAGAAGGATCAGGAACAGAGGTTCATTTCTTTCCTTCAGAAGAAACCTTCACCAATATTTTGTACAGCTTTGATGTGTTGGCCAAACGCTTGAGAGAGTTGTCATTCCTGAACTCTGGCGTAGCAATACGCTTAACAGATGAAAGGACCGGCAAAGAAGAATTATTTAGCTATGAAGGTGGACTGAAAGCCTTCGTTGAATATCTCAATAGCAATAAAACGCCAGTGAATGAGGTGTTTCACTTTACAACACAAAGGGATGATGGCGTTTGTGTTGAGGTTGCCTTGCAGTGGAACGATGGCTTCCAGGAAAACATATTTTGTTTTACGAACAATATCCCACAACGAGATGGTGGAACACACCTTGCTGGTTTCCGCTCAGCGCTGACTCGAACACTGAATACTTACATCGAGAAAGAGGGTTTTTTAAAGAACCAGAAAGTGAATACCGTCGGTGATGATGCTCGCGAAGGACTTGTGGCAATCCTCTCTGTGAAGGTTCCTGACCCTAAGTTTTCAAGCCAGACAAAAGACAAGCTTGTATCATCCGAAGTAAAAACCGCTGTTGAGCAGGAAATGAATGCATCTTTTGCTGATTACCTGCTGGAAAACCCACAAGATGCCAAGTTGGTGGTCGGTAAAATGCTGGATGCAGCTCGGGCACGAGAAGCCGCTCGCAAAGCGCGCGAGATGACTCGCCGTAAGGGGGCATTGGATATTGCCGGCTTACCGGGTAAGTTGGCTGACTGCCGTGAAAAAGACCCTGCACTGTCTGAACTTTATATAGTGGAGGGTGATTCTGCTGGCGGTTCAGCCAAGCAAGGGCGGGACCGTAAGACACAGGCTATTTTGCCCCTGAAGGGTAAAATCCTTAATGTTGAAAAAGCCCGCTTCGATAAGATGATCTCCTCTGTAGAGGTTGGCACCCTGATCACGGCGTTGGGTTGTGGTATCGGTCGTACTGAATTTAATATTGAAAAACTGCGTTATCACAACATCATAATCATGACCGATGCGGATGTTGATGGCTCCCATATCCGGACTTTATTACTAACTTTCTTTTTCCGCCAATTGCCAGAATTGGTTGAAAATGGCTATATCTATATTGCTCAACCTCCCCTCTATAAGGTAAAACGTGGCAAGCAGGAGCAATACCTTAAAGATGATGAGGCATTGACAGAATACTTAACACAGTCTGCATTAGAGAACGCAAGCTTGCATGTTAATGAAGAAGCTCCAGGTATTAGTGGGGTCGCTTTACAGGAGCTTGTTAAGGAATTTCGTCATATAGAGTCTATAGTTAGTCGCTTGAACCGAATTTATCCTGAAAGTGTTCTTAAAAAGCTGGTCTATATGGAGCCTCTTCTTGCGGAGCAGATTAAGGATAAAGAGCTTGTAGCATCCTGGTGTGAAATCCTGGAAAAGCGTGTTGAAGCAGATGAAAAAGCAGGTCATAGTATCAAGTTCTCGGTAAAAGAAGATAGAGAGCATAATTGCTGGCTACCTGTGATGACTCAAATCCATCATGGAGTTGATACTGAATACAGCTTATCTCCAGACTTTGTAGATTCCCGTGACTATAAATCTATGTATTCTTTGGGACAAAAACTGAATAACCTGTTAGAGCCTGGCGCCTATATAGCCAAAGGAGAGCGTCGACACGATGTAGTTAATTTCGAAGAGTCCTTGCAATGGTTGATGACAGATTCGAGCAAACGCCATGGTATTCAGCGTTATAAGGGCTTGGGTGAAATGAACCCTGATCAGCTCTGGGAGACAACAATGGATCCTGATTCGCGCCGTATGCTACAGGTTACAATAGAGGACGCTATAGCCGCAGATCAGATATTTACCACCCTGATGGGAGATCATGTCGAGCCACGCCGTGAATTTATAGAAAGAAATGCCTTATCGGTTGCTAACCTCGATATTTAATAGTTATCGTCGATAAAACCCTTATAAAACAATGGCTTATTATTTGATAAGGGTAGGAAAAAGAGATGAATATTACCCTTATTCATCTCTTTTTTTTTAGATGAAAATAGTTAGCAATAAAGAAAGAAAATCTATTTCAAGGAGATAATAAGAATAAGGGTATATCTGAATGGCTTTGTCATATTGATCCGGGAGCCTTAACTTCTAAACAGTAAATATCCGTTATAATGGATATTTTCTTATCCAGGCTTTCTTATCCAGGTGTATTTAACATGAGTACGGAATCAGCATTGCAGGCAAGAAGTGAATTCCGATGTGAGTTATGCAAAGCAGCGGATGGTTTGGCGATGTACAGAGTCGAACCCAATGCCGACGGTAGTGTAGAAAATAGCGTATATGCATGTGCTACATGCCGTGAACAGCTGGATAATTCTGAAGGCACTGATGTAAATCATTGGCGATGCCTGAATGATAGTATGTGGAGCATGGTACCTGCGGTACAAGTGTTGGTATGGAGAATGCTTACACGACACAGTGCTGAAGGTTGGCCACAGGACTTACTGGATATGTTATATCTCGATGAGGAGACCCTGGCCTGGGCGAAAAGCACAGTATCTGATACAAACCCAGAGCAAAATACGATTAATCACGTCGATAGTAATGGTGCGGTACTCGAGGCTGGTGATACGGTGGTATTGATTAAAGATCTCAACGTAAAAGGGGCAAACTTCACCGCCAAGAGGGGCACTGCTGTTCGAGGTATATCACTCGTCCCTGATAACCATGAACATATCGAAGGTCGGGTTAATGGTCAGAAAATTGTAATGCTTACAAAATTCGTAAAAAAATAGAGGAATGGGTAGGTCTGGCCCTCCCTGATCAATGAGTTTCAATCAGGGAAATATGCCGGGAAGAGAGATATCTGAAAGCGAGGTGTCTGGAAAAAGTTGTTTGTTGAAATAGAAACAAATAGTTTCAGCTTGATATGGTTTCTACAGAATGAGTATTCGTTAAATTTTTATTCTCAATTTCGTTTAATTGTTCACGAATCCACTGCACCGTCTCATTGGTTATCTGTTTACTGGTTTTGTCTTCGATAGAGATCACGGGACCAATAATCACGTTTACGGTACCAGGCCGCTTAACCCAGCGGTTACCAGGCCAAAAGTGGCCCGCATTATGAGCAACGGGTAATACCGGCTTACCGCTGCGAATGGCCATTGCGGAAGCACCTTGACTGAATTTCCCAAGTTGTCCGGAAGGCTTCCGAGTCCCCTCTGGAAAAACCAGTATCCAATATCCATCCTTAAGAAAATCACTTCCCATCCTAATTATTTTTATCAACGCCCTTTTGGGGTTGCCTCTATCGATGGGAATGCCCCCTAACAGGTGAAGTGCCCAACCAAAAAACGGAATGGAGATAAGTTCTTTCTTAACTACCTGAACCTGAGGAGTAAACAGGGTTTGCAGCAGAAAGGTTTCCCAGGTGCTTTGGTGGTTGGAAACGATGACAGCTGAGTTTCCTGGAATATTTTCCTGACCTGAAACTGTGTATTTTACCCCGCAAATAATTTTGCACAGCCAAAGTACACCGTGACAGTATGGCTGTACGAAAATAGTATGACGACGTGTTTTTTCAACGATGGGTGACAGAATAATAATCAGACACGATGTAAGTATGGTCCACGTGAGGAAAAGGCTATAAAAAACCACTGTGCGCAACAGTGAAAGCAACTTACAAATCATTTCCCCCCCTTTTCCAAAAGCTTGTCAGTAAAGGCCTCTAGGCTATCGTAAACCTCAGAATGATCCAATAGCGGATCGCCTTTAGTGAGTGTTCTTTCTCCCTTTCCGGTTCTCACCAGGACAGGAATAGCCCCCTTACCGTGACCAGCTTGCAGGTCACGGAGCGAATCCCCCACGATGTACGCACCTTTGGCACTGATGGATAGTTGCTGTTCAATTTCAGTAATGAGTCCAGGTGCGGGTTTACGGCAGCCGCATTTATCATCTGGTGCATGAGGACAATAGACTATACAAGCAATCTTCCCGCCCGCCTGATGAACAAGGTGGTTAAGTTCGTGATGCATTGCTTCGAGATCAACCCGTTCAAAATATCCTCTGCCGAGGCCAGATTGATTGGTTGCCACGGCAATGAGATGACCTGCTTTATAAAGGCGGGCGATAGCTTCAATACTGCCAGGAATCGGGATCCACTCATCAAGTGATTTAATGTATTTGTCGGAGTCCTTATTAATGACGCCGTCCCGATCGAGAATAATAAGAGCCATTAGCTGACCTGTTTAAAACGGGGGAAGCAGAATAGATACCCACTTCTCCTGTAGGTGGGTTTACAAAAGAGAGATATCAGCAACTTGCAAAAACAGGTTACGCAGTTGCTTGAGCAAGGCGTAACGGTTACTTCGCACCGCTTGATCATCAGCATTAACCAGCACTGAATCAAAAAACTTATCAACAGGTTCCTTGAGGCTCGCCAGGGACTCGAGTACCTGCTGATAGTTAGCGTTCGACAACAAAGGTAGTATCTCTTGCTGCTTATCAGTTATTGCAGAAAAAAGAATTTTCTCGGCACTTTCAACCAACAAAGACTGATCAATAATCTGGCCCTGAACATCACCGGTTGCTTTAGCAAGAATGTTGGAAACCCTTTTGTTAGCGGCCGCTAACGCTTGAGCCGGTTCAAGGGATCGGAAGTGTTCAACAGCTTGAACACGTTGATTGAAGTCCAGTGGACTGCTTGGTGATAAAGCACGTACAGCCAGGAATACCTCAACAGGTATACCCTCAGCCTGATAGTGTGCCCGGAAACGCTCGAGCATAAAATCAATAATGCTATCCACAAAGGTATCAACAGTATTATCCACAGATAAATTCAGTGGAAGCCGGGTGCCGGTTTGTTGATAAGATTCGACGCAGTGATGAAGCAAGGGACGCAAATCCAACGCTAATTCTTTCTCGACAATAATACGTAACACACCCAGAGTTGCGCGTCGAAGGGCAAACGGATCGCGATTTCCTGTCGGGGGTTGGCCTATTCCGAAAATACCCACCAGGGTATCAAGCTTATCAGCGAGAGAGACACAGCAGCCAGTTAGTGATTCTGGTAGTTGATCGCCAGCAAAACGAGGCAGGTATTGCTCGAACTGTGCCTGGCATACATCACTGTGCTCACCATCATGCTGAGCGTAATACTGCCCCATTGTGCCTTGCAGGTCTGCAAACTCGAGTACCATTTCGGAGTTGAGATCTGCTTTACAGAGCTCTCCGGCGCGACGGGCATTGTGCACATCTATATTTATGGAGTCAGCAATATGAGCGGCTATGGCACCGATACGTTCGGTTTTAGCGTAAAGGCTGCCAAGTTTAGCCTGGAATACAACAGGTTTGAGCCGTTGACGTTTATCCTCCAGGCTGGTTTTCAGATCGGTATCGTAGAAAAATTTGGCATCAGCAAGGCGCGGACGGATAACTTTCTCGTTACCGGATATAACCTGAGAAGGGTCCTTACTCTCGATGTTGCAAATGGTGATGAAGTTAGGAAGCAAAGCTCCCTTTTCATCTACAAGATGAAAGTACTTCTGGTGCTCTTTCATTGAAGAGACCAGGGATTCTGAGGGAATTTGCAGGAAGTCTTCGTCAAAATTTCCGAGTAGCGCTACAGGCCATTCAACCAGACCGGTGACCTCATCGAGTAATGCAGGATCGATCACTGCAGAACCAGAGATGGAGGCTGCAACAGCGATTATCTGATCTTTAATTAGGTTTTGGCGTTCATCGAAGTTAGCGCTTACATACCCTGTATCCCTGAGTTGTTGGTCATAACTGCGTGGAGAATGAATGGTAATAGGCTTGTTGTAGTGAAAACGATGACCCTGAGTAGTGCGACCAGAACGAATACCCAGTAACTCACAATCAACAACCAGATCACCATATAGCATCACCAGCCAGTGCACAGGTCGAACAAACTCTGTTCGACTGCTTCCCCAGCGCATGCGCTTGGGAATAGGGAGTCGGGACAACGTTTTATCAATAATATCGGGAAGCAATTCTGTTACAGGCTGGCCTTGTTGGATTGAACGGTAAACCAGCCATGCACCTTTACCCTGCTCCAGGGTTTCAAGCTCAGCAACAGTGACACCACAGGAGCGCGCAAACCCCTCGGCGGCCTTGGTTGGATTGCCATCGGCATCATAGGCTGCTTGAATCGCAGGGCCCTTACGTTCCACTCTTTGGTCTTGTTGGGCGGACTCCAGGGCTATGATTCGCAGGGCAAGTCGGCGAGGGCTAGCAAACGCCTGACAAGATTCAAACGCGATACCAGCTTCTTTGAGGCCGCTGCAGATTCCTTGCGTGAAAGCTGAAGACAGGGTCTTCAGTGCTTTTGGAGGTAGTTCTTCGGTCCCCAGTTCAACCAGAAAATCCTGAGCAGCCATTACTTCTTCTCCTGTGCTGATTCAAGCCTGGCAAGTACTTCCTGGCGAATGGACTCTTCAGCCAGGGGGAAGCCGAGTTTATGGCGGGTATCGAGATAACCTTGAGCGACAGATCTGGCCAGGGTTCTTACGCGAAGTATGAAGCGTTGACGTTCGGTCACGGAGATTGCGTGCCGTGCGTCCAGCAGGTTGAAGGCGTGTGAGGCTTTCAGCACATATTCGTAAGCTGGCAGGGGAAGGTTGTCGGCAACCAGCTTGGCACTCTGGCACTCATAGAAATCGAATTGTTTAAATAATTCGTCAGTATCTGCTTTTTCAAAGTTAAAGGTCGACATCTCAACTTCGTTTTGATGGAAAACATCACCGTAGGTAATTTTACCCTGGGATCCTTCGGTCCATACCAGGTCATAAACGCTATCAACGCCCTGCAGATACATAGCAATGCGCTCGAGACCATAGGTGATTTCTCCTGTAACCGGATAACATTCGATACCGCCGGCCTGCTGGAAATAGGTAAACTGGGTGACTTCCATACCGTTGAGCCAGACTTCCCAACCAAGTCCCCAGGCGCCAAGCGTCGGTGATTCCCAGTTATCTTCAACAAAGCGGATATCGTGAACCAGAGAATCAATCCCCATCTCTTTCAGGGAGCCAAGATAAAGCTCCTGAATATTATCTGGAGATGGCTTAATCACAACCTGGAACTGGTAGTAATGCTGCAAGCGGTTAGGGTTTTCGCCGTAACGCCCGTCAGTGGGTCGGCGGCTGGGTTGAACGTAGGCAGCGCTCCAGCTCTCAGGACCAATGGCACGAAGAAAGGTTGCGGGATGGAAGGTACCTGCACCTACCTCCATATCCAGAGGCTGCAAAATAACGCAGCCCTGGTCAGCCCAGTACTTTTGCAGGGTCAGTATCAACCCCTGGAATGTGCTTGTATCGGGTGTCGTTTGATTGGACACAGTGATTCCCCGGTGGATATGCCTTTGAGAGCCGATGGTGTAACGGTTCTGTGAGAGTCGAAAAATGGGGCGAATTATACCCTGTTCCTGCGGGTTAAATACAGGCTACAAGCGGGTGTTGGCGTAGTAAAGATCGAGGCTTGTGAAACAGAAAGCCTCGATAATAGGTGTTAGGCCTGGGTGATGTATGAAAGGATCTCTACAACTTGTTGTGGGGTTTCGGTAACCGCCATCGCCTGGGCATCCACTTCTTTAAGAGGGTGAGTTAATTCAGGAGAGTGCATGACGATCAGTTGCTTACCCATAGCAACAGCTTGACCAGCATCGAATGCTGCATTCCATTGTTTATATTTATCACCGAAGCGTACAACCACTATGTCAGCTTGCTGTATGAGACTGTTAGTGCGAATAGCATTTATTTTGCTGGCCTTGTGATCCTTCCAGAAAGGTTTTTCCTCCTCTCCTAGAATTTTAGAACCCACTTCATCACTCGATTCATGATCGGTTACAGGGGCATAGAGCGAAACAGGCAATTTAAGCTTTTCGACGCCAGCGCGAATCTGTTCGCGCCAATCGGAGTGGATTTCACCAGATAGATAAACGATATATTCCATGCTATTTCCTGTGACTAATTGGATGAATGGAGCAAAGCATAGAGCATTGGCCAATGGTTGCAAATCCGGACTTAAAATCTCGATTCAAGTAGCGGATGGTTGATTTGCTTTCCATGTTTGCGCCTCACGATATTGTTGGGTGAGATAAAGCATTTGCTCATCGAGCGCGGCAACAGCTGCTTCAGCATCCCCGGATTCGAGCGCTTCAAGAATACACTGATGATGCCTGACGATAACGTCTCGATCGTGAAAATGAGAGATAATCATATTAGCAATTGGCTGAAGGGATTCGATAACGGAAAACATGTTGAATTGAAGAACAGGATTAGCGCAGCCATCCACGAGTGCCCGATGGAACTCTACGTCACTTGAACAGAACTCTTCATCAGTTACCGGTTGACGTTGAACAGCCAGAGCGGCGCGCATTCGCTGTAACTCTGCCACAGTAATGCGCTGAGCTGCCAGGCGACAGCAGGTACGCTCCATGTGATGGCGTGCTTCAGCGATATCCTGTAGCTGAAACTCCCCCATGCTGACCATGAGGGTCGTAGCACTGCACAAGGCATTGCTAACCTCTTGCTGACTGGGACGTTTAACGAACGTTCCCCCGGATGGTCCTCGCCGGGATCGAATCAGGTTTTGTGCTGCGAGTCGCTTAAGTGCTTCACGAATGGTAGGCCTTGACACATCAAACCGCCGTGCAAGCTCCTCTTCGGTAGATAACCGCTCATCAACTTTAAGGTCGCCACGCAAAATGGCATCGCGAATATTACCGGCAATCTGTTTGGCAAGGCTTTGTGAATTGAGGTTATCGAATTGTATGGCCATGGGGTTTGTCTATCCGGGTGATCATAAATAGGTGGTTGGAGGCTACTTAAAATAAGTACGACGATTGCATAATATTATATTTGTTTGACAAATATTAAAATAGATAATTAAACTGCCAAACACTTGAAGCTCACATGCACGCTTCACTGCCAACATGAAATAAACAAGGGGATAATGATGTCTGGATCATTCAATGCATTGGTGTTGAGAGAGGATGAAGGCAAAACAGTTGCAGCGGTTGAGCAGCTACAAACTGAAGATTTGCCTGAGGAAGAGGTACTACTGGCAGTTGACTATTCAAGTCTGAACTATAAAGACGCTATGGCCATTACCGGGACTGGAAAAATAGTACGCCAATGGCCGATGGTGCCAGGGATAGATTTGGCTGGACGAGTCGTTGAATCCGCCAATCGGGCGTACAAGCCCGGAGATAAGGTGGTACTTACAGGTTGGGGAGTTGGTGAGCAGTTTTGGGGGGGTTACAGCCAACAGCAGCGGGTAAAGGCTGAATGGTTGGTTCCCTTGCCTGAGAATATGACAGCGGATACGGCTATGGCTATAGGTACCGCGGGTTTAACGGCAATGCTCTGTGTGATGGCACTGGAAGATGCCGGTATTACGCCCAATAGCGGCACAGTAGTGGTCAGTGGAGCTGCTGGCGGTGTGGGTAGTGTCGCT
>JAUXFT010000132.1 GCA_030622755.1 Aestuariirhabdus sp. | reverse complement strand
GTGAGAAATGTATAAAGATCAGATTAGTTTTAGGTGGTGGTTGTGATCGAAGGTTGTAGAAGTGTTAAGGCGGACGTTAAAGAAGGCTTTAGAGTTATCCATATAAGGTGGTGAATTTACCGTATTTGGATATGAGGTTAGAGAGTCTCTTGTGTACCAATTTCTGCCGGTCACGATGAATAAAGCCCGAAAAGGGCGATCATTCAGGCCAGAACTTCGCGCTCAACTGAGGCAAAAAATGCAGGCCGTTTTTTGACCGGAGGTTTTTGACGTCAGGTTGCAGAGCCTTGGTCTGTAGGGACATCGCTAATGACAGGGTCATAATGTTCCAATCCCACGTTGATTACTTAAGTCATGACGCCCGGGCGATATGGTTTCTGGCTTCGATTTACATGTTGCGCCCGCTTCTGATTCGAAAGCTTAACCTTTTTGGCGATTAATCCTCGCTTATCTGAGTGACACTCAAACTCAACTGCGGCACCAACTTTCAAAAACTGACAATTAACAAGGTCAGCTTTGCGTACCATTATATCTGCGCCACCCCCGTTATCCAGAAAACCAGATTCCTTATCTCGGAACCATTTCTTAACTACAGTTTGCAATACTCCGCTCCTAAATTAGCATATATCACTATCGCTTTTTACTAGGCAGCATCACCTCTGAAGGATGAGTCGATGCACTAGTCCAGTAACTCTTTCATACTCTGTTGTACACAGAACTACTTAATAACCGGACCGAATGGGTCCGGTTATCTTATGTGATTACCTTTTAAACTTTACAAAGGGTGCACATTGTTTGCACAAGGACCTTTTTGACCTTGACCAACTTCAAACTCAACGGCCTGACCGTCATTCAGCGTTGCATATCCGCCGCCCGCTTGAATTTCCGAGTGATGAACAAAAAGATCTTTACCGCCATCCTCTGGAGTAATAAAACCGAAGCCCTTGTCTGCATTAAACCACTTAACTGTACCTTTACTCATGATGTCTTCTCTATTGTTTTGGTGAAAGATTATGAACTCCCGACTCCAGTTCGCCGCCTGGAAGTCGATAGGGCTATATTCTCATGTTCGTATATTAGATGCCATTATCAATGGGTGTATCTTGATCACCCGCTAATGAAGATTGCTCGGATTGGGCTTCCTTAGTACCTTGGGCCAATTTTTTTAGGCGCTTTTCTTCCTTTTTTTTCTTTTTCGCAAGCTCTTTCTGTCGTTTTTCAAATGTGTAATTAGGTTTTGCCATTAAAGACCTCTTATATCGATTTAAATGTGGGCACTATTATTATCAAATACATAACTGCTTAATAATCGGCCCTCTTCAGTCCGGTTATCTCATTTATAGTCGCATGATTATCTACAACAGCCATAGATAATCATGAAGTCTGGCCCAAATGACCGCTATGGAGGGCGGATTGATGAGTTTTTCGACCGACTGGTGTGGGCTACTTTAATCCAGACTACGATCATCTGCTATAGGGCAATTGCCAATCGTGATCAATGAGCACCATTAAGCGCTCTGGAAATCCAATCAATGTCGCTATTCTTGCTGCCTGCACACTGATCAGGGTCGATATTAACTCGCCATCGTCGACCCCTTTATTCTATTATTTCTGCGCACTGACCCCCATCAGATGCTCGACCTTTTCCACGCGCCTGAAGCCGGCCGCCTTGAGCCGACGGATGACCCCGTCGACGAAGCTGCTTCCCTTCTTTACTACGTGTGGATTTCCGGTGTAATGAAAAAGCCGTCCGTCCCGGCGCAGCACCCGGAAGATCTCCCGGTAGAACTCTTCGCTATAGAGCTCCCCGGCGAGGGAAAAACGCGGTGGATCGTGAATGACCGAATCGAAGGAGGCCGAAGGCATTGTGCCTATTAGCTCAAAGCTACTGCCCTGGCGTTGCACAATCCCCTCTTGTCCCAAATCGTTTGACCAAGGGTTCTGCGCGCGCAGCCCCATTACCTCCCGGCTTAGCTCGATGCTGAGTACCTCGCTTGCGCCTAGTCGGTGAGCAGCGATGGCCGCATAGCCCAGTCCGCTGCAGCAGTCCAGTACCTTGTCACCCTTGCGTACCGCCTGTTGGGCCATCTCTGAGGCACTGGCAAAGGGGTCGGTTCCCTTGGAGATGTGCATCTTCACGCCGCTAATTTCTAGCAGAGGTGCTCCAGCGGTGGGAACGAGCTTGTAATAGCCAGAGGTACGGTCTTCAAGCGGAATTATATCTCCATCGCGACAGAGGTAGATCCTCTGTGTCTTCTTGACGATTCTTTTGAGCTCGTCAATGGAAAGTCGATTGTCTTCATCGAGTACCAGGCCCTGGGCACTTAAGGAAAAGTCCCGTTCCGAAAGATTCAGGTCAGTGGAGAGCCGGACGCAGGACAGTCCTTTGGCGATGGCCTCCAGTGCCTGTCGGGCATTTATTGTATGAAGGTAGTAGCCGAGCATATCGTTTGCCTATCTGGTTATAAATACTGACCGCACTATACACCTTCAGCGTTGGGGGCATGAGGGAACGCTAGTGGGTCCACCCAGACTTGAACCGGGGACCTGCCTCGAATTTAAATGAGAGTTGAGTCGGATGCTCTAACCCTTCGAACGTTTGTAACGTAAACAATGACTCTCACAAAATGAAATAGCTATACCCCATCCCGGATAAGAGCTAGCCCCGTAGCCATGCCCGTAACTAGCGACCCATCTGGCCCCAAAGTGACAGTCAGCATGGCATTGTTTTAATCGCTGTGTTGCATCGTCCCTATCGATTTTAAGGGAAGGTCACCCCTTAATCATCTACAGATGGAGCATCATTCTTTTCTCTTGGGTGCGTTTCCAGCGTACCAAACAGCCAATCGTAGAATAGTGTAATGGTAGCGAAATTCCCCTTGTGCATATCCAGGTGGTGGGCGTCGTGCTTCATTGCAATCCAGTTGATTGTTTTCCATGGAAAGCCTTTCAGATCAATGCGGCAGTGATTAATCGTGTTGATTTGTGTGTAGACAATGATAACAATCACAATCGTTGTAACATGAAAAGCGCTACCGAGAAGCGATGTAAGGGATACTGTTACCAGATAGAACAGAACCACGCCTAATGTAATCTCTGTCGGGTTCAGTAAAAACGAATCCGCAGAACTAACCCTGCTGCGCGCTTGATGATGAATGGCGTGGACGCGACGAAAATAACCCTGCCCATGAAATAAAAAACGATGCATCAAATAATAAAATAAGTCATACACCATAAGTATCAGAAAAACATCCAATAACATTTTGTTCCAGGGTTGCGCTTCAAGTGTGACAATCCAAGGTAATACCGCAATGTAAAATACAAGACTAATGGACAAGCCAACTTTTTGGTTTAAGCCGACTCTTTCCTTGTACTTTTTCTTATTCTTCATTTTATTCTGGTTTTGCTCGCTATCAGTATCACGAGTGCGGCCCAGTGCCGGTATTTTAAATATCAGGAACTTTCCAGCTTCAGTTAACGCTAGAACCAAGACAATGCTCAGTAGCGCCTCTTGCCAATTGTATGAAAATTCCATTGATTACCTCTCTATTCTTGGGGTAAAAATATCGCCTGAACGATTAATTAAAATTCAACCTAATTATTTCTAGGTTTTAGCCTGAGCATCCAGCTCTTTGGTGGCCTCGGCAATAGCTTCTTCCATTGGCCCCAGTAACGAAGTCGCTTTGGGATATCCACAGTATTGAGCAATAAACAGATGCAGCTCCCGAATTTCTTCACCGGTCATCTCACCTCTTTTGACGGCAGCTTTCGCCTGAATTTTAAACGTCATTACTTCACCTTGAGCAGCAATCATGCCCAATAGCAGAATGCGCTTATCACGCATGGATATCTTGTCGCGCGTCCACACCTCTGCAAACAGGGTTTCCAGCATAATATCGGTAAATGGATAGCCCTCTGGAGGAGCAGGAACATCACCTGCATATACATCAAGAATTTTTTCTACACCGACTTCACGCCTGCTTTTATCGGTCATAAATTTCCCCTTTTCACAAAATATTTATATGTTATTTTCAGCAAGAAGTGCTTTTACAAGCATACTAATTCGTGCCTTACCTAATTTTTGTTTTAGCTCATCAGCTAAGGCCAAAATATCATCATCGATATCTTCAAATACATCAGCTTCCAGTTTTAGACCTGAATATAGCGCTTTAAGAACAGACTTAATCTGTGCAAATTGAGCCCCTCCAATAAGCTTGGAAAGCTCTGAATCCAGCTCATCAACTGATGCCACCGAATCTTCGATCAGCTTTTTTCCAAGATTTGTGAATGTCAGCAGTAGCTTTCTTGGGTCTCTGCGATCAGGTTGACGCTGTATATAACCTAACGACTCCAAGTCTGTGGCAATAGTGCTCACGGCTTGTTTACTGATTCCGTATGCTTCGGCGATATTTTTTATCTGACCACCTTGCGGGCCAATTGCGGTAAGCACCGCCCCAAAACTTCGCTTGAGGCGCGGGTGTCCCTTAGCCATGGTCAGTAACTGCAATCGCTCGGTGATGTAATTCGACAGCTGTGGTAAAACTATTGCTAGGAGATGACGACTCAAATCTTCCCTGTGGACTCCCGAAAAAGTTTCCAGACTGGCACTCAGATGCTGGATATTCTTCCCTGCCATTTCGAGTTCTTTCTCACAGACAAAAGCTGTGAGCTTTGTCTGTAACTGACTTGATTCCTCCAGGCCCTGAGAAACCAGATCCTGTAGCTTTTGTGTCGGCATCAATAATTTTGCCCGACTGTCTCCTGGGTCATCCACTCGCTGAATATATCCCGCATCAACCAGTTGATTGGCTGTTTGATTTGCTGCCTGACGGGTAACGCCCAAAGTCTGAGCAATCTCCGGCAGGCGTGTTCCTCCGTTTGTAATAAAGGAAATATAGGGCCCGAAGTTTAGCCGCAACTGGTCATGCCCTGATGCTTTTAGCCCTTCCATGATGCTGGACTCGATATAGAGCGTAAGCCCCAACACATGGCGCGCAAAATTATCTCTGTACTGGCGCTGTACAGCTATTGGGCGTTCTTTTTTATTTTGAATTGGGCTGCTCATGGTTAACAAATGTAATTACCAATTGACCCTGTGTCAATTGGTATTGACAATAATTCGCACCTCATATAGCTTGAGTGGGTGTAAAAATTGGAGCCTCCTATGAATAACAAGATAAAAGTCGGCTATATAGGCTTGGGAAATATCGGCAAGCCTTCTGCGCGCCATCTGATATGCGACGCCTATGATGCGCATGTCTATGACGTTTATCAGCCTGCTGTTGACGAGATGGTTGCTGCGGGCGCCACAGCTTGTAGCTCAGCAGCAGAAATTGCCTCTCTCTGTACACACATTGGTGTCTGTGTGCGTGACGACGCCCAAGTAGAAGACTTGCTCTACGGCGATGAAGGCATTCTTGCTAATGCGGCAACTGGTACGCTTGTGGCAGTTCACAGTACGGTCACACAGGCGAGCATTTTAAAATGGTCCGCCGCAGGTGCAGCCAAAGGGATATCCATTATCGACGCGCCCATCACCGGAGGTGCCCATAAAGCCGAAGACGGGGCTCTGTGTTATATGGTTGGCGGTACTGAAGAAGAACTGGCCGCAGTCACTCCTGTTTTTGAAACGTCTGCCGAAAAAGTTGTTCATGCCGGAGCTGTAGGTTCAGGCATTGCCCTGAAACTCTGCAACAATTTCATACAGTACACTGAATTTGTAGCCATGGCCGAAGCCACCAAGCTGGCTGAAGCCTGTGGTCTGTCCGTCGATGTATTACGCGAGGTCGGTCTTTCCAATGGCGTCGTCAACGAACAGATGCACATGTTTATTGCCGGGCGTAATGGTATTGCCAGAAGCAGCTCCGCGGAAGATATGGAAGCTTTTTTTGGGCCTCATGGAAAGCTCGGCAGTAAGGACCTGCAGTGCGCACTGGATACAGCCGCTGAAAAAAATGTGCTATTGCCAACGGCCGAGTATGTCCGTGACCGCATCGAAGATGTTTTTCTGGCACGGGATGAATCACGCCCGGCTGATGCGCCACCACTGAAGAAATAGTCCAGATTGAATAAAAGGAAATTCTAGCAATGAGTCCAGAAAGTAAACTCTTCATTAATGGGGAGCTGGTGGATGCCGCCTCCGGCAAAACCTACCCCAACATCAGTCCGGCCACCGAGGAAGTCATTGGCGTAACAGCCGACGCTGGCCCGGAAGATATGGAGCAGGCCATTGCTGCGGCCCGCCACGCTTTTGATGAAACAGACTGGTCGACCAACCACGCATTTCGTCATAAATGCCTGCAACAACTTCAACAGGGTTTACTGGCTGAAATGCCGGATTTCAAGCAACAGATTTCAGCTGAAACTGGCTCCACTATGAGCATATGTGGTGCTAACGGCCCCCAATGTGAAGTGCCCATTCGCTTTATGGATTACACCCTAGAAGCCCTGCCAAAGTTTGAATGGAGCCGCGATATTGGGATCTATGAAATCATGGGTGGCAAGAACCGTCGGCTGGTGGAAAAAGAAGCGGTTGGCGTTGTGGCCTGTATCACACCGTGGAATGTCCCCCTGCAGATAAACCTCGCAAAATGCGTTCCGGCACTGGCGGCAGGCTGCACAGTGATATTGAAAGCCGCTCCGGATACCCCTTGGTCTGCAACTATGTTGGGGCGCGTAGTCAAAGAACATACTGATATTCCAGCCGGTGTTTTTAATGTCATCACATCAGAAGACCCAGCGACTGTCGGCGACCAGCTGGTAAGCGATCCTAGAGTTGATATGGTGTCCTTCACAGGTTCCACCGCCATAGGTAAACACATCATGGCCCGCGCCGCTGATACCGTTAAAAAAGTGTTTCTGGAACTTGGTGGTAAGTCAGCCAACATTATTCTCGATGATGCGGACTTGGGTTCCAGTTTGCTGAGCGCGCTGGCCGTGTGCTTCCATGCCGGTCAGGGCTGCGCCCTGAATACCCGTCTTTTGATCCCGAAAGAAAAACAGGCCGAAATCGAAGAAATGCTGAAAGGCTATTTCGGTTTTATCAGCTACGGCGATCCATCCGCAGAAGATCCTGGCGCCATTATGGGGCCGCAAGTTAGCGCTAAACAGCGTAGTCGTGTTCTGGATTACATCGAGAAAGGCAAGGCTGAGGGCGCACGCTTACTGCTTGGCGGCGGACAACCGGCTCATCTGGATAAAGGTTATTACGTCGAACCCACTGTGTTTGTCGATGTCACCAACGATATGACCATTGCACGCGAAGAAATTTTTGGCCCTGTATTGGCCGTCATCGCCTACGAAGATGAAGACGATGCCGTACGTATCGCAAACGATTCTGAATTCGGTCTTTCCGGCAGCGTCTGGTCAGCCAGCGAAGAGCGCGCTATGACTGTTGCCAGACGTATTCGCTCCGGTACAGTCAACGTCAACGGCGGCAACTTCTACTCGCCCGATGCGCCTTTTGGTGGCTACAAGCAAAGCGGCCTTGGCCGGGAAATGGGGCAGGAAGGGTTTGAAGAGTATTTAGAAACCAAAACGATCGCGATTGCGGTTAATTAATTGCTGTGAATGTAGGGTCGAATGAATTCGATTCTACAGAGTTGAATTAACAAGGATAAACCAATGAAAAATGTATTGGGCTACGAAGGTCAAAATGTTGTTATCACTGGCGCCGCTTCCGGTATGGGTCAGGCTGCTGCACAGCTGCTTGTTGATCTGGGTGCCAATGTCTACGCACTGGATATTGCAGAGGTCTCTACGCCAGTTACCACTGCAATTAAAGTGGATATGAAAGACAGGGAGTCCATTGATGCGGCAGTCGCTGAATTACCGCAGCAGGTTTACGCTCTGTTCAATTGTGCTGGAGTACCCTGTCCTCCGTTTGCGCCTTCAGACACGCTACTGATTAATTTCTGTGGCCTGCGTCATCTCACCGAATCTCTGGTGCCTCGTATATCAGAGGGTGGCGCTATTGCGTCCATCGCCTCTACTGCTGGTATGGGCTGGAAACACAGCCGGGAGCAGATCAATGAATTTCTGGCGCTGGATAATGATTTTGAGGCTTCAGCTGAATGGCTTAACAGCCAGTTGCAGCAGGAGGCCATTGCAGACCCTTACGGTTTCTCCAAGCAGTGCATTATTTTTTACACCACGAGCATGGCAAGAGAGTTGGCTCAGAAAGGTATTCGCATTAACTGTATCGCTCCATCACCAACGGATAGTGGCTTTATGGAAAAACTAACAGGTGAAGGCCAAGTACCCCAAGATATGGTCGCCATGTTCCTGCCATCCAATGGTCGCTACGCTACGGGCGCAGAAATGGGTGAACCCTTAGTTCTACTCAACAGCAAACTCGCCAGCTTTGTCAGCGGCAACAACCTGCCTGTGGACTTTGGTTATTGTGCCGAAGTGGTTATTGGGCAAAGAGACGACATGCTCGGCATTTGCTGAGCTTGAGAGTGAACAATAAACCGGCACCGCCTCATAATATGTGAGGCGCGTGCTGGGTTAATAATAAAAGGGGCTGAGGTAGCTAAGAGCTAGTTCAGCCCCTAATTAAAAGTATGAAAAAGGAAGAAATAATGGCTCAGTTTACCCAAGAGCAACTGCGTCAGCGGGCGGACCAGTTAATTGCCTATCACGCTGAAGCTGATGAAAAAAACGAATGGACTTTCTTTGTTGATGAAATGTACGCAAAGAATTGTATCTACATCTGTGAATACGGTGGCACCATGCTGGTAAAAGCTGAAGGCATCGACGAGATCAAAGCCACCCACTATGGTCGGGATATGCAACATGGCTGGGAAGACTGGACCTTCCCTTATATGGATGTCTATGTGGGTAGTGATAATCGCTTGGTCACTCACTGGATGAATAGGGGGCCGGGCCGCAAAGCTGACGGCTCCTACAATGAGACACATGGGATGTCGTTCCTAACCTTTGATGATGATCTGAAAATCTGTAACCAGCTCGATATATTTGATATGGCTCACCAAATGAAACTATGTGATGACCTGGAAAAACAGGGACTTTTATCACCTGAACTCAAGGGAAACTGGGTTATTCCAATGAAGCAAAAGCTCATTGATATGTTGAGTAAATAAAGAAATATCTACATAAACAGGGTTTCTGATCAGTATTTATCCTGTTGATGAATAAGGTGAAAATGGTGTCCCCACAGGGCATAAAGGCCCGCCCAGACTTGAACCGCGGACCTGCCGAATATGAACTAGATTCTCTAACCAGCTAATTTGGTCGGTTCCTGGCC
>JAUXFT010000110.1 GCA_030622755.1 Aestuariirhabdus sp. | reverse complement strand
GATAGGTAGTAATTTCAACCCTTTTAATACATTTTTGTGCTCATATATTTTCCACATACTAAATATAGTATGTATGTCATATATGGTATGTCAAGTTTTTTAATACATAATGCCAGACCGAGCAGCGTAGCTGCATTTGTTATGTGTCTGATAGTTTGATTTTTTCATGTTGTTTGCTGTCGAGTTGAGGCCCGTCGTGTGACCTCTTGATGCTGGAACAATCGGTAAACCGATTTCTATTCAAGAGCGTGCTTATACGTCCCCTATTTTTTATACTCCTTAAATAGAGTTTCCCTCAAGTAGATACAGGCTAGTCAGCCAGCCGTTAAGACAATTTTTTTTGGTTCAGTTCCTGTTCGGTCCACTGCCAGAGTTTTTTCGCTGCGTCCATATCCAGTGCCTGAGGGTTGCGAGGTTTTATTTTAGAGTCGGCGTAGTATTCACCGTTCTGATTTTCTGTCGATGGATCAAAGGCTGCAAACAGGGTGGTGGCCGCGCCTTGCTCTGGTGTTTTGGCGAACAGACGAGAAATAATCGAGACTATTTTAGTCATCAGGAAACTGCCGTCATGGCCCAGACCGGTATCTACCCAGCCAGGGTGTACTGTGTAGGTGTTTACAGGCTGGTCTTTTAATCGTTCGGCCAGTTCCCGATTAAACAGCATGGTGGCCAGTTTGGAGTGTGCGTAGGTGCCAAAGGTGCTGAATTTCTTTTCGGCGTTGATGTTGTCGTAGTCGATGCCTTTGGCCATTTTGTAACCTTCGGTGCTGACATTCACGATCCGTGCTTTCTCATTCGCTTTGCCGCTTTCTTGCAGGCGTGGCAGCAGTTGGTTAGTAAACAGAAATACCGCCATATAATTCACGGCAAACATGCTTTCGTAACCGTCTTCACTCATCTTTAATTGGGTGCTGACAACGCCAGCGTTATTGATCAGCAGATGTAAGGGTTTGCCTGAGAGTAAGTAGTCGCTAGCCGCTTTTCTCATTTGTGTAAGAGAGCTGAGATCGGCAATTAACAGGTCTACCTTGTCGTTGCCGGTGGCGTCAAAAATTTGTTGCTTGAGCGCTTCGGCTTTCGTTGGATTACGCGCCAGTAGCGTGATGTGGTACCCGCGACGAGCTACTTCCAGTGCGGTGGGTATGCCAATGCCATTAGTGGCACCGGTGATTAATGCGTATTTTTGCGGGTCTTCCATGGCAGGTTCCTGCTCAATAAATTTCTCACGGTATTCGTTAAACAGCGATTTAAGTGAATCTACTGTGTAGCCAAATTGTTCCAGAGTGTATTCGTGGCTGGCGCGATCTTCGCGTTTATTTTCCTGCTGCCACTGTAGCATGCCGGCGCGCGCTTCCTCGGTCAGCTCCATACCGATAAATTGGTAGACTTTTTCTATAGTCTCAAACGGCGTCTTGATGGTCTCTTTGTAGTTCACATCAAGCACGGCATCCGGGTGTTGCTCGCGGACGATCATGGTGTCGTGCATGCCTTTGGCGTACTTGCGTGCCGAGAGTTCACCCACTACCTTTTCATCAATACGGTCTGCACAGAGCTTCCACAGTGCGGTATTAAAGCTGGCGATAGAGGGGATGGTTTCCAGTGGGTCGCGGTGAGACTGGACCACCAGCGCCTCAGGGAAAACCTTAAACAGCGTATCCATATGGTGCAGGTGATGAGGGGTTTTCAATAGCCAGCGTTGCGCTTGCTGACCTTTTTCTTTTTTCTGCCACTGCAGTACTTGCAGCAAACGTTTTAAATATTCGTAACCAGGGGTGTTGTCGTGGGTTTCAAGCCACGTAACGTAGGAAGGCACATTACAGAATGCTGGGGGCATGGTGGAATAAAAACTCTGCTCCAGCAACATAATCTCTTCGTCAGGAGCCTCGGCATCCATCGGATGGATGCTGGCCAAATCTGGGTTGGCTTCAAGCATGCCTGCGACTTCCGCTTTGCCGTCGTCAATACGGCTGTCGTACACGCGGAAATCTTCATCGGGTTTGGGGGCAGGGAAGCGTGTCTCGAACCAGATGGGCGTATAGAAGCGGCTGTCTGAAGCCAGAATACGATGCAGCATGGTGGTGCCGGTTCTCGGCAGGCCAACAATGACCACTGGTTCATTAATGATTTCGTCATTAATCTCAGGGTGCTGTTCAAGCAGTGATTCAATACGGGCGCGACTGATCAGAATATTAATGATGCGTTCACGCTGGCCCCAAAAACCACCAGCGTTCATGCCGCTTTCGGTATTGATACTGTCGATCAGTGCGTGCAGCGCCGGTTCATACTTAAACCCGCCAAAGTTGTTCAAGCCGCAGCGTTCGGTTGCCTCTGCGTGTAGGGCATTAAAATCTAATTGGTCGCTCATAGCTTTTTCGTCTCTCGTCTCTTAGATCTTAATTACTTGGGACTCAGGTAGTAGCGCTTCTTCCGTTTTAATCCAGCGGAAGCAGATTACGCCGTTGTGATGGTCGGTCGCATTAAGCCAATTCTTATAGCCCGGATCGCGCAAGGCAACCGCAATATCGACAGAGCCGTCTTCATTGTACTGCGCCGTATGTTTGTTCACATGGATCGGGAAGTAACGATAATCCAATGACTCCATCCAGTAGTTACACAGCTGTAAATTCCAATTCTCGCACTGTGGAATTCTGGGGATATGGATAACCAATGCGTCGTCGTCGGCCAAATCAAAGTAGGTGTAGTAATACAGAATGTTGGGATCGCCGCCCACCGACTGACACAGTGCCTGGTCGGCCATAAACAGGCAATTACTGGGGTGGTTTTGGTAATCCTCAGACCAGTTGGCAAACAGGCGTGCGGTGCCTTCTACAAAACCAGCGGCAGAGGCCAGGCCTTGATTGATGCGTTCAGAATTCAGTGGCTGCGGCTGCGCGCCGGTTTCCTGAATGCGTTCAATTTTCATTTCAGAGGGGCGTTCAACACCGCGATCCAAAAAGGTTTGGCGCACAATAATCGTGTTGGATTCAGGCTCGAGCGGTAGCCAGTTTTTATCAGCGGCTTCAATACTGGCGATCACTTCAAAATTGCCGTCAGCATCCACCTCCAAGGTACCGGTATCAATAAAGCCGGTCTGTGCATTACTGCCGTCTTTTTCGTAGCCGCCTTTTTGGCTGCCCCAGCTCAGGTAATGTACCGTGCTGCGGTTGCCGGTAATGCGGTAGCGATTATTGCCGTTGATCTCGGCGCGCAGGTAGAGATTGTCCGGGTTGTCGGCGCCAATTTTGGCGGTTTCATGCGAGGGTAAATAAAAGGTGGGGAAGTCGCGGTCGCTGCCTTCCACGTGCATCTCTAAGGCGATGCGAGTCAGGCGGCTCAAATAGCGCCAGCCCTCGGCACGGGTGAGTTCATCCGCAGGCGCTTCCGGGCGGAGTATTTGCTGTCCGGATCGTTTTAATTGATCGCAAAAATCCTCCCAGCACTGGCCGGAAAGTACGCGCTCTTGTGGGGTTTTCTCGCCCATGGAAATCTCATTTTTATTGGTCTTCAAAGGTAGATAACCAGTGTACCGCTAGTGTCGGGTTTTGTCCCGATAAGGAAGGTTAAGGGGTTTTAGCTCCCCTTTAAAATAAAAAATCCCAAGCTGTTTCCAGCCTGGGATTTTTTTAATTCATCATAGTCAGTATTTAGCTGACCAAAGAATTATTGTTCAGGTAAACGCTCGTAACGCAAGAAACCGTGAATGGTTGAGTGTATGAGACGACCTTCCTGGTCCATTAATATGCCAGAGTACTGGGTATTAAAGCGGGAGGACCCCAGGGTGTACTGGAATGCAGATTCACCGGTAGTCCAGTCAATAGCTTGCATTAACCACTTGCCATCGCGAGCCCCCAAAGTGTAAACCATATTTGAGCCGTTTGAGACGATAGGTACACAGTTAACAGAGGATGCCTCGGTGTTAATCCAAGACTCTTTCAGTTCTTGAGCGGCAGGATCCCACTGGAACTTCTGTACCCCGTGTGGTGTGTAGTCAGGGTGGTGGCCCGCCAGACCAATGTAACCGCCGTCAGGAATACCTTCGATAGGCTTGCTGGCAGGTGCGTTATTTACAACAAACGCGCCATAACCGCCGACAACAACAGACTGTTCGGTCTGTACGGCTTCAACGTTATCGCGGCCAATATTGGCCGGTTTCATCCCGGCAATACGACGACTGGGTGCATTTGGCAGCTGTTCCCAGCCTTCGGGGATCTCGTCGCGCCAGAAGAGCACCATATTCATTACTGTATCGCCATCGGTGATGACTACGAACTTATCTTCATCACCAAAACCCATCAAGCTGGCTGTAGCACCGGTGCCCACATTGACGTTTTCAAAGCTAAACGGCTTGCCTGTGGACGGGTCGATGACATCATCGAAGCTGATGGTGATATCGCCTTTGTTGCTGTAGGGCTCAACCCATGCACCATCTGCAGGGTCTTTGGATAACTTAGTGCCGTCCCAGACAATTTTGTGCATATGCTGTAACGACGGTACGAAGATGTTGCCATCCTCATCAATCGCCGGACCATTTCGCATCCATGTGGCGGCGCCTGGTCTATGGCCGGTATCCAGCATAGCCTGATTCCAGATAGGCGCAATCTCAGCACCGGTTAACTGTAACGTGTGATATTCAGAGAAATCACGGTTCATCATTACAACCCAGCCGTCATCGGTAATGGATATCAACCAGCCGTCATAGGTCATGTTCATGGAGTTGAATCCACCAGTGACCTCGGCAGGTTTCTTCCACTCATCTTTCAAAATAATTTTTGAATTAGGGTCTGATGGGTCTTCATCCGCATAAGCGAGGATGGAGTCTTTGCCGCCGACGTACAATACATTGTCAGAGCTCAGCAGGTAGTAGACGCCCGCAAGACCACCGCCGTAATATTCTTTTGAGATGGGGACGGTTTTCAGAACGGTTAGCATCCCGGTATAGCGTGCTGTTGGCAGGCCATCTATCGACTCAAATACTTCATCTGCCTGTTCGGCGGACATTGGCCCACCATTGTTTTGAATAATGGGAGAGTTTTCCAAAACAAACTCACTGAGCACTTCAAGTGTCTCGTAATCCAGCTTGGAAATACGATCTGCGCCGTTACTCCAAATAACTCGTTTGCCATTAGGGTATTCAGGGGAAATGGCGGCACCGAAATGGCCAGGACCTATATGAGTGTAGGTTAATCCGCCGTTTTCAATTGACAGCTCTTCACTTGGGCCTGTTGGGCCAGCTTGATCCATGCCTGTCGACTGGGCTGAATTTATATGGCCGATGGGCAGTACTGAATCTGCCATATATGGATTAGCGGGCGCATAATTCGGTGTGGCCGTTGAGCTGGGTATGTATCCCTGAATTACAGCCGGTTGAGCATTGTCTGTATCGGTATTTTTATCGGAGCATGCTGATAGCGCCATTACTCCAAGGCAGACAACGATCAAATTGCGGTATTTATTCCTTTTCACGGGTATTCCTCTTTCTTCTTATTATAGACCCAGTCAAGTATAGCTTGATATTTTATGCAGGGAATACCATAAAGTTAATTTGGGGTGATTAATTTCTTTCCGGGCAATAAAAAAGGCACCGAAGCGCCTTTTTTATTGATCGAAATGTCTGTGATTACTTTTCGAGATATTTCAGCTTGCCCTCAACGCCATCCCATTCGTCGGCATCGGCTGGTGAGTCTTTCTGCTCTGTAATAACAGGCCATATTTCAGCCAGTTCAGCATTTAATTCTAAAAATACCTGCTGATCTGCGGGCAGATCGTCTTCTGAGAAAATGGCTTCAACAGGACATTCTGGTTCGCACAGGGCGCAATCGATGCACTCGTCCGGGTGGATAACCAGGAAGTTAGGACCTTCGTAAAAACAGTCTACGGGGCATACCTCTACGCAATCTGTGTGTTTACATTTGATGCAATTTTCGCCGACTATAAATGTCATTGTGTTCTCCCCTTAATATTTCGCAATGCTGTAGCGAGCACCTTTAAAATGTGCCGCCAAAAATATAAACAACCTGTAGGAAGCCAATAATACCACCCAGCACACCGCCGGTGAGCAGAAGTTTCCATTCGTCTTTTTGGAATACAGGTCGCAAGACGTCGCTGAATTCGCTCTCGTCCAGCTCTTTCAGTTTTTCATGTATTTGCTTGCGTATGATCTGTGTGTCACCGGAGAAGTTTTTGCTGAACTCATTATCTTCAAAGTTGCTGGTGTGCAGTCGATCTTTCAATTCCTGCTTGGCTTCAGCCAGTTTTTCCGGGCTGGCAAGCATAGCGACCATAGGGTCTTCTTCGTAGATGGCCATGCTTTCCTCCAGCTGTTCATCAATAATCTTGATCAGCTTTTTGCGTGGCTCACCGCTGGACATATGCCTGGCGAAGTTGTCGGAAGTAAACACCTTGTCACAAATGACATCGGAAAACTGTTCGGCCGCTTCGAACTGACGTTTGATAAACAGGCCTTGCAGTATGAATGGGCCAATCTTTTTCGGTTTTACTGGCTCAAAGATTAACTTCATGGCAACCCAGTTAGTCGCGTAACCGACCAGAAAGCCGGCAGCAGGTAGTACCCAGTTCACCGGATAAATGATCCACAGGAGCATCTGCACAACACCAAACAGGAAGCCGAAGTAGAGACCGGAGCGTTCGATAAGCCTGAACTCTGGGCTGGCTACTTTGAGTAACACATGCCCCATCAGGCCTCGATCTTCCAGCATAACCTCTTCCATAAGGTCATCAATGTCGATGATATTCTCGATTTCCTGCTCCATTTTTAGAAGCATCTTGTCGACCACTTCTTCTACATTTTCACGAATCAGATTGCGAATATATTCGCGTAGTTTATCGCGGGCTTTTGCCCAGCTTTCCGGGGCTATATTGGTGGCGAACTCCTCGACTGCCTTGTCGGTAATGTCGTCAACCATTTCTCGGGTTTTTTCTTTGTCGCCGCGGACAGATTCAAACATTTCCTCCACGTTGATCAGCTTTTCTCTGATCATGGTGCTGAATTTGTTGGACATCTCTGCTGCGTTTCTGGGCATGACGCCCTGCCAGCCTAAGTAGGGCGGAATGCCGATAAAGTTTACCGGATACAGGTTGGCCCTTACCGCCAGCCAGTTGGTGAACCAGCCAATAAATCCGGCAATAAACGGTATACAGAAAACTACCGGACTTGTGCCACTAAAAAAATCAAGCATGTAGTGCCTCTCCTATTATGCTGAAACTGCTTCTGGAGCCGTCTGGTTTTCCATTGTTTCAAGTGCATTCAGTACAACTTTGGCACCGTTCATTCCTGGTATGCAAGTGACACCAGGCCCTGGGTGGCAGGCTGCGCCAGCCAGATACAGGTTTTCCAGTGGCGTAGTGTAGTCACCATAGTTAGGTACGGCACGGTTGCCAAACATTTGGTCAGGTTGTAGTACGCCGCTGGCGAAATCACCTTTGGTGACACCAAAATTGCGAGCGAAGTAGTGTTGGGTGAATACTGCTTTGTCCATGATCAAATCGCGGAAGTTTGGAATTACTTTTTCCATGCGATCGAACATTTTGCTTTCCATTTCCAGCTTCATCTTCTTATGCTCACCCTTCGGTGTTTCTGTCGGGAAGTAGTGAGCAAAGAGGGTGCAGGTGTGGTGATCGTTGTCTGTCAGGGTCGAATCGAGCTGTGAGGGGAAGTAGCAGTAGACCGCAGGGTTAGAAGAAACTTCGCCCGCCTGATACTCCTTCCAGGACTCGTGCAGGTTGTCCGGTGACGGAATATAGGCCACCAGCCAGCTTTGCTCGGTGCCGTTTACAAACTCCAGTTGCTTGGTAAAGGTCGGCAGCTCTCTAATGGCCAGGTGAATTTGGATGTAACCGTTGGTGTAATCGATATCCTCGACAGCACTGACAAAGTCCGTGGGCAGTTGGGATGTGTCACATTTATCGATAAAGGTATTCCAGGCATCCAGAGTGGAAACTACGGTTTTAGCATGTACTTGCTCGCCACCTTTAAGCTCAACACCGGTGACCTTGTGGCCAGCCTCAGTTGTTTCGGTGATGAAATGGGTGATGGGCGTCTTGTAGCGGATTTCCACGCCATAGCGCTTGGCGACCTTTTCCATGCACTGTGACAGGCTACCGATGCCGCCCTTGGGAATCTTAAAGTCGTAGGTGTCACCGGCACCATAATGGTAGGCCAACGACAGGGCGCTGCCTTTGGTGTACGGCCCCTTATGGGTACCATCTACCGCCGAGGCACAGAGAGAGCCGAGAATAGTGTTGAACTCCCCTTCATTTGGGAAAAACTTGCGTAATACTTCCATGGCTGAGCCATAGTTGAGCAGGCCTAAGGTCTCGCGTAACTTAGGGTCTTCTTCCTGGGCAATGATCTCTTCCAGGGTTGGGGCACCCGCCGGATCCTCGGCGTATTTATCAAACATTTTTTTCCATACGGTCATTTGTTTGCTGAAATCCTGAAAGCCTTTCATAGCACCAAAGCCGTGGTCTTCAACCAGATGGTTGGCAAGCTCCATTGGATCGGTATAGCCGATGAATGGCGTCTGCTCTTCCTCACCAAATACGGTGAAGGAGCTTTCCGGGCGAATCAGTTCAAAGCCTTCTTTATCCAGCTCCAGATACTTGATCAGCCGCTCTCTAAAAATCAGTAACGCCCACGCGCCAACACTGTGTTTGAAGCCGGGAAAAAGTTCGCGAGTAGCTGCCTGACCGCCGGGGCCGAAGGTTTTTTCAATAATGACAACTTTTTTACCGGCGCGTGCCAGTTCAATGGCACAGGTGAGGCCGTTGTGTCCGGCGCCGACGATGAGTGCATCATATTCGCTCATGGTGGTTTCTCCAGTTCAGGTTTGCTCCAATAGAGCATAATTGTTGTTGTGTTCAGCGGTGAGACACAGGATCATTAATGTCTCGAGTGGATCAAGGATAAACAATATGAGACATAAGTCAAATAATGTCTCGATAAGTTTTTGTTAAGACGTTAAAATTCCATCTACGCTGTATCGGCCACTGCTGATCGATGCGAACAAAGAAAGGGTTTGTTATGTTTTCTTCCGAAGCCAGGTCCATGCCTGTTGCTGAAATTAAGCCAACGGCCCTGCGTATTCTCAATACGACAGAGTCGTTATTGTTGTCCGGTGCTGCCGACAGGCTCACCATGGAGGAGATTGCGCGCGAGGCCGAAATGGGTAGGGCTACGCTCTATCGCCATTTTAAAAATCGTGATGAAATATTGCTGGCATTAATGGTGCGTGAGGCCCAGAAGTTGGCGCAGGATGCGCAAAATACCTTGGTCGATGTAGAGGACCCCTGCGTGCATATTATTGAAGGTATGGTGCTTGCGGTTTCCAGTATTGGCGGCAGCCCATTATTTGCCGCGATATTTACCGTAGGCACGGTCAGCCGTTGGTTGTTTATGTCTGATAAGTTACTTGCGGTGGGTATGGAGATTATTGTGCCGATGATTGAACGTGCCCATGAGGGCGCAGGGGAATCAGGTATTGATATGGAAATTCTCAACGAGTGGATCTATCGTACGCTGATCTCTCTCATCACAATTCCCAGCGCGAATACAGCCACCCCCGAAGCCATGCGCAACATGTTGCATCAAACGCTTATGCCCTTACTTAGAGGATAAGAGCTTCGGGGATAAGAGCTGCGAGGTTAATAGCTGTGAAGTTAAGTGTTACGCGGCTATTTTTTTTACCCATTTGAGGTAAGCCCGGCTCTTTTAAGGCACTATAATACCGACATCAAAAACATTGAGCGCCATATGCTGGATCAGCACCAACTTGTGAAATTGGCAACCGTTAAGATGCCTTTTGGAAAATATGAAGGTCGGGTATTGATGGACCTGCCGGAAGAGTATTTACTTTGGTTCGCGAAAAAAGGGTTCCCATCGTCAGAGCTGGGTAGCCTGATGGCGCTGGCCTTAGAAATAAAAGTTGAGGGGCTGGATGCTTTATTGATGCCGATTAAAAAAGCATTAAGAACTAGATAAGTATTTGGTCTTTAGGTTGGAATGCCGGCAGTTATTCATAAAAGATTAGGGTAAATTTATGTCAGATTATATTGCACCAGCGGAGCCGACATCCCACATTATGTCAACGTCCATAATTGATATGCCGTTGGCGCAAGCTTGGGAAAAGATGCAGGACTTCTCCCTCGCGCATAACTACGTAGAAGGTGTGACTAAAACCGAAATCGTCAGTGATGTGAAATCTGGTTTGGGCGCCTGTCGTCGAGTATATATGGGTGATGACAAATACAATAATGAGACCATTATTGCGTTTGAACCGCATACTGTTTTGATGCGACTGCATAATGAACAGCATGAGCTGAAGCCATTTGCTGTGGCTCAGTGGCGCTACACCCTGAAAGATGCCGGTAATAATAAAACAAAAGTAATAATGACCATGAGCTATGCCCTGCCTTGGGGAGCGTTTGGTAAATTATTGTGTAAGTTAGTCCTTAACAATGTGATGAAAAAAGTAGTCCCTAAAGTGGCCTCTGGCATGAAACATTTTTATGAAACGGGCACGCCAGCGACGGATGAAGATCGTACCCGTTTACTGTCAGAAGTGACGACAGTGGTTAAATAATTTGACTGATTTAAACTGTGGGTTCGTAGCACTCAAGCGACTGAATTCGTGTGAACTTTTAAGTTTTTCCTGTTTCTTTCACGGCTCTTTATGTAAAGCACAAGCAGGTTATGCAAAGCCAAGGCAAGTTATTAAAAATAAAAGCAGGGGTTTTTTGTGAGTTTTTATGAGGACAATATTCTTCCGCACATTATCAATTGCGGATGCTCTACCGATGCCGTAATGAAGCTGCGCGCTAAGGTGGTGCCTCTGGCCTATGGGAACGTATTAGACGTGGGCATGGGTTCAGCTTTGAACCTGGATTTATACAATCAAGATAAAGTGGTTAAGGTTTGGGGTCT
>JAUXFT010000023.1 GCA_030622755.1 Aestuariirhabdus sp. | reverse complement strand
CGGTGGCGCTCAATCTCTACAGTTACTCGATTTGGCAGCAGAGATCCAGGCGCGAGTCTTGGAATTGTTTGGTGTTGAATTGGAAATTGAACCGCGCTGTTACAATCTACATGCTGAAATAACCAACCCTTAATTCATGCACAAAAAATGGGAGACGCTCTGCACAGTAGACTTAATACGAGAGCTGGTTAAGAAATAAATATTTTTGTGCGCTGTTGATTTTTTTTTGCAACACTTATTAATTGTTTCATGCTATTAAGGGCCCTGTTATGGCTACTGTATTGGCATTTGATGTTTATGGAACCTTGATTGATACGGCTGGTGTTACTCGCCATCTTGAAGTTTTTTTGGGAGACAAAGCCGATGAATTTTCAACAAAGTGGCGTGAAAAACAGCTCGAATATTCCTTTCGCCGAGGTTTGATGAAGAGCTATAACACGTTTGCAGGCTGTACTCTGGATGCTTTTAATTATTGTACTGAGCTCTATAATTTATCATTGACGCCGTTGCAACGTGACGCAGTGTTACAAAGTTATCAGTCTCTTCCTGCATTTGATGATGTTGAGCTCACCCTTCAGAGTCTAGCTCGAGATGAATGCTCGCTGTACGCTTTTTCAAATGGTACTTCAGAAGCTGTAGATATAGTGTTGAAAAATGCCGGTTTGAGAAACTATTTTCTCGATATTATCAGTGTTGATGAGGTGAAAAGCTTTAAACCTGACCCGGAAGTGTATCGACACTTATTGAAAAGAACGGACGCAAGCCCCGAGTCTTGCTGGCTAATCTCTTCAAACGCTTTCGATGTTATAGGGGCTCTCCATTGTGGTTTGCATAGCGTCTGGATTAGACGTAATTCGAACGCTGTTTTTGATCATTTTGGAGTATCGCCAACGAAAACCCTGTCCTCGCTTGCTGAGTTACCCTCGATTCTTTAGCCTTTACTTTTGCTAAGCAGAGCAACCATTAGTCTCATTGCTCGGGTTTTTTTCTCTGGACAAAGATAGCTATTACCGCAAGCAAAGCAGAGGCAAGCATCAACAGCGTTGAGACCGCATTGATGACCGGGGTAGAACCTTCTCGTAATCGATCGAACATGGCTATTGTTAATGGTGCCTCTGAGCCGACCAGCATTAATGTTGTATTGAAGTTTTCAAAGGACATTAGAAAGCTGACGATAGCTGCACCAACGAGTGCTGGTTTTAGAAAAGGCATGGTGACAGTCCAGATGGCACTAAGGCGGGTCGCGCCAAGATTTAATGCAGCTTCTTCCAGGCTCAGGTCAAACTTTCTCAGGCGCGCCGAAATAACAAGAGTTGAAATGGTTGTAATGAAGGCAAATTGACCCAGCACAACTAACAACAGGCCAGGCCTGAGAGATTCGATATCATAACCCCACAAATCTTCGACAGTGTTAGCAACGTTACTGCTAAAAATTAAAATGGAAACCCCCAGAATGACACCAGGAACGACCAGGGGAACTAGCATCATTACGTAAAGAAAGTTTTTTGCGAAAAAGGTTTCTCTTTCAAACAAAAAAGCATTACAAGTCGCAACGCTCAAGCTAAGAATCGTTGTACCAATGGCGATCTTGAAACTGATCCAGATTCCGCTTAGCAGGGCAGTATCATGAAATACTCCCAAGCGAGGTTCAGTTGTACCAAAATACCAGTCTAGCGTTAAACCTTTCCAGGGGAGTGATGGGAACATGCTGTTGTTAAATGAGAAAAGTGTTACTACGGCTAGAGGGAGTACCAGATAAACAAAAAAGAGTGCGACATAGCATGCATAGATAGTGCGAAACTGACGGCTAGTTGGAATAGAGGGGATCATGCTTGTTTAACTCATTACTTTGCGGAAAGACTGGCCGCTGAGCTTTAGCCCTAACCAGACAATCAAAGAAGATAACAGCAAGAGCAGCATTCCAAGAGCGGCGCCTTGCTCCCAGTTAAAGCGGGTAATAAATTGGGTGTAGATTTGTTCAGTAAACCATAAGCTATCCTTGCCACCCAGTAACACAGGCGTTAAGTAATTACCAAGCGATAACATGAATACGACGATACATCCGCTGGTAATTCCTGGAGTGGCATGAGGAATAATCACTTCGCGTAATACGTTCCAATGGCTTCCACCGAGGTCATAGCCGGCTTCAATCAAACTGTCATCAAGGCTATCAAGAGTGGTTACAAGTGGGACAATCATAAAGAGCATGGAACCATAAATTAGACCTACCATAATAGCTACATCGTTATAAAGCATTTCAATGGGGCCGTTCACGAGACTCAGGCTTTGAAGTAGTGAACTTATCACTCCGGATTCGCGCAGAAGAATCATCCATCCGTAGGTACGTACAAGTTCGCTAACCCAAAATGGTATTAAGCAAAGTAAAAATAATATTTGTTTGCTCTGACCTTTCATCATCTTTGCTATGTAATAGGAAACAGGGAATGCAATGAGCAATGTCAGGAGTGTGGCGAGTATGCTCATCACTGCAGTGCGAATGAATGTATTGATGTATAAGGGCTCAGAAAAAAATTCAATGTAATTCGAAAAACTGGTGCGATATTCTCGTGCTGCGACACGCTCTTGCAGTGAAATTAACATCATATCCAGATGTGGAATAACGATAAGTAAAAGCAACCAAACCAGAAGTGGAGTTAGTAATAGAAACAGAGCTAACTTGTTCTTGTCAGGCTGCATTCAAGGCCCCTGAGGCTGAAAACAGCAGTGTATCTTCGGCGTTCCAGCTAATGTCTATTTCTTGTCCTGGGCTAAAGGGTATATCGGCGGTCGCGTGAGGGTAGGCAATATTCAACGGGGTGTCGAGAAGAGGGTGTTTGGCAATTAACTGGCTACGAGCTCCATCAAACAAGACGTTTTCGATGATTGCTTTAAAGTGGTTTGCTTTAGATTCTGTGTGATTGTGCGCTTGCAGATGCTCCGCTGTTTGGGGAAAAGATAGATCAATACTAATCGCTTCTGGCCGCACAAAAATACTTACGGGTTCTCCTACGTCAAGGCTATTGTTTTTAGCTTTTATTACCCCAAGCTTCGTCTTTATCTCGCACCCTTGTTGTTCCGTTTTGCAAATTGTCCCCAGAAACTTGTTACTGTCTCCGACAAACGCAGCAACGAAAGCAGTGGCGGGGTTATGATAGAGCTCCTGCGGCGATGCTATCTGCTCGAACACGCCTTCGTTCATGACAGCAACCTGATCAGACATGACTAATGCTTCAGACTGATCATGGGTAATATAGATGAACGTCGTGCCAAATTGTGCCTGCATTCTTTTCAGCTCTATTTTCATCTGCTCCCGCAGTTTTAGATCCAGAGCACCTAGCGGTTCATCAAGGAGCAAAAGAGCTGGCTCAAGCACAAGGCAGCGTGCTATGGCGATTCTCTGTTTCTGTCCGCCAGATAACTGCGATATTTGTTTGTTTCCACTATCTGGCAGGTCGATTCTATCTAGCATTTGTTGAACTCGGGGCTCTATATCCGTAGGTGACATTTTGCGCCGTTTTAATCCATAGGCGATATTTTCTGACACGCTCATATTTGGAAATAAGGCCAGGTGTTGAAACACCATGTTTACCGGACGGTGATTGGGAGGAACCTGTAAAACTGACTTTTCCTTAATAAGTATGTCACCACTGTCGGGAGTTTCAAATCCGGCTAGCATTCTTAATAATGTTGTTTTGCCGCAACCGGATGGCCCGAGAATTGAGAAAAATGATCCGATTGGAACCTTGAAGGACAGGTCTTTTACTGCAATGAAATTGCCGAATGATTTACTGAGAGATAGACATTCAAGATCGATTAGGTGCTGGTCAGTCAACATGAAACCCGTTTAATTCATGGATGAAAAAGAAAAGGAGACCCGTTCGGGTCTCCTCAAGAACAGGCTGTCACTGAGCCGCTTTGATGCGGTCAAGTGTTTTGCCTTCTAATTCTTCAAGTCCAGCTGGCACTGGTGGATACCATTTTATATTGTCGATGTCTGCGGTAGGGAAGCTTTCCTGAAACTGCCCTTTGAGTTTTGCTGTAACAAATTCGTCACCATTGCTTGCTGCCGTAAAGTTACCAGCAGCAGCTGTAATTTGTGCAGCAATTTCTGGCCGCATAACGAAGTTAATCCATTTGTATGCTGCGTCTTCAGCCTTGCTCTTGCGCGGGATTGCGAAAGTGTCAATCCAGCCTAATGCACCTGACTTTGGAGCAATAAAGGTTACGTCGGGATCTTCGTTATTCAGCTTCCACCCGCCAGCATCCCATGCCATGGCTGCTACGACTTCTTTTGAACGGATCAGATTCATTAGGGCATCGCCACCACTCCAGTACGCTTTGACGTTTGCTTTACAGTCAATGAGTTTGGCCTGGACCTTATCGAGTATTGCTTGATATTTAACGGTGTCATTATATGCGGCAAATGGATCTTCACCCATGGCGTACGCAAAACCAATCAGGGTAGGGCGCTTAAGACGATAAGAAACTTTTCCAGCAACCTCAGCAGAACAGAGGTCGGTATAATCCATTATTTTAGGAGCCAGTTTCCGGTTTACGACTAGCCCACTAGTTCCCCAGACGTGAGGTACTCCATATACGTGGCCGTTATATGATGTGTTTGCTTTAGTTGCTTCAAACATGGATTTGATGATTTGACTACTGTCTATTTTGCTAAGGTCAATAGGCTTATATATGTCGAAATCTGCCTGTGCACTTGCAATACGGTCTTGGCTTGGTTGCACTAAATCAAAGCCCGCGCCACGTGTTGCACGTAGCTTGGAAATCATGCCTTCATTATTAGATTTAGTGACTTGAACGTCTATGCCCGTTTCTTTTTTAAATGCTGTGATTACCCCTTGAGGTGCATAGCCTCCCCATGTCAGTAGGCGGAGTGTTTCCGCGCTGGCTATTGAGCTGGTAGTGAGCAAAATTGCTGCTGTCGCCACCAATAATCCTTTTCCAATCAACTTCTTCATCAGACCCACCTTTATTATGTTTATAGAATCACTTTATATAGAAGATGCCACGCTATAAGGCAAATGTTGCGCTCACCTGCATTGCCATAAAAAGTAGCTGCCTCATGATTTTAAGGGTTTGTGAGAGCAAGAAAGCGGTCAGGGTAGGCAGTAAATATCCCTCTAACACCCATATCCATTGCTTTCTTATAGTGCGCTATGTTGTTGATCGTATAAAGATAGACAAGGTATCCACGGGCTATAACCCGTTGGATTTGAAGTGGGGTTGCACCCGCCTTAAGATGGATAGTAGTTGCAGAGAGTGAATCAGCGATAGATTCCCACGATGCGGGCAGGCTCTTAAATAAGCAGCCGATTTGCTGTTTCGGGCAGAGCTCATGATAGGTTTCTAGTGCTTCCAAAGAAAAACTGGAGATCACCAGATTATTAAGATTTATAAGCTGTTCGGAAACTATAGGAGCAACCCTGCAAGCCAACTCTTTTCCTTCTTTCTCATGGACCTTAAGCTCAAGAAAGAGCGTGAGCTTAAGGTCGTTGACCAGCTCGATCAGCTCATGCAGTTGAAGTATCCGGCAGTGATTAAATCGTGCGTCAAACCAGCTTCCAGTATCGAGCGTTTGTAAATAGCTCCAGCTTGCATCGCGGATCTTTCCTTTACCATTTGAGCATCGGGAGAGGTTTTCGTCGTGATATATAACCAGACAGTTTTCTTGCGTTAAGGCGACATCGACCTCAATGGAATTAACGCCAAGTTTTGCTGCATATCGTATTGCTGCTTCGGTATTTTCTGGTGCAAGACCGGCACAACCTCGGTGCCCAATAATGCTGTCAAGTGGCATACGTTCGCTCCCAACATTCCGTAACCTGATAATGTTATTAGTTAAGCACCTAATACAAAAAAAAGTAGATATTAATTACGGCTTGATAAACGGGTGTAAATCAAAAACAAAAGATAAGTTTTCAATCAGACGCTATACCAGTTTTGAAATATAGACTCTGAAATTGAAATGTCAGCAGTGTAAAGCTTCGAGGAGGAGGGAGATAAGAGGAGGTTCGGGCCCGTTACCGAGCCCGTTTTGTAGAGTATTACGCGTTGTCTTTAGATTCTGGCGTAACGGAAGTTTCGGAAGGTGCTGTTTTCTCTGCCTCAGGGGCTTCTACCGGTACAGATGCAACTTCGTTAGCGGCCTCTGCTTTGCTAGCTTCCCTTGCATCGTTGTTGACACGAGAGCGAGAACGTTGCGAACGACGAGGCTTTAGAACCTGCTTAACAGGCGTATTTGCACCTGCTTGCTTTTCTGCAGACGGTTCTTGGTTAGCTGTTTTTGCCTCAACCGCTTTAGTTTCCTGCGGTGAAGAAGACACAGGTGTTTCAGCCACTGGCTTTTCTGCTACAGCTTTACGCCTGGCTGAACGCCGGGTTTGCTTCTTTGGCGGTTCGCTGGAATTCGCATCCGCTGACTCTGTTTTCTCTTGCGAGACGACTTGATTCTTAACAGCAGGTTCCGGGGCTGGATCGCTGGTAGCCTGAGTTAAGGTTTCAGGTTGAGGAGCGGGAGCTGAGGTGGTGCTGGAGACTTGCTCGGTGGTTGGCTCTTTATGAGGTTTCTGTGTTGTATCTTCTTTTTTAACGCTTGTTGCTGGTGTTGCCTTGTTATCTGCAGATTCAGCAGCTGAGGTTTCGCTTCTAGAGGTATCATTAGAGTAGTTTTGTGCTTCAGTTGCAGGCTTTTGCTCGGTACGGCTAGGCCTGCGGGCACTGCGACGCCTTGTTTTGGTGGCTTCTTTACTCTGATTCTGCTGCTCGGCTACATTCTCTATCCTAGTTTCATTTGTGGGTGAAGGAGCGGTGCTATTTGCAGTCGTTGGTGCGCTTTCAACTGAAACAGTTACAGCTGGTTCGGCAGGAGCAGCCTGAGTTGAGTTTTCAATGATCTCTTGTTGAGTTGCGTTCTGCTGCTTGATATCTCTTTGAGATACGCGGTTGTTACGGCGACCTTGTGCAGAGCGTGGACGGCGCTGACGCTTTGATTCCTGGCTGGAAGGCTGTTCAGGGCGTTCGGCATTTTTAGGAGCGTTCTGGTTCGCATTATCGCGCTGTCTGCTACGGCTTTCTTGAGGCTTGGCAGAGCGGTTCGTTTCTTTGCTTTTTTGGGGTCCTTGTTGACCAGGTTTGTCTTTATTTAGGTCAGGGCGATTTTGACGGTCCCCGTCATTTCTTGTGCGATCGCTATTCTCAGTTCTTTCGTTGCGAGGTGCTCGCTGCTGGCGATCATTTCGATTGCTGTTTCGGTTGTTGCGTTGCTTTCCACGTTCGCGGCGATCGTCATTTCTCGTGCCGCTCTTCGCTCTGGCAGGTTTTACAGGCGGTGTCTCAGTGACCTCTTCAGAACTAAAAATACCTGTCAGGGAACTAACCAGTGATTTGAATAAACCTGGTTTGGCTTTAACAGCAACTGGAGTTGGTGCAGGCTGTAACGGAGCAATATTTTTGACAGCCGCTTCTGTACGCTGTGGTTGGGCGCGAGTGGGTGCTGTTGGTTCGACGGGGCTCTCTACTTCTGATGTGATTTCGTAGCTGGGCTCACCACTGATAACAGCCTCATTGTCATCGCGGAGTCGCTGTATTTCGTAATGAGGTGTTTCCAAATCAGGATTGGGGATTACCACAACACGAATTTTGTTGCGTTCTTCGGTTTCGTTGATGGCTGTGCGCTTTTCATTGAGCAGGAACGTAGCGACGCTAACAGGTACCTGGCAACGAATCTCAGAT
Organism: Aestuariirhabdus sp.; assembly: GCA_030622755.1. GTDB lineage: Bacteria > Pseudomonadota > Gammaproteobacteria > Pseudomonadales > Aestuariirhabdaceae > Aestuariirhabdus. The sequence continues at coordinate 20,764 of JAUXFT010000023.1, read as the reverse complement.
GTGCGATCTTTAAGGGCTTCTTCCTCGACGATTCGAAGAACAGAGAGTGCCAGTGATTCGATGTCGCGGATAGAACCTTGACCGCTACAGCGGGGGCATACCACGCCGCTGGTTTCACCCAGAGAAGGGCGCAGACGTTGGCGTGACATTTCCATCAGGCCAAAGCGAGAAATACGGCCGACTTGAACACGAGCGCGATCCATTTGCAGGGCGTCACGGATACGATTTTCTACTTCTTTTTGGTTGCGCACGGGTCCCATGTCGATGAAATCAATGACGACCAACCCTCCCATATCCCTTAAGCGAAGCTGGCGGGCAATTTCGTCAGCAGCTTCGAGGTTGGTGTTTAAAGCGGTTTCTTCAATATCTGCGCCTCGAGTGGCTCTCGCAGAGTTAATGTCGATTGATATCAGGGCTTCAGTCGGGTCGATAACAATAGAACCACCGGATGGGAGCTTAACTTCACGCTCAAATGCAGTTTCAATTTGACGTTCTATTTGATACTTGTTGAATAGGGGAATGCTGTCTTCATAGAGCTTTATTTTACTCTGGTAGAGCGGCATTACCTGGGAAATGAAGTCCATCGCTCTTTGATAGGCTTCAGGTTGGTCAATAAGCACTTCGCCGATATCCTGACGTAAATAGTCACGGACAGCACGAATAACCACATCACTTTCCTGATAAATCAGGAAAGGAGCTTTTTTGCTTTCAGATTCGTTCTTTATCGCGCTCCAGAGGTGAAGCAAGTAGTCAAGATCCCATTGCAACTCTTCGCTACCACGACCAAGCCCAGCTGTGCGAACAATAACACCCATCTCTTCAGGAATGTTGAGTTGGCTTAGCGCTTCGCGAAGCTCGGCACGCTCTTCGCCTTCGATGCGGCGAGAGATCCCTCCGGCACGAGGGTTATTGGGCATCAATACCAGGTATCTGCCGGCAAGGCTTACCATGCTGGTGAGAGCGGCGCCTTTATTTCCGCGCTCCTCTTTGTCTACCTGGACAATAATTTCCTGCCCTTCTTTTATGACCTCTTTAATACTAGGTCGACCTTTATTGCCGCTAGCAGAGGCTTGGAAATACTCTCTAGAGATCTCTTTAAGGGGGAGGAATCCGTGGCGTTCAGAACCAAAATCAACAAAAGCTGCTTCGAGACTAGGCTCAACGCGTGTGATTTTGGCTTTGTAGATATTCGCTTTTTTCTGCTCGCGGGCGCTGGATTCGATATCCAGATCGTATAGACGTTGCCCATCAACGAGGGCTACACGCAACTCCTCTTGCTGGGTTGCGTTTATTAGCATTCTTTTCATGTAGTACCAATTTAATCAGAGCTTTCTGATTCAAGGCACCCTACATCAGTCTTGCTGTGTCAGGCACTCGCTTCGGGGGAAACAAAGTGTTTCCTCGCACTGAGCGGTGGTTGGCTATCAGTCATACACTCTTTAAATGTAACGATATAGCGCTTGCTTTAACAGGAACCCTCTGGGTTACCCATTTACGGAGGAATAGGCCGTAAGTACCGGATAGGACTCTATTTTAATGAACGGCTCAGGTATACTCTGGCTCTGGTCATCCGGGCGGCTTTACATCTCCACCTTACACGTCAAATCTGGTATGGGGCCGTTGACGAAAGCGGCTGTAATCGAGTGTAGGGTTTTCCTCGGAAATCACTACACTGTCCCATTTGCCCCAGGGTCTAAAAACCCCGGGCTTGTAATTTTTGCTATCTTGTCGGGCGCGAAATCTTAAATATTCGTGCCTGTATCTTTGGTATAGCAGCGCGAATATAACAGGAAAACCCAAGTGCTTCAATCTACGACAAAACTGATAGAATTTACTGATGAATAAAGAGTCCCAAAATGGCTTAAATCCGGAAGAGCATAAGCCTCGGGTACAAATTGACGAGATTGATGAAGATCGTGCCGGGCAGAGAATAGATAACTATTTAATGACCCGTTTGAAAGGAGTTCCTAAAACCTTAATCTACCGCATAGTCCGTAAGGGTGAGGTGCGGGTAAATAAAGGGCGCATTAAGGCGAATTACCGCTTGCGGTGTGGGGATATGGTTCGCATACCGCCTGTGAGGGTTAGTGCTAAAGAGTTACCACATGCAGGTAAGTGGTTGAAAGAAAGCGTTGAGTCTTCGATTATCTATGAAGATGAACGATTAATAGTTGTTAATAAACCATCTGGTCTGGCGGTTCATGGCGGGAGCGGTATAAGTCTGGGATTGATAGAGACATTAAGAGATGCTCGCCCGAGCGAACCCTTTCTTGAGTTGGTGCACAGGCTTGATCGTGATACGTCAGGTTGTTTAATGATTGCAAAAAAACGTAGTGCTTTGCGTGATTTACATGAGCAGATGCGAACTGGCAAGATTCAAAAAACTTATTGGGCTCTTGTTGGAGGTCGGTGGCCTAGCCGCAAGCAGCAAATCAATGCGCCATTAAAGAAAAATACACTGCAGTCTGGTGAGCGAATTGTTCGCGTTGATCCCGAAGGAAAGGCTTCGTTGACTCGATTTAAAGTAATGGATCGGTTTGGTGATTGCACTTTAGTTGAGGCCTCCCCAATAACTGGACGCACTCATCAGATTAGGGTGCATGCACTGCATGCCGGGCATGCCATTATTGGTGATGACAAGTACGCTACTAAAGAGATTAATCAGCTATTTAAAGCGAGGGGGGTTAAACGTTTGTTTTTGCATGCAGTTCGACTTGATATCAGGTTGCCGGGAAGTGAAGAAAGGCGACATTTTGAGGCGATGTTACCCCAAGATTTACATAATGCCTTAAGAGGGCTGAAGAGTGACTAAGCGCTATCAACTTATAATATTTGATTGGGATGGTACTTTGGTTGACTCTGCCAACAGAATTAGTGAGTGCCTTGCAAGATCTGCAGAAGATGTCGGACTAGACGTCTTGTCACAAGATACCTATAAAAACATTATTGGCTTAGGGCTTCCAGAGGCGTTTCGTAAGCTTTACCCCGAAATTGATTCTCCAGTTCTAATAAACAGTATGAAAGAGCGTTATTCACATCACTTTATAGAGGCTGAAAGGTCACCGTCTGCGTTTTTTGAATCTGTAGTTGAGGGAGTTAATTTATTCAAAAACGCAGGCTTGAAAACAGCTGTTGCAACAGGGAAAAGCCGTAGGGGATTAGACCGAATTCTTGATTTGCACGGCTGGCATGAGATGTTTGATACTACTCGCTGTGCCGATGAAACCCGGTCAAAACCCCACCCGAAAATGTTATTCGAAATTTTGGATCAGGTTGGTTGTTCGCCAAACGAAGCGGTTATGGTGGGGGATACAGAGTATGATATGGAAATGGCGCAACGTGCGGGAATAGATCGCATAGCAATGGGTTATGGTGCCCACAGTATGGACCGCCTGGTTCAATATGCCCCAGTCCTCACAGCTACGCATTTCAATAAAGTTATCGATCACCTGGATCTTTAGAAATATTTGAGCTGGATATACCAGTTAAAGGAAGAACAGCAGCAATGAATATAGATAATTGGAAAGAGGGATCTACCTCTGTGGCGAAGCCCGATGAGGAGCGCCAATGGCGCGTTATTGATACGCTCGTTGGTGGCATTGTTCAGGAGCAACGTCGTAGCCGTCGTTGGGGAATTTTTTTCAAGTTGATGACGTTTGGATACCTGTTCTTTCTTGGGTATCTGTTTGTGGGTGCATCGGGAGACTTATCTTTATCTGATGGTACGGTAACTGGAAACCATACGGCTCTTATCGATGTGCAAGGTGTTATTGCAGATAATGAAAGCGCTAGTGCTGATAACATAGTATCTGCTTTGCGCAATGCATTTGATGATAGTAATACCAAGGCAATTATATTGCGTATTAATAGCCCTGGTGGAAGTCCGGTACAGTCGGGTTATGTGTACGATGAAATTTTCAGGCTTCGCTCGCTGCATGCAGATATTCCTGTTTATGCTGTGATTTCTGATATTGGAGCTTCAGGTGCGTATTATATTGCTGCTGCCGCTGATGAGATCTATGCGGATAAGGCTAGTCTGGTGGGTTCTATTGGTGTTGTCGCTGCAGGGTTTGGATTTGTTGAGTTATTGGAAAAGCTAGGTGTTGACCGTAGAATATACACGTCTGGCGAACACAAAGGATTCCTCGATCCTTTTCAGCCACAGAAGGATTCCGAGGTCAAATTTTGGCAGTCTGTTCTGGATAAGACGCATCAGCAGTTTATTGAGAGCGTTAAGCGGGGGCGCGGCGACAGGTTATCGCAAGATCCCAGGCTTTTTTCCGGCTTGATTTGGTCTGGTGAGCAGGCTCTCCAGTATGGCCTGATTGATGGGTTGGGTAGTAGCAGTTTTGTGGCTCGAGAGGTGGTGAAGGAGTCTAACATTGTAGACTTCACTATAAAGGAATCACCGCTTGAGCGTTTTGCAAAGCGCATTGGTACGGGTGCTGCTGAAGCTCTTGCCACTCAGTTGGGGAGTGACTCCACTTCGCTTCGGTAGATGGTGATTGATAAGAGGGGGTCGATGCCTATGCCAGCACATCTACCCCTTCTTCAAGTAGTGCCGAACAAAGTAGGATGATAGGGAGGCCGATCAGGCTGCTTGGATCGTTTCCATGGTGTCGTTTAAAGAGTGCGGCGCCCAGACCCTCAACCTTAAAGCTTCCGGCGCAATCAATCGGATTATCCCGTTTAATATATTGTTTAATTTGTGCATCACTAAGGTGGCGGAACTCAACGACATAGCGATCTAGCTCAAGGTGCCGTTTATTCGTTTTGGTGTTGAGGACGGACAGACTGGTTAGAAATGTTACCTTTTGCCCGCTACAGTTCTTTAATTGCACCTCCGCGTGAGCTGAGCTCCCTGGCTTGCCAAGAACCTGACCATTAAGTACTGCAACTTGATCCGACGCAATTAAGAGGTGGTTGGAAAATTGCCCTTGCAGAGCCTCTGCCTTTTGGCGAGCCAGTCTTGTTACCAGTTGTTCTGGGGGCTCGTTTTTTAGTCTTGATTCATCAATTTCAGGGGCGACCCAATCAAAAGATAACCCTAATTGCTGCAGAAGTGCCCTTCGGTAAGGTGAGCTTGAAGCGAGTATAATTTTGGGGGGATTTCTATGCATAGGTCGTGTTTAACTGCTCAAATAAGCGGAAAGATATCAACGCAGTGTTAATTGCTTGATTTTCCCCATTTTATTGCGGTAATTCCCTTTGACACAAGGGGGTGATATCCCTATGATTGCGCGCTTATGTTGACCGAGCCCCTTCCCAAGAAGATTGATCCACGAAAGCTAGCCCGAAAAGGGGCAGGCATGCGTGGTAGCATTCCTCTGTCGGAGCTTCATCATTTGCGCGATTATCTCGCAAATGATGAAGGTAATGTAGATGCCTCTCTCGAATTTTATCGCGATGAAGAAGGTTTCTATGTTATTGATGCTACGATGTCCGCGTCTGTCACTATGTTGTGTCAGCGCTGCCTCGAAGAGGTTAATTTAACAGTGAATGGTGAGTGTCATCTGGCGGTTGTCTGGAATGAAGACAAAGCCAAGTCACTCCCTACGCATTTCGAGCCTGTTGTGGTCGGTGAGGATGAGCTAGTGACAGCGTCTCTCCTCGAAGAGGAGTTGATTCTGGATCTGCCTCTTATCGCCTACCACCAGGAGGATGAATGCAAGATGAGCAAAGGGTATTCGACTGGAGAATTTGCCGCAGAGGTAGAGGAAACCAGAAAGCCGAATCCGTTTGATGTACTTGCCAACCTTAAATCTGACAATTGATTTAATCAGGAGCTATTAGCATGGCTGTTCAGAAGAGCAAAAAAACCCGTTCAAGACGTGACATGCGTCGTTCACACGATGCCCTGGGCGCGCCTACCTTGTCTGTTGACGCATCTACTGGCGAAACTCACCTTCGTCACCACGTGACTCCAGATGGTTTCTACCGTGGTAACAAAGTAGTCGCTGACAAAGACGACGAGTAATTTGTTGTCTGCAACAACGGTTGCACTTGATGTTATGAGTGGGGACCTGGGTCCCCACGAAGCTATTACGGCTGCTCTCGATATTCTTCAGGAGCACTCGAGCCTCTCCCTTATTCTGGTAGGTGATACCCAGGTAATTCGTGACAAGCTCTCTTGTCATAACGGGTATGATGCTACACGACTCACTATTGTTCATGCTGCCGATGTCATTCTGATGAGTGATAAGCCAGCTGCTGCCCTTCGTTCAAAGCGTAATTCCTCAATGAGAGTGGCTTTAGAGCAAGTATCGCTGGGCGCGGCGCAAGCTTGTGTCAGTTGTGGTAATACGGGCGCTTTAATGGCTTTGGGCAGATTCCTTCTCAAAACATTTCCGGGTATTGACCGTCCGGCGATCATTACTCGATTGCCGACGATCACAGGTACATCCTACATGCTGGATCCTGGCGCAAATGTTGATTGCACCGCAGAGCACCTGTATCAGTTTGCTGTTATGGGGAGCGCTATGTTTACCGCGCTGCACAATCAGGCAGACCCCAGGATTTCACTCCTGAATGTTGGCGAGGAGCAGGCTAAAGGGAATGGTCAGGTTCGCCTGGCGGCTCAGTTAATACAGCAAAATCCAGCATTAAATTACAATGGCTTTATCGAAGGTTCGGATCTTTTTTCTGGAAATTGCGAGCTGATTGTCTGTGACGGATTTGTTGGGAATATTGCGTTAAAAACCAGCGAAGGCCTGGCAAAGCTGTTGAGAAACAATTTGAGACAGCTTTCATCTCAGGGTTTGCGAGCTAGATTGGCAGCCTTATTGCTGCGCCCGTACCTGAAACGGGTAGTAGATAGTACTGATCCGGATCGGTTTAATGGGGCCAGCTTGCTCGGCTTACAAGGGATCGTTATTAAAAGCCACGGGGATTCAGATGCCAAGCGCATCAAGCAAGCCATTAAAATTGCGATGGATGAAGCGAAAATTGATGTGCCTAATCTATTAAATGAAAACCTTGAGCACCTTCTTGTTTAAACATCTGTAGTAAGTCCCTGTTTAAAGCTATGTAGCTAAACGGAAACATATCTTTACCCTCGACGGTTAATCCTTCCTCTATAATGCCTCTTTCTAAATGTTCGCCTATTCTCATCGGAGGGTTTAAAGCGGGCGCTTCTAAAAACGTATGATAAGCGAGTCACCTTATATATGAGCAATAATCTAGCTTTTGTATTTCCGGGTCAGGGCTCCCAGCAAGTAGGGATGCTGTCTGATTTATACGAAACGTATGGCGTAGTAAAAGATACATTTATAGAGGCGTCTGACGCACTGGGATTTGATCTTGGAGAAATAATACTCGAGGGCCCGGCTGAAAAGTTAAACAGTACAGAAATCACTCAGCCAGCGTTGCTAGCTTGCAGTGTGGCTTTATGGCGCCTATGGCAAGAAAAAACTAATTCGTTACCAGGGTATTTGGCTGGCCATAGCCTGGGTGAATATTCTGCGCTTACTTGCGCAGGTAGCTTATCGCTAAATAATGCGGTAGAAATCGTTCATTTACGGGGGAAGTTGATGCAAGAAGCAGTTCCTGCCGGCACTGGCGGGATGGCCGCTATTTTAGGGTTGGATGATGAGCAAGTTGTTGCCGCTTGTACCCAGGCTGAGCAAGGCCAGGTTGTTAGTGCTGTCAATTTTAATTCGCCAGGTCAGGTAGTGATTGCAGGTGATGCGCTAGCAGTTGATCGTGCTATTAAATTTTGCAAGGAGGCGGGTGCAAAAAGAACCTTGCCATTACCAGTGAGCGTTCCTTCCCATTGTGCTTTGATGAAGCCTGCAGCTGAAAGACTCGCTGACTCACTTTCAAAAGTATCCTTTTTGCAACCGGTTATCCCGGTAATACAGAATGTAAATGCAGGGCTTGCAGAAACACCTGAGCAGATTCGTGAAAACTTGCTTCAGCAGTTGTATAGCCCGGTTCTTTGGGTGGATAGCGTTCAAAAGTTAGCCTCTTTTGGAGTGGATACCTTGCTAGAGTGCGGTCCTGGGAAAGTGCTTTCTGGTCTCAATAAACGTATAGATCGTAAGCTGAATGTATCATCGCTTGAGAACAGCGACTCCTTGCAAAAAGCCATTGACAGATTTATTAACTAACATTAGATATAGGTCATAAGACGATGAATTTAAATGGAAAAGTAGCTTTAGTTACTGGAGCTAGTCGGGGCATAGGGCAAGCAATTGCTCTCGAGCTTGGTCAAGCTGGTGCTACGGTAATTGGCACTGCGACAACGGCGCAAGGTGCAGACAATATCTCTAAAACTTTGGCTGAAAATGACATAAGTGGAACCGGTATGGCTCTCAACGTGTGCGACGATGATTCAATCTCAACAGCACTTAAAGCTATTGCTGATCAATATGGCGCTCCGCAGATTCTGGTGAACAATGCAGGCATTACTCAGGACAATATATTGATGCGCATGAAAGATTCACAGTGGGAGGATGTAATCTCGACCAATCTTGGATCTATATTCAAGCTTAGTAAGGCCTGCTTGCGTGGTATGACCAAAGCGCGCTGGGGCCGCATCATTAATATTAGTTCGGTTGTGGGATCTATGGGCAATCCTGGTCAAACCAACTATGCTGCATCTAAGGCTGGTATCGAGGGTTTTAGCCGCTCCTTGGCTCGTGAAATTGGGTCCAGGGGTATAACGGTAAACTCGGTCGCGCCAGGTTTTATCGATACTGATATGACCAGAGAGTTGGCTGAAGAACAGAAGCAGGCAATGTTGTCACAAATACCATTGGCCCGCCTTGGAAATCCGGTTGAAATTGCTTCCGTCGTTGGTTTTCTGGCTAGTGATGGTGGCGCATATATCACCGGCGAAACACTGCATGTTAATGGTGGTATGTATATGGGTTAGCCAGCTTTTGGTGGATTGGTTATTTTTTAGCCAAATATACAACTAATTAAGAGTTTTTACCGACTATTTGGTTAGATTACGTAACTCCTGCTTGATTAGGTTGTTGTCGATTTTATAGAATTATCGCGCGACTCCATAGTGTGTCGACCGAATTATTAATTAGGAGCATATCAAGGTATGAGTACCATCGAAGAACGCGTCAAAAAAATTGTTTGTGAACAGCTGGGTGTAAAAGAAGAGGAAGCAACAAATAGCGCTTCATTCGTTGAAGACCTTGGCGCAGACTCTCTTGATACCGTTGAGCTGGTTATGGCTTTGGAAGAAGAATTTGAAACTGAAATTCCTGACGAAGATGCTGAAAGGATCACAACAGTTCAAGAAGCTATCGACTACGTAATTGGCCATCAATAACAGTCAATTGGTTTGAAACTATAAAGCCGCTCTACTATGTAGTGCGGCTTTTGTTATGTTTGTGGGGTGTAACCCCCCCTTAGAGTGTGCAAGGAGTTAACCAAAGTGGCACGTCGGCGCGTAGTAGTAACTGGTCTGGGTATGGTGACTCCTGTAGGGAGCAACGTTAAAGATTGCTGGCAAGCGGTTCTTGCGGGTAATAGTGGCATTTCTACAATTGAGCATTTCGATGCTTCAGCATTTAGTACACAAATTTGTGGAGTAGTAAAAGGCTTTGAAATAACTGACTACATTGCCGCCAAAGATGCCCGCAAAATTGATGTTTTCATGCAATATGGTATTGCAGCAGCGTCTCAAGCGTTAGCGGATGCCAATGTTGAGATTGGAGAGCATAACGCCCGTCGAGCAGGGGTAGTGATGGGCTCGGGAATTGGTGGCCTCACTACGATCGAAGAGGGCGTAGGGACGCTTTCCAGGAGCGGTCCTCGCCGAATTTCTCCTTTTTTCGTTCCCAGCGCAATTATCAACATGACCAGCGGGCGCATTTCCATCATGCATGGACTCAAGGGGCCTAATTATGCCGTTGCCACAGCCTGCACTACCGGGACCCACTGCATAGGGATGGCGGCTCGTAATATCGCTTACGATGAAGCCGATATCATGGTGGCTGGAGGTTCAGAAAAAGCATCTTGTGAACTCGGAATGGCAGGATTTGCCGCTTCACGTGCTCTATCAACTCGCAACGATGATCCTGCGGCGGCTAGTCGTCCCTGGGATAAAGGCCGCGATGGATTTGTTCTTGGCGATGGTTCTGGAGCCATAGTGCTTGAAGAGTATGAGCATGCAGTAAATCGAGGTGCAAAGATTTATGCAGAGCTTACAGGGTTTGGAATGAGCGGGGATGCATTCCACATGACCGCTCCTCCCGAAAGTGGCGAAGGTGCTGCATCTTCCATGCAAAACGCTATTCATGATGCTCGCCTGGATCCTTCACAAATAGATTATGTTAATGCTCATGGGACTTCCACGCCAGCAGGCGATATCGCCGAAAGTAGAGCCGTTGAGGCTGTAATGGGTGGAAGTGCCTCTAAAGTCGCCATTAGTTCTACCAAATCTATGACGGGTCACTTGCTGGGGGCAGCAGGAGCCGTAGAAGCGATATTTTCTGTCTTGGCGATTCGTGACCAGATTGCACCACCGACAATCAACCTTGATGATCCTGATGAGCGGTGTCATCTCGATTATGTTCCACACATTGCCAGGAGCATGAATATTCGTCACGTGTTGTCTAATTCTTTTGGTTTTGGTGGTACTAACGGATCTTTGCTGTTTTCAAAAATTGATTCGTAATGGTCAATGTTTGGGTAAATGGTCAGCCTTCTTCCTCGCTTAGCCCTCTCGATAGGGGGTTAAGTTATGGGGATGGTCTCTTTGAGACCATCCGAATAAACGAGCAGGGGCCAACTCTTTTTGATCTCCATATGACTCGACTGGAAACAAGCTCTGGAAAGCTTGGTTTGCATGTTGATCATAAACAAATTCGCGCGGAGATAATTTCGTTCCTTGCTACTCAGCTTTCTGTTTCGTCAGTGCTAAAAATTACGATTACTCGCGGTGTGGGTGGAAGAGGTTATAACCCACAGGGTTGTGAGGGGAGCACTCGAATTCTGAGTTTGTTTCCGTTCCCGGATTATCCGAAAAACGCGCAACCTGTTGGAGTGGCTTTATACGAGTGCAGTACGCGCCTTGGGTTATCCCGGGCTTTGGCAGGAATGAAGCATTTAAATCGCTTAGAACAGGTGTTGGGTCGAGCAGAATGGCAAACATCCGAGTTTGCTGAGGGTTTGATGTTTGATATCAATGGTCAAATCATTGAAGGGACAATGAGTAATCTGTTTATTGTCGAAGGCGACACTCTGGTGACTCCGGACTTAACGTTGAGTGGGGTTGCAGGAGTGTGCCGCCAGTATATTCTTGATCAGGCAAAAAGCTCAGGCATAAAAACTCAAATAAGATCCCTTTCCAGAAATGAACTCTTATTGGCGTCAGAAGTGTTTGTATGTAATAGCGTTTTTGGAGTATGGCCAGTTATATCCTTTGCTCAGCAGTGTTGGCAGGTTGGCAATCTAACGCGCACGGTGCAACTCTGGTTAAACAAGGTGCTTGAAACATGATAAAGAGGCTAGTTATAGCTCTATTTTCTTTAGTGTTACTGGCTGCGCTGGCTGCATTTACAGCTCAGATAGCCATGCAAAAGTTTTCAGAATCTACTCTCTCTAATACTCAACCACTTTCGCTTGAAGTGCAGCGAGGAAGCTCTATCAGGGCCGTAGCCAATACGCTTGAAGTGAATGGCGCCCTTGAACAACCACAATGGCTAGAGTGGTATAGCCGCCTAAACGGCCAAGCCTCAAGAATAAAATCAGGATACTACCTGTTGCCACCGGGCTTACGAATCGAACAATTAATGACGATGCTTATAAATGGTGAGGTCCAGCAGTTTAGCTTCACGCTGGTTGAAGGAAGAACCCTTCAACAGGTACTGGAAGAAATCAAACAGGTTAGTTCAATCAAGAAGTCAGAGCCGGCGTTAGATCCTGAAACCTTGGCAGAGCAGCTTGATATTAGTGGCAATCCGGAGGGCATGTTTTTTCCAGATACGTATTTTTATACATCAGGCACTTCAGATATTGAGTTATTACGACGCGCTAACGCTCGCATGATCAAAGTTCTCGATGAGGAGTGGCAGGCTCGTGAAAAAAATCTTCCTTATGAGTCTTCTTATGAGGCACTCATTATGGCCTCAATCGTAGAAAGAGAAACGGGTGTGCCGCGCGAGCGTAGTGAAATTGCCGGTGTATTTGTTCGACGCTTGCAAAAAAATATGCGCCTGCAAACAGATCCAACGGTTATTTATGGTCTGGGTAGTACTTATCAGGGCAACATTACCCGCAAACACTTAAATGAATACACGCCGTACAATACATATCGAATTAATGGTTTGCCGCCAACCCCGATCGCATTGGCGGGCCGAGAGGCAATTCATGCTGCCTTGCATCCACTAAAGGGTTCTTCCTTGTACTTTGTTGCCAAAGGCAATGGCAGCCATCAATTCTCAAATACCCTTAAAGATCATAATCAAGCGGTACGTAAATACCAATTTAAACGCGGCAAGGACTATAGATCATCGCCTGCCGCTGGAGTTAGCCCCTAATGAGAGCATCTAATTCAGCGAAATTTATAACGATTGAAGGTGGTGAGGGCGGAGGAAAAAGCACTAACGTTGAATTTATAAAGCAGTATTTAACTGAGCAGAAAATAGATTTCATTCACACCAGAGAGCCCGGCGGGACCCCGCTTGCTGAGCAAATTCGCGAGTTAATGCTCAGCAAGCGAGAAGAAAAAGTAGCTGAAGATGCAGAACTTTTACTCGCATTTGCCGCTCGCGCTCAACATATTGCTGAAGTTATTCGTCCGGCTTTAGAGTCTGGTAAGTGGGTGCTTTGTGATAGGTTTACAGACGCTACTTATGCCTATCAAGGTGCGGGGCGTGGCATCAATATGGATAAGATCGCCCAGCTTGAAACAATGGTTCAAAATGGATTGCAGCCCGATATAACCTTGCTGTTTGATTTGCCTGTCGATGTAGGCATGAAACGTGCCGCACAGCGTGGTGAGCTCGATCGCTTTGAAGTCGAACAAGCTGCATTTTTTGAACGGATCAGGGCAGAGTATTTACATCGAGCCAGTTCTTTTCCCCAGCGATATCGCATAGTCGATGCGTCACTGGAGCTTCCACAGGTCAGGGCGCAAGTTCTCGGCATTGTGGCTGATGTGTTGGAGTAGGGTGATGGCTGGAAATCATGCAGGATTGTTAATGTACCCATACCCTTGGCAACAATCACAGTGGGAGCTCCTCTGCTCCCAGCATCAAGCAGGAAAACTTTCTCATGCTTATTTACTTAAAGGAGTAGCGGGGCTTGGTAAATACTCTTTTTCGCGAGCTTTTGCCGGTTTTCTGCTGTGTCAGCATCCGGAAAAGTTGAGCGCCTGTGGTAAATGTAAAGATTGCCAGTTAAACCAGACGGGCAATCATCCTGATTTAAAAGTTCTCGAGACTGAAGAAAAAAGTAAAGTAATAAAAATAGATCAGGTAAGGGAAGTGATTAACTTTGCCAATAAAACTGCTCAGCAGGGTGGTTATCGAATTATTATTGTTCATCCTGCAGAAGCATTGAATATCAATGCTGCAAATGCACTGCTCAAATGCCTGGAAGAGCCTGGTGAAAAAACCGTCATCATGCTGGTTAGTGAGCAACAAAATACGATGCTGGCGACAATCAATAGTCGTTGCCAGCAGTTGCCTTTTTCGGTTCCTAAAGCAGAAACCATACTCGAGTGGTTATCTGGCCTGGTCGATGAAGATGAACAAAATCTGCGGCTCTTATTAAGTTTGGCAGAAGGGCAGCCGCTCACAAGTTTGAAGTTTGCTAACGACAAAATTTTATCCGTTCGTTCGCGCCTTATTGAAGAAATTGGTGGGGTTACCAAAGGGCAAGCGTCACCTGTTGATATTGCACAGCGTTGGATGGACCAGGATTTGAGTCAGTTACTTGGCTGGGTATCCGGCTGGTTAGCTGATGTAATCCGCATGCAACAAACTGGTGATGTAGCTCTCATGAAAAACCCTGACATGGCTGGAATGGCACGCTATATTGCAAGTAAAGCATCGCCCTCGGCCTTGCATAAGCTTCTGGATTGGGTTAATTCTCAGCGGGCTTTGGCCCAAGGGGCAGCTAACTTTAACAAACAATTACTCTTGGAAGATCTATTGATCCGTTGGCTGCATTTAACTCTTGGATAAAATAGTCAATAATACAATCTAATATCGAAGGTTTAGGCATATTATGAGTCAATTAAAAACAGCGCCACGAAATGGAATTCTTTCGCTAACAATTAAAGATAAGGCTGTTCTTTACGCGGCCTACATGCCTTTCGTAAGCAACGGTGGTTTATTTATTCCTACCAACAAAAGCTACGGTATTGGGGATGAAGTCTTTATGTTGTTAAATTTGATGGATGAACCGGAAAAAATTCCAGTTGCTGGAAAGGTTGTCTGGGTAACGCCCCGGGGGGCACAAGGTAACCGAGCTGCCGGTGTTGGTGTTCAGTTTAATGAGAAAGATGAAATGGCGCGAAATAAGATAGAAACCTATTTAGCCGGCGCATTAGATTCTGATCGTCCAACTCATACAATGTGAGCATTGTAGGTGCCTTACTTCCCCTATTTACTTAAAACGAGTGCGCGAACAGAGAACTTCAGGGCTTTATTTGCACACTCTTTTAAGCGCATTCTGATTGGTAATCTACTCTTTCCTCAGTTCCGGTAAATCCCGATAAAATTCTAACGCTTCAGGGTTGGCAAGGGCATCTGTGTTTTTAACTGCGATGTTGTGAACAATATTGCGAACTGCAAGTTCAACGATTTTTCCACTGATGGTGCGGGGAATATCCGCAACAGCGATAACTTTTGCTGGTACGTGCCTTGGAGTTGTGTTCGTCCTAATGGTCTGGCGAATACTGCTAACTAACGCTTCATCCAGCGATACTCCATGCTGAAGCTTTACGAATAAAATAACCCTGACATCGTCTTGCCATTCCTGACCAATACATATGGAATCTAATACATGAGGTATTTTTTCGACTTGCCGGTATATTTCAGCCGTTCCTATACGAACACCTCCAGGGTTCAGTACGGCATCGGCACGCCCATGAATAATAATGCCACCATTAGATGTGCGCTCACCGTAATCTCCGTGACACCAACAATTAGGGAAAGTACTGAAGTAAGCTGCCTGGTAACGCTCACCGTTTGCATCATTCCAAAAACCGATCGGCATGGATGGGAAACTGTTCAGGCACACCAGCTCACCTTTTTCATCCAATAAACTATTGCCGTCTGTATCAAAGAAATGAACGTCCATTCCCAGCCCCGGACATTGCAGCTCGCCGCGGTAGACTGGAAGAATCGGTGCGCCCAGTGCAAAGCAGGAAAGAATATCGGTCCCCCCTGAGATCGATGAAAGACAGACATCTTCCTTGATGTCGCGATATACGTAATCATAACTTTCATGTGAAAGAGGGGATCCGGTTGATAGAATTGTTCTCAGAGAAGAAAGATTGTGGCTTATGCGGGGTTTTACTTCGGATTTCTCTAAAGCTGCAATGTATTTCGCACTGGTTCCGAAGATAGTAATATTTTCATCTTCGGCCATGTCCATTAAGGATTTTGGTTGAGGAAAAAATGGAGATCCATCAAATAAAACCAGTGTACAGCCACTGGCCAGTGAGCTGACTAACCAGTTCCACATCATCCACCCGCATGTCGTGTAGTAAAATATAACATCATCTTCCTTGATGTCAGTATGCAGGAGGTGTTCTTTTCGATGCTGTAACAGGGTCCCCCCGACGTTGTGAACGATGCATTTTGGTACGCCGGTAGTTCCAGAAGAGTACATAATGTAAAGCGGGTCATTAAAGTTTACGGTCGTATAATCTAAATCTGTGGCTTCCGAAACCACAAAATCTGACCATAGAATACCCTTGCCCAACTTCTCTATGTCTGGGGAGTCAGATACAAAAGGGACAATGATTATGCGCTCAATGGAATTAATTACCCCTTCAATTTCTTTTACTTTCTCCAGGTTGTCCAAAACTTTACCGTTGTAGCGATATCCATCAGTGCTTAGTAAGATTTTGGGCTCAATCTGACCAAAACGATCGATTGCTCCATTTAAACCGAAATCTGGAGAGCAAGAAGACCATACGCCCCCGAGGGTTGTAGTCGCCAGCATAGAGATGATGGCTTCAGGGGTGTTGGGCATAAAACCGGCTACTCGGTCGCCTTTTTGCAATCCCATCTCACGGAATGCTTGAGCCAGCTCTGCGACAGCCTTATAAAGCTCCGCATAGCTCAGCGTTCTTCGCTCTCCATCCTCTCCACGAAAAACCAGGGCGGTGTGATTATCTCTTCGGCGCAGAAGATTTTCGGCAAAATTGAGGGTAGATCCGCTAAACCACTGGGCGCCTGGAATCTGATTCGGTTTTTTGAGAATATGATCAGCATCCCGGTGAAACTTAATCTCGTCATACTGTGCGAGAAAGCTCCAGAACTCTGCAGGATTAGCGATACTCCATTGATGTAATTGCCAGTAATCCACTAACTGCAGGCAGTATTCGCGATTTATTTCTCCCATGAAGGTGGTGATGTTGGCGCTGGCTACGCGCTCAGCCGGTGGCTTCCAGAGAGGCTGGGTCATTACACGTCCTTAGTTAATATCTAAATGCTTAGCTGAAAAAAAAGATAAAAACAAATAAAATCAATATTTTATAGGTTAAATGTACAGTGATACATTATGTTTTGGTGTTACTGGTTATTGCTAGCCCGCTTCCCGCCAAACACTTCGCGGGACATATCAATCAAAAACTGCCTCATCCAGATACAAGCAGGATCATGCTCTGCATTATCGTGCCAGTACAAGTATCCCTGAAGGGGATCAACCCCTTTGAAAGGTAGTTCCATTAGATGTAGGTCAGGCTCATTGGCTACCAATGTATTCGGGATTGTCAGAGCCATATCAGTAGCTTTTATCACACTGGTTGACATAAGGTTGTAATTGGCTCGCAGGTTGATTCTTCGTTGCAGACCCAACTTGCCCAAAACAAGATCAACATAGCCAAGACCGCTGCGTCGGCTGGATACTTGAACGTGCTCGAGCCTAAGATAATCATCCGGGGTAAGTGTCTCGCTGGCTAGAGGGTGGCCTTTGCGGACGGCGCAAACATAGCGCTCCTCATAAAGTTTTACGTGATGAAGCTGATCGTCAAGGGGGAGGTGGGAATCAACCACAAAATCGATACGCCCACTGGCAAGTTCTTTTGATGCTTCCCGGCGTTTAACCTGAAAGCTTTCAATCCGTACTTTGGGTGCGACTTTGGCCAACCGTGAAAACATATGAGGTAAAAACATTGCCTCGGTGAGATCACCCATGCTGAAGCAAAATAGTTTGTCAGCAGTAGATGGGTCAAATTGAGCTCCGTGTTGAACACTGGAGCGCATTAATTGCAGCGCCTGGCGAATTGGGCCAACTATGCCCTGGGCAAGCGGTGTAGGCACCATGCCATGGGATGAACGAATGAATAACTGATCATCAAAAGTGTCACGTAGTCGAGAGAGGGCGTTACTAACAGCGGGCTGGGTAATTCCGACAACCTGGCCTGCACGGGTAAGATTTCCTTCGTTATATATTGCCTCGAACACAACAAACAGATTCAGATCTATTTCATTAAGCTTCATCCGCAAATCTCCTAACAACCAGGGCTTTTACACAATCTATTTTACTCGAAACAGGTCCATATCGGGCAGTGATCGGACGGCTTTTCCATGCCTCGAATATCATGGTCTATCTCGGCCTCGGTACATTGCTCTCGAAGTGATGGAGTAGCCAGAATAGTATCGATACGAAGCCCCCTGCGTGGCTCCGCCTCGAAGCCCCGGCTCCGGTAGTCAAACCAGCTGTATTGGTCTGTGCTCTCAGGATGGAGCTCCCTGAAGCAGTCGTGCAGCCCCCAGTCCATTAACTGGCCTAACCACTCACGCTCTTCAGGTAAAAAGCTGCATTTACCAGTTCGCAGCCATCGCTTGGCATTATCAGGACCAATGCCTATATCTGAATCGGTTGGAGAGATATTGATGTCTCCCATAACAATTAATCGATCTGAAGGGGTGTGGTGTTCCTTCAGGTAAGAGATTAGGTCACTGTAAAATTTTCGTTTGGCGGGGAATTTTGTTTCATGTGAGCGGTTATCGCCTTGCGGAAAATAACCATTAAGGATCTTGATGGGGGCATGCCCTTCAAAAGAGTATTCCGCCATAATCATTCGGCGTTGTGCAGCGCTGCTGTCAGTTGGGTAGCCCTTAATGACATTGTCAGGTTTGATGCGACTCAGCAGGGCAACGCCGTAATGGCCTTTTTGGCCATGGATTTCAGCGTGGTAACCCATCTCATTAATGGCTGTCATGGGGAATTCATTATCGACTACTTTACTTTCCTGTATGCCTATAACGTCCGGGTTGTGGCGCTCAATTACAGCCTGTAATTGATGGAGGCGTGCGCGAATGCCATTTACGTTAAATGAGAACAATTTCATGTGGGTATATACTTCGCCTCAAGTTAAAAATAAAGTGACAGTAAATCAGAAGCTTACCATAACTTCAGGTTAAAAAGACGGCATTACTGCGATTCATTTTCAGCTAAAAATTTGGAAACAGCGCATCACTTTGCTAACTTCATAGATAGTATCACTGCCGACTAACCTGACCCATTATGGAGGAAAACGTATGCAAGGCATGCAGCCTGAGCCTGGCGCTCATGAAGGACGAATTATCACTCTCGATAATAGCTGGAAGCGAGAGGCGAGATCACTGCTATTCGAAGCGTACAGGGAGTGTCCAGTCTATCGACATCTTTTTTCTGCCGATATTCCAGGATTTGCTGAGCGCTTACGCAGTGGTCTTCGTGAGATGTGTCGTGTGTATTTTGATAGCCCGAGTTCAATTCTGGGCTTGCTGGTTAATGAGCGTCTCGTTGGTGTCGCGGTTATTTGTGGTCCTAATAGTAAGACTTTACCCAGCATTTTTAGTTGGCGCTGGAAGATGATCCTGACTGCTGGATTTGGCTGCACTGAACGAATTAGTGATTACCAAAAGAGAGTCGCTACACACCTGGATAATACTTATCAAATCCCTTTGATTGGGATACAGCCGGGTCAACAACATCATGGTTATGGCAGGCAGTTAATTGATGCTGTTCACGAACTGGTAGAGGCCAATAACAATACCCGGGGTTGCTTGCTTGATACTGCTAACATTGAATTTCTAGAGTTTTATCTTGACTTGGGCTACCAGGTAATCGACACGCTATCGATAGATGATTTTGAGGAAAAGGTGCTGTTTAGAGCCAATCCAGTACGCCTGATCGATTAGAAAGCTCTTTACTGTACCGTGGATGTAGACGCGTATCTTGATAACAAATTTTTTAAGATGCGCAGTTTATAATAAGCGCTATTCGTCGGATTTGCGTGTACAAGAAGTTAATGTGGTTTTTTTAGGAGGGTATCAGTTAGGAAAACCTTACACTCAGTACTTGTGAGGATTTGCACTTAGTGGTCTGTGGATATTACGTATTTCAACCAATGTAAATATAAGTAATCATTGGGCACAGTATCTATTGACCTTAAGAGTCCGCACAAGGAGAGTCCCATGATTGTTTATAGCGTTTTATTTATTGCTTTATGTTCTGCACTAATGGCAACGAAAGCCGATGTCTGGAATTTTCAAACGCAGCGTTAATTACTGCGGTAATACTGCAAGCCAACTTAGAGTCACACCTGTACTCCAGGGCTTCTTTATCTGGCGGCATGATATCAACCCACCCGGCTAGAAAACAAAAGAGCGGGGTGGTTTGATGCACCAAATTCTTCCGTTTTTCTCACCTGCGTATATTTTTCCGCCTACAGGTTTCTTCAGTTAAATAGCCCCTGTTCTGGTTTTCCAGGTTTTTGCTTTTTGTACGCACCTATCTACGGCTCGAGCATTTATAGAGTGACCAGTTATCCTTATGTTAGTCATCTAAAAAAGACGTCGAAAGCAATTAAAACAATAACTTAAGTGATCAACTTAATAAGTAAGATTGCTTTTTTGGTTGGACGCTCTCATTACATGAAAACAGTTTGCCAGCTTAAATTGTTTTAAACGCTGCAAAGCAGGGTTCAAACTAATTTAACAAAGTTTCAGTCCTTGTGGAGCTCTCACATTCAGTGGGTTCCGGTTTGACACGGCTGTCTAACAGTTCGCCTATGTGTGCATGCTACATAAAACATATAAAGGCTATCAAAGTCGGATAACAGATAATTGCTTTTAGGGGCAGTTTATATTTTTTCACCCGAGAATAATTAATTTCGGCCGCTGTCTAAGCAAGCATCATCCCATGCTTTTAAAACACTTGAATCTCATTAACATTATGAATTGGATGAGGGAGGGGATCCGGTAACTCCAACTGCACTTGTATGTATGCGTCAATGTTCAATTTAACATAATATACATTATGCGCTGTTAGTTAATATCCCAAATGTACGGTCACTCGTTAGACTCGTTCCCATACTCTGGCTAATCAAGGCTGTTGATCAGGCTCTACGGCTTCCAGTGGCTCGCCGGAACCGACTGCATTGAGCTTGTGGAACTTGTACTCGTGATTCACAAACAAGTTAACCGCGACTGCGGCTAACTGACCGCGCAAGTTCAACCAGGTGTCTTTCATGCCTGCGTTAATCTGCGTAGCGTTCAATGTGACTTCGTAATTCTGTTTACCGGACGCCGGCTCAATAACAATGATCGCTTGCGCGATCAGTTTGTTATTG